>NZ_LIXE01000019.1:0-44417 GCF_003584965.1 Vibrio sp. PID23_8 | reverse complement strand
CCAGCGTTTAAACGAACTACTACATGGAAAGCTTTAGTTGCAGCTAAAGCCTGGGTCTCACATTACCCGAAACTGGTCGATTTAGAGGGATAATTTCCCATACAAGCATTTAAGAGTGACTCTCAATGCTTGGCGTTTTCGGCTTATTTTAAGTTAAATATTTATGTAACAATGACTTAGATAGGATGATTGGCGTTGCTCACTACTTAACAAGGCGTTATTACGATATTGGAAAAGTGAACTACATATAGAGTATTTGGACGATTGGTTTGGCTTAGGGAAGGGAATATGTATGAATGATAAGTATTTTACGTACTGGAGCAAGGTTAGAAAACAGGGCTTTCTCGTCTGGGCTATAAAAAGTACTGCGGTAATGGCAGTTGCCTTTATAGTGTTTAACATCTTGATTAACTACCCGTCATCAGATGTAGAAAGCGTGTTAATGTACGTAAAAGCTAATGTCGTACAATACTCGCTCTTTCCTTGTTTAATGTTTTTCGTTAACTGGGGTATTTGGTTACATAGAGAAAGCAAGTTTAAGGCTGAGTTACAGCGAAGGAATGTCGAATAACAAGAGACTATGGCGTCAATAGTTAATTTTTGGCGCTATCTTTATCCCACATTACACCGTCTCTTAACATTGAATTTAGTATCACAACCATCTTTCTCATGCAGGCAACGATAGCCACTTTTTAGGTTTCCTACCGCAAGTAATCGTTCATATGTGGCTTTGATTGCTAGAAGAAATGATCTTGTGAAGTTTAAGGTGCTAGAGAGTTTGAATCAGCCTCAAAATGAGGCTGAAAACTGTCAAGGATATTGGGGGCAGTCCACTTAGAACTTGAATCCAAGATGGCTAATTGTCCAGGCCCAAGTGCGCACAAGGTAGCATTACGTTATATTCTCACATCGCTGGCTATATAATCATCGTTCGTCATACCTAACGCTTGTGTTACATCAAATCCGTCGATGTCAGTTATGCAAACACTCTGCTTATTTAATAAGCCAAATGTTATCGTATCCGTTTTATTATAAAGTCCAATGCACCGAGCATTAGCTGCATCAGCAAGATGAAGCGGCCCTGTATCACAGCAAATAAAGGCATCCACATTAGTTAAAAAACTAGCAAGATGTCGTATATTAGGTGAATAAAACGTATTTACCTTGTTAATTAAAGGCTCTGGTATGTCTGGACTTAAAACTTCCACCCATTCAATGCTTTCAACAACCTCAGATTCAATACGTTCAATTAACTTACGCCAGTAAGATTCAGGGAGTAATTTATCTCCTCTAGCCCCACGAAAATAAGCGATATGTACAGTTTTTTCTGAAGACTTAATTTGATTAAACTCATTCTTACCAGCGATCAGTTCTTCTGAACTCAACTCAATAGTATGATTAACAGGATGCAATGCAAAACCAGCTTTTGGTAACAAGTAGAGGCTCGTTAGGGCAGAATGTTTCTTTTCATCTGAACCCTCAAATGTATGAGTAAAAGCATTGCTTTTCGTTTTACTTGCCCTACCAATTTTGTTGATAGCTGGAACTATAGCGCAAATGGCAGCATCTTCTGACGAACTATACGGGGAAAAAATAATATCAAACGTTGTTTTTTTTAACTTTCGAATCAAACTGAGGCTTTGGATACTATGCTTAAAACTCAATCGGCTATAACAAATCTCATCAACATCTAAGTTGGTGAATATCTGCCCTAAGAATTCATTGTGTAGCATTAATGTAATATGTGCATCAGGAAAGATTTCTCTTACTTGGCGAACAAAAGGGACTAGAAATAATGCATTACCAATTCGAGTGTTATTGCGCAAAATCAAAATACGTTTGACTTCTGATACTGGTAATAGCTCAGACTGACAATAGCGGTTATTTCTAATAAGCTTATGAAAGAACCCCTCCAGCTTTTCCATTTTTGATTTGCGGTATTTATCAAATCTTCGTAAAAAATTTTTTATAGTAACGCCCTTCACAAGCAACTCCATTTACCATTTAAAAATAATCAGATGATACAATGCTGATCTAAACCTTCAAAGACTTTCTCAAAAAAAATGGCGTTCATTAATCCCTTTATGGTCAATCAGTCAGTTAGCTATCAAAATAAACAGCACAAACAGCACAAAAAAACCATCAAAGGATCATGGTCGTTATTTGAACACTTGTCTAAGCTTAACCCAAAATACGTCATGTTAGGCTTAATGCTGATCACTGCGATTTTCTCGATGTTCATGTCTTACATGGCAACAATAGCGATGATGCGTTCGATCTTAACGCCTATTATCGCGGTTTTTGGCGTGCCATTTGTGGTCGTGATCATAACATTAATTTGGTTATTAATCGGCTCGCTTTACAAAGCAGAACAAACCAAAGTTGATCCACATTAAGATTAAATTACTGAAAAAACAAAGAAATCATTGTGAATATTACGTTTGCTGATGGCTAATGTTATGTCTCAGACTGCGACAGCAAACTTGCTGATGCCAATCATGGCGGCACTGGGTACGTCAATGGCACACTGTCTCTTTTGGGCTAGGGCTGTCAATAGTGAAGCGGATTGCTGAACGAGATATCCCAAGACAGCCGCTTTCTACGTACTAGCAAAGTTCTGTTCACTGGACAGGCCATTCATACTGATATCATAAATCCTATCGACTTAGCGGGCATTGATCGATATGTTGAAAAGCCTTGGCAGGCTGGCCAATTAGTAGAGTGGGTGCGGAATTTGGTGACGAAATACATATTTGAGATGGGGTTGGATTACACTCAATATCATGCTCACCTCGAGCAAAATGTCGTGTTTGATCATCTTCGCTAATGTGCGCTTCCTTGGCAACGGTTCGTAATATGCCTTTTGCCGAGGGAGATGTTGATTGAACAGCTTAATGTATAACAACTGGCACTTATCATTGAACGTGATTTAGAGAACCGAGTTTAGCCATTGTTTTAGGTTTACTTCGAGAACCGGAAGAGACTCATGATTATACTCGGAGACAGCTACATTCACCTTGATGGTCTAGATATTTCTCCACATCGTAATCTCCTTGAGGAACGAATAACATAATCGATCCAAGCGTAAATGACATATTTATACAGTGTGCCATTGGGTACGGTCTATTATGAGATTCACGTTTTCAAGTGTTATAAATAGTTGTTATAGCGCAATGGATTTGATTTTCTGCGTTTTTAAGTGCATTCAGCATTAGATACTATTTATTCAAAGTTGTTGTTGATTTGTGCCACAAAATTTTGAAAATTCATGCGGGTTAATGTGTGCTGAGTCTAAGTCCTTAAGAATAAAAGGGACAAGTGGTACGTAATTTGCCCAATATTTGATTGAAGGCGCATAAATTTCAAATTTTTGTAACAGTGAATAGTCTTATCTCTTATAATCCATTTTTATTATTTTAGCGTTTAATGAAAATGCCGGCATGCAGTACAAAACAGAAGAATCGATAAAAATAGCGATCGCAGATTTGAGTATTGGCATGTTCGTCACCTCGATCCAACAGAGCAAGCGAGTCAACTTAGCGAATGCTGGCCGCGTCTCCTCATTACAAGGTATTCAAAAGTTAAAATCGGGCGGCATTAAGTACGTTTGGGTTGATCAAAAACTCTCTGCCCAAGGGTGCGTGTTTAAACCCGTCGAAGAAGAGCACGATGTGATACTGGGTGCATCAGAAGTCATCGCCACCTCAAAAATTAAGCGTGCGTTTCGTTCTCGTGAAGCTCAGCATAAGCGTGCCAAAAAACTCATTGCAGAGGCTAAGGGGTTAGCACAAAAACTGCTCAATCAGACGTTTGAAGGCAAGCTTATTGAAGTCGATGAGATTGAATCGTGGGCTGACGACATGATTGACAGCGTGTTTATCGATTCGGATGCACTTCAATGTGTTTCCGCACTGCGCAAAAAAGATTCTTACTTGCTTGAGCACTCAGTGAATGTGGCTTGTCTGCTGGTTACATTTGGTAAGCATCTAGGATTGGATAAAGATACCTTAAAACAGCTGGCCGTTGGTGGGATTATTCATGATATCGGCAAGATAAAAATTGATGATGAGATTTTGCATAAACCTGCTCGGTTAACGCCAGAAGAATTTGAGCACATGAAGCTGCACCAGGTGTATGCGAGAAAAATAATACTTGGGGTTAAAGGGGTGAGCGAAATCAGTCGTGATGTTTGCTTAATGCACCATGAAAAACTGGATGGCAAAGGTTATCCACGTGGCCTAGCTGGTGAGCAAATCCCTGTTCATGGGCGAATGAGTTGTATTGTCGATATTTACGATGCATTAACAGCGGAGCGAGTTTACAAGAAAGGGATGAGTTCTGCGGAAGCGTTCAAAATCCTGTTAAGTCTTACGCCATTTCATCTCGATGCGGATCTTGTCTATAAGTTTATTAATTGTATTGGTATGTATCCCGTCGGCTCCATTGTCCAACTTAACGATGGTCGAGTGGGTATCGTCTGGACGTCAAATTCATTACAGCCACTAAAGCCAATTATTAAGTGTTTCTATTCTCGCAAGTTTAACCGTTATATTGATGTTGCGATGGTGGATTTGAAAAACAGTGCCTATGCGATCGAAAAAGCAATCGCCCCATCCACGTTAGAAGTTGATCCCCAACCTTTTTATGATTGAGTTATGAAGGGCTAACTTATCTCTTTACATGGTTGCATAATGTCAGTATTTTTAGTGCATAACTAATCGCATTGTAACTGCACTGGTTAGGCGCGATTACTCCAGATTACTAGCGTTAAGTTTGTTGATTGCTCTGCGTTTAAGGACAGAAAAATGGTCGTACTTAGAGGTTAGTAACCGTAACTTGAGTACAGTACATAACGGATTGGAAGGGAATGCCAATGCAACTGGATACATGGATTTATTACACGCTAGCCATATTGGTTCTTACTGCCTCTCCGGGTCCTAGTTCACTACTTTGTCTGAGCAAAGGGGTCAGTAGCGGATTTCGCTATGCTTTTGCGACCGCTCTTGGCAGTTTGATCGCAATTACTATCATCCTTACCTTATCTTTTACTGGCCTCGGCGTCGTAATCGCTTCTTCGGAGTTGGCCTTTAACATCATCAAATGGTGTGGCGCTGCGTATCTTATTTGGCTTGGTATCCAAGCACTGCGCTCAAAACAAACTGACTTCTCGCAAGCGCAACCTGAGCGATCTTCTTCAAATTACTTAAGCGCGTTTACCAGTGGTTTTATTGTTGGTTCGAGTAACCCAAAAGCCATCGTTTTTTTCACTGCGCTGTTTCCTCAGTTCATCGACCCTTCTGCATCGTTAATCACACAGTACATTGTCTTTGCCAGTACCTTTGTAGTGTTCGAACTGAGTTGGTTGACCTTCTATGGTTTGCTAGGGGTGAGAACATCGGATTGGCTATTTGCGAAAGGACGAGCGAAGTTATTCAATCGCCTGACGGGGGGTGTCTTCATCAGTGCGGGCGTGATGCTGTCGACAGCGCATCGAAGCTAAAAGAAGTATAATTTAGCTAACGCATTCAGTCTTAGCCAAATTAGGAAGTTGTTATTTCCAAAATGGAAATTACCCGTTTTGTTTTTTTCATTAGTGGCAAAGACTTCTCAAGCGTAGAATACAAGTCACTCTTTCGAGGTATAGACTTGAAAGGGGGGCATTCGTTGTATTTTCTCCAGGAACATCTTAGATGACTCAAAGCCTTTCCGATCTTCAGCAGCGTTTCCTAGCTATCGCGACAGATAGCAACTTATCTCCAAAACAGAAATCGAACTTTCTTGCTTTGGAAGCTGAAGCGACTATTCCATATATGACTGTCTCTGACGAGGTAAGCCAAGCAATGCAGCAAGGCGTCATATGTGACATGTTTGAAGGTCATGCGCCGTTTAAGCCGCGTTATGTTTTGCCAGATTACGCAAAATTTCTTTCTCAAGGCTCTGAATACTTGGAGTTAGATCCAGCAGAAGATTTTGATGATGCAATCAACATGTTGACCATCATTTACCATCATGTGCCTTCGGTAACTAACATCCCAGTGTACCTTGGTCAACTTGATGATGTGCTTATGCCTTACGTCGGTGGCCTTACTGACGAGCAAGTCTACAAAAAGCTAAAACACTTTTGGGTCATGCTTGATCGCACATTGCCCGATGCGTTTATGCACGTGAACATTGGTCCGACGGACAACATTATTTGTCGTACGATTTTGAAAGTAGACGCTGAGCTAAAACAGATCGCGCCAAACTTAACGTTCATGTACGACGAAGGAGTAACACCAGACGATCTGCTAAAACAAGCAACACAAAACATTTGTGAGTGCAGCAAGCCACACATCGCGAATTACCCAATGCATGCAAACGCGTACGAAGGTGGTCGCTTTGGTATCGTGAGCTGCTACAACTCTCTGCCATTGGCTGGTGGTTCAAACACACTTGTGCGTATGAATCTTAAAGAAGCGGCGAATCGTTCAGACAACTGTGACGATTTCTTCAACAACGTGCTGCCGGAATACCACGGTTTGATGGTTGAGCTCATGGATGCCCGTGCTTCACACCTGCATGAGAAATCTGAGTTCTTTAAAGGCTTCCTAACACAAGAAGGTTTGATTGAAGAGTCTCGTTTTGCGCCAATGTATGGTATTTACGGCATGGCAGAAGCGGTAAACGTATTGCTACAGAAAGAGGGCAATACGAGCCGTTACGGTCAAGATGCAACAGCGAACGAATTGGGCCACGCAATCTCAGCTAAATTGTCGGAGCTAGTAGAAAGTACGCCTGTGAAGTTTGGTTTAGACGGCAAAGCGCTACTGCATGCACAGGGCGGCATTAGCCTTGATTTGGATGTTACTCCGGGCGTTCGTATTCCTTACGGCAACGAGCCGGATCCTGTCTCTTACGTGCAAGCAACGGCAGGGCATCACCAGTACTACCGTTCTGGCATCAGCGACATTTTGACCATCGACGAAACGGTGAAATCAAACCCGGAAGCGATGTTCAACCTTTGTAAAGGCGCGCTCAACGCAGGTTACCGTGAGTTCACGGCAAACGTTGCGTCAAATGACTTGGTTCGCGTAACAGGTTACATGGTGAAGTTGTCTGATATCGCCAAATACGATGCACAAGGTTCACGTACCAATACCACATTCCTAGGTGCAGAAGCGGCGAAGAATACGGGTATTTTAGAACGTTCACCACGTGTGGTGAGCCATGAAATGTCACCGCCTTACGTTAAGTAACGAGTGACAAACAAGAATAAGATGACTAGACGATCGGTAAATCCCTTGGCTAAGGTCACTCGAATCCTTCCGTTTTCTTGTGTTGATGGACCGGGAAACCGTCTAGTCATCTTTCTACAGGGTTGTAACTATCAGTGCATCAACTGCCACAATCCGCACACCATCAATCACTGTGATCATTGTGGTGATTGTGTAAGCGTGTGTCCGGTTGGCGCGCTGAAGTTCGACGAAAGCAACAACGTTGTTTGGCTTAAAGAGGAGTGCACCCACTGCGATCGTTGCACAGAGATATGTCAGCACCAATCAAATCCAAAAATTACTGACTACTCTGTGGAGGCAATGCTCGATTTGATACGCAAACAGCGCTTTTTTATTAGCGGTGTTACTGTATCCGGTGGGGAATCTACCTTACAGCTTCCTTTCATTATTGCGCTGTTTAAAGGGATCAAGCAGGATCCTGAATTGCAGCATCTTACTTGCTTCATCGATAGCAATGGGTCTTTATCAACCTCAGGTTGGGAAAGAGTGTTGCCGTATATGGATGGCGCAATGATTGATCTTAAATCGTGGCAAAGTGAAACGCATCACTGGCTTGTCGGGCGAGATAACCACCGCGTATTCCAGACGATTCAGTATTTAGCAAACGCTGACATGCTGTATGAAGTGCGCTTGCTTCATATACCGGGTAAAAGTGATCTAGATACAGAAATAGCCACTGTTGGGCACTATCTGCAATCGTTGCCGAAATCAGTCAACATTCGTTTGAACGCGTTTCAACATCATGGTGTGACAGGCGAAGCGCTAGAATGGGAGAAATGCTCTAAGGATGAAATGGAACGCTTTCACGCTCAATTAAGTCAGTTTGTCAGCAGACCAATGACTATGCCATCGGTCTACGTGTATCGCAGTAAAGGCAAACAAGTTTAGAACTTAATTCACTCTCGGTTTGCTGCATCCTCCCAAGGTTTCACACGCTTTAAGCACTTGCTGTTGTAGCCACCTCAAAGCGGGATCGTTCAGACTCGCTTTATTCCACACCAAACTGTACGCCACTTGCCCGTACTCGAATGGCAAAGGTCTTTCTACCAAGCTATTCGCTTGCAGTGCCATTTGCGCCCAAAGTTTTGAACAAGTGAATAGATAATCGGAGTGGTGACACATCACTGCTGCGGATCCAAAGTCTGCCACGTGCATCGCGACACTGCGTTTGGCATAGCACTGGGTTAAGTTCTGTTCAAAGTAGGGCTGGGATAAGTCTTTATCGTGAATGCCTATGTGTCTTGCACACAGATAGTTTTCTATCGAAAGCTCTTCTTTTGTCAACGGGTTATTTCTGCCCATCAAACAGATCATTTCATCCTCTAGAATCGTCTGCCATACCAAGTCTTTGCTGTGGGTTGGCGGCTGGCTGATGTCATGCGGCAGAATCAAAAAGTCGACCTGTCCGCGGATCAGAGAATCGAAACTCATTTGCTCTTTCGCATAGACGTTCAATTGCGCTCGGCTGCCCATCTGTTTAGATAGGTTCTGTAGCATAGGCGCGAAGATCTCAAAGGTGCTTTCACGCATTGCCAATGAGAATCGACCTTCATAATAGGTGGGATTAAACGAACCTTGGTAAAGCAAACCGTTCATGCTGGAAAGAATGCCGTGCACCGAAGGGCCTATATTCAAAGCAAACGGAGTCGGGACTAAACGAGTGCCATCGCGGTAAAAAAGGTCGTCTTTCAGAATGTCACGCAATTGACTGAGCGTTTTACTCACGCTAGAAGGGGTCACGCAAAGTTGTTCCGCCGCTTGAGTCACGCTGTGTGTCATGAGTAGCATGTGCAGTACCGTTAGGTGTTTAAGGCTAATGCGTGAGAGTGTTATGTAATCCATTCGCAAGACTAATTCGTGTGATTTTGTTCAGTATATCAGTATGTAATATTTTTTTACTAATCCAGCAGCACGGAAAATCAGGTGTTTCTTTTCGTGTTCTATCTAAAGGTTTGGCTCAACTCGACATACCAACGGATTGAAAGTTGCTGCGTCGGTGGTACCTTTTCCGAAGTAACCATTGCAGCAGTCGTGTCTGACCCTATTACACATCTGAAAACACCCTTAATTGATCCCAAGCTCGTACCTAAGATGGCGGCATTGGATGCAAATCTTCTCATTAGTTTACCGGCTAAGGTCACCGCCGATACTGGTATCGATGCTTTAACTCATGCCTTAGAAGCCTATATTTCACGTAATGCAACGCAAGAAACCCAAGCCTATTCTATCGCTGCTATTAAGCTAATTTTTAAGTACCTGCCATTAGCTGTTGTATCAAGCAGTTGGTATTGAGCAAACAACCGATGCGCTTAATTACTTGCCCAAATCCGGACTTAAAGTAGAGGTGTAAAATTAAATGTACACCACTGCATCTTAATCCTTACACTTTACTTGATCTTATTTGAGAGATCCGACAGAATCAAACTGTATTCCAATAGTGGTATTGGGTTTGGTAGACGGTTTCCTGACCTCATGCTGATTAATCTTATTAGGCTGTAAAGATAAATATACAATGAGTCAATCTAAAGTGTTTGGTAGTGCCCTGATTATTGCTGGGACTACAATTGGTGCTGGAATGCTAGCGCTACCTCTTGCCTCTGCAGGCATTGGTTTTTCCACCTCCCTTATTATTATGTTGAGTTTGTGGGCATTGATGGCGTTTACTGCGCTACTCATGTTGGAATTGCACCAATATGCTGATAGCAATGCGACGTTGCACACGCTGGCAAGAAAAATTCTTGGACAGAAAGGCAAGTGGATTGCGAGTTTCTCGATGTTGTTTTTGTTCTATTCACTGTGCGCCGCTTACATTGCTGGTGGTGGGGCTCAGTTTGGTGACCGACTCACTGATTGGTTTGACTTAGAACTTTCTGGCTCGGCATCAACCATTATTTTTACGCTTATCGTGACGCTTGTAGTGACGGTTGGAACGAGCACGGTTGATAAGGTAAACCGCGTGTTGTTTGGTTTGAAGATGGTAGCCATGATCGCCGTATTGTTTTTCCTTGCCCCAAACGTTACTCAATCGTACCTGCTCAGTATGCCAGTTGAACAAGGTCTTATTGTTGCCGCTATTCCGGTTATCTTTACTTCATTTGGTTTTCACGGAAGTATTCCTGCGATTGTAAATTACCTTGATGGGGATACATCATCACTGCGTAAAGCAATCATGGTTGGTTCAACGATTCCGTTAGTGATTTACATTTTCTGGCAGATTGTGACGCTTGGTGTCGTTAGCCAAAACACGTTGATTGACAATGGTGGATTAAGTGCGCTTATCGGCCAACTATCGCAAACCGTACAACAATCAAATCTAGGCAATGTCGTCGGTGTATTCGCAGACCTTGCATTGTTAACGTCTTTCCTCGGTGTAAGCTTAGGACTGTTTGAGTTCTTGGGGGATACCATTAAAGGCAATAACGAAAAACCTAACCGATTGTTAGCGGCCCTAGTAACATTTACCCCACCACTTGGTTTTGCATTGTTTTATCCGCAAGGCTTCATTATGGCGTTGGGTTACGCTGCAATTGCACTCGCTATCTTAGCGATTTTCTTACCACTAGTGATGGTGATAAAAGTGCGTCGCTCAGATGAATTTAAGGGTGAATACCGCGTTGCGGGTGGCCAAGGAACCTTGGTTGTGACGGGGATTGCAGGTACGGCGATTGTTCTGGCACAAGTTCTTATTACGGTTGGCGTGCTTCCTGCTCTAGGTTAATCATTGGTTGTGATACAAAGTGACGGTCAGTGGGTGAAGGCGCACTGGCCTTTTTAATCTTGATCAAATTATCGTTGAATATTCGGTGAAATAATTGGCGGTGACCTGTTTCTATTTCGTACACTTAAGTTGTGGTATGTCGATAATTTAGGTGGAGAAAAGTCGCTTTAATTACATTTAATCTTCTGAGTTTCATTAGGCTTTTCTTCTAGTTTCTATGCTTGGGTGTGGAGGTGAAGTATGGCACACCGGAGTTTTTACCCGTTTGCAAAACCGCTTAATGAGCAAATGCAAACGTTGAAGATTAGGATGCAGGCACACTTATCCTCTGTTGATAGAGTGTCGTTTGTCAAATACTATCCGCAACACGGTATACTCAAGTCTTTCGCTGAAAGTGAATTCGGCACTTGGCGTTTAGCGCATCATGAAGCGCCACTACGCAAACTTCATCACCTCAGCATTGCTGCTAGTAGCGCGACTCCACGTATTGTCGATGATCTTCATGACATTAACCATTGTCAACGTATTCAAACGCTTCTAAAACGAGGCTATCAATCGTCAGTGGCGATCCCTTGCTATGACCATCAAACTTTTACGGGTTTTGTCTTTCTTAACTCCGTTAAAACCCATGCATTCAGTTTGAATGCGCTCAATAGCCTTAAACCATATTTTGAAATGATTCAGTTTGCGGTGGGATCGGAAGATCATGTGGTGAACAGTATTGAACTTATGGCCGAGCGAATGCAGTGCTTAATGCCCGGTTATTCGCGTGAAGTGTATTCTCATAGTAAGAGGGTGGGCATTTACAGTCAGTTAATTGCCAAATACTTAGCTGATGCCCATGAGTTCAGCGATGAGTTGGTGGAGCAAATCAGCGTATTTGCCCGCTACCATAATTTGAGTGCGATACCGCTTTCTGCTGAAATTGATCATGACCGTTGCCACTTTTCGGATGAACAAGAAGCTTTGTTGCTTGAGCATATTGATCAGTGTATCAAATCTGCAGACAACATCGTTGCACGTATCGGTAATCCTGTTCACCCCGGTGTGAATGTCTTTCGCCAAATAATCACTTATCAATATGAGAACTTAAATGGGTCTGGCTACCCATTTGGGTTGAAAGGTTCAAGCATTCCAATCGCTGCACAAATAGTGGCGGTCGCTAATGCGTTTGATGTGATGACTACCCACCATCCGTATCGGCAAGCTTGGTCAGTGACTTATGCGCTGCTAGAGTTAGAGAAGCAAGTTTATCAGGGCCTATTCTCGAGAGAGTGCGTAAATGCTTTAAGAGAGCATCAAAACTACATAAAACAAGTCATCAACAAATACCCGGAGCATTGTACGGGGATAGGTTTGATGTAAAAGCAACGATTAGACGTTAAACCTTGACGTGGAGGAAATGATAAATAATACTGTTTTTATATACAGTAATTAGGTTTGGAGGTGAAGTATGCTGTGGGAAACCCTTGAACGAGTAAACCGCCTGCGCCAACAAGCATTGGCAAACTCTGATTTCGTCGAGTCTGCAAAGGAGCACGAAGAAGCTTTGCATGACCAAGAGTATCATTATCAGCCGAAGAAAAAGCGTTCAGTTAAAGGCAAGCAGTCGTTAGCTGATATCTATAAAGAAGTCGATTTTAGTGGAGATGCGCGTCATTAAGCCTTCGAATTCGCTGCGGCTAGTTTATTCTTTAATGCCACAGCTTCACTTATTTATACCCAAGCATCTTGAGGTTACTTGGGTATAAGATGCAATATCAGAAGTTCGCTTTTCGAACATAGTGCGGATTTTTGTATTTCTTTTCTGGACCAAAGGCAGAGATAACGAGTTTGTTCCAGAGTGCCTTATCGAATTTTCCTTTTTCTATCGAAGGGTAAAGCGTTTCTTCTTCTTCCCTTGCTAAGCTCATGTACTGTTTTTTCTTGATTTGATTATATTTTTTTGCGATTTGATTGTGTTTGCGTAACCACTCAAGTTTATATTCACGCAGTACTTTTTCGCCAGCTTCTGCATCCATACGAGAAAGGAACAATCGTTTGTATGAGACCTTTCTGTCCAACATGGTACGCATTACCGTCTGAATATATTTACCATGGTGTGTGATGGTGATGTCGCTTTCATCAACAGGCGTAATACACCAGCCTTTTGGTAAAAAGGTGGGTTGCTTAAACTGCTTATTACGTTCCATGAGCACCTGATGAAGAACCAAATCAGATGTGCCGCGGAAAGTTTTTTGCCATTTACCGATTCGAATCTGCAGCGAACCGGGCAAGCGATAGATATTTGTAAATTTATCTTGGTCCATGGACTCTAATCATGAAATTACTTAGTAACATTGGGAATGTGCAGACGCCAACCGAACAACATCGTGCTGTGACAATACTGTTTATAAAGGGTTAGGTTGCTGTATTTGACGATTTTACAACGACCTCGCAAAGAATAGCGAGGGTTTATGTCAATATTAACCAAGAAATATAAGAAATGTGTAAATTATGAAGATAGTTGGTGCACATGAGATGATGTGCACCATAACGCTGCCTAACCGTTGAGATCAAATGGCCTCTTCAAACTGTTTCTCTTCCAGTTCCTCAATTTCTTGGATGTGTCGATTCGCCTGCTGAAGTTGATACATTCTTGCATAACGCCCATTTTGTTTAAGAAGTGCGCTGTGTGTGCCGCTTTCTACTAGATCACCATGATGCAGTACGATGATTTGGTCTGCGTTCAAAATGGTCGAGAGGCGATGCGCAATGACGACCAGAGTCATGTCTTTACGCAGTACTTCTAAGCTTTTTTGGATCAGAGCCTCTGTACCAGAATCTATGTTTGCCGTAGCCTCGTCTAAGATGAGTATTTTTGGCTTTGCCACTAATACGCGTGCGAGGGCGAGCAGCTGTTTTTGACCAGCAGATAAGTTGGTTTCACCTTGGCCAAGTTGAGTATCTAACCCACGCGGGTAGCGGTGAATTTGTTCGGCTAGACCGACCTTCTCTAATGCATCCCAAACTTGTTCGTCCGTAACACTTCGGCCTAAGCAGATATTTTCTTTTACACATGCAGGCAGAATATGTGGGTCTTGTTGAACCATGGCGATATCTTTTCTGAGCACCTCTTTACCTAATGACTTCAACGGACGGCCATCGACTAACAGTGCTCCAATCTCTGTTGGATAAAACCCCATTAACAGAGAAGCGAGGGTACTTTTCCCGCTGCCAGTATGACCCACTAGGGCGACGAAGTCCTGATGTTCCGCCTGCAACGAAATTTTATTGAGCACATTTTGCTGTCCATCGTAGCTAAATGTGAGCTGCTCAAGCTTAATCGACCCCGTTTTTAGCGGAGCATGATCCGCGCCATAAGTTTGCTCTTTGGCGTCCATTAACTCAAATACGCGTTCACTCGAAACGAGCGCTTGCTGCAACAGAGCCAGTTGTTGAGTCATCTCGATGAGGGGTTCAGTTACCCTTGCAAGATAGCTAATAAAGGCATAAAGAACACCAACCCCGATCACTTCAACACCGTTGAAACCGAAGATGGCGACAAGCGACAGCAGGGCGATACCAGCGAGCATATCCATAAGTGGACGCAGTAAGTACCCATTTAAGCGAATGACTCTTTTTGACGCAACCAAGTGTTCAGCGGTTAACTCGTTAAACTGTTTGTTAAAACGGTCTTCTTGCTGCATAAGCTGAATGACACTCATCCCTTGAATCGATTCGCTAAGGTTAGCGTTGATGTCAGACAGCAAGTCACGCATGCAACGATACGTCTCTGTGCTAAGACGTTTAAATAGATACATGAAACCGACAACAATCGGCAGTAATAGGACGACGACCAACGCCAACTTCCAGCTCATGTAAAACATGACGCCCAACATGGCCATGATCATGACCAAGTTCTTGATCACGGTTGCTATGAGTAACTCATAAAATTGCTGTAATGATTCCGTATCGTTAGTAATACGGGAGACCAGCTTCCCTGCTGGTGTGTAGTCAAATTCGGAAAGGGGTTGGTTGATAACACCAAAAAACACTTGCTTACGAATCGTTTTGATGGTGTTAGTCGCAACGATACTAAATTGCAGCGATTGCAGATATTGGAACGTGGCTGAGATAAGCTGTAATGAGATATAGCCCACCGCTAAAGGTATCAGCACGTTGGTCGAGTAGTCGCCCTTAGTAATGTGTTCATCAATAAAATATTGAATTAGCCATGGGCCACCAGCATTTGCTATTGCTGCAATAAACAGCAGTGCAAGACCTTGTATCATTGGTTTCGGCTGTGACAGCGGGTAAGACAATAACCGCTTGAAAATCGTACTCTGTTTCAAAAGTTAGTCCTCCATTGCTTGTTCAAGTTTCTGATATCGATACATTTCTGAATACCAGCCATACTGTTGCAGCAATGCATGATGCTGACCCCGTTCGGCGATGTGTCCATGATTGAGGACAATGATTTCTTCGGCAGCTTCGAGCGCAGTAAGGCGATGAGCAATGACTATCAACGCTTGTTCCCGATAGTGCGTTTCTAGATTTTTGAGGATTTGGTGCTCTGTTCGTCCATCAACAGCAGACAAGGCATCATCTAAAACCAGCACTTGAGCATTGAGTAGCATTGCACGTGCAATGGCAATTCGTTGCTTTTGGCCGCCTGAGAGTGTGATGCCTTTTTCACCTACCTCAGTTTGGTAGCCCTGCGGGAATTTTTCGATATCATCATGGATACAGGCCAGTTTGGCAGCGCGATACACGTCGGCCTGCGAAGCCGATGGATCACCTAACGCGATATTGTCGTAGATTGATTTTGAAAATAGAAATGGGCTTTGATTCACGACGGCAAAACGGTTGCGCCATTGTGGCAGAATCGCGTTTTTAATGTCGATGTCGCCAAATAAAATGGTACCATTTTCTAGCTCGTGTTGGCGGAGGAGTAAGGCGAGCAAAGTTGACTTACCGCTTCCTACTGGCCCAGCGACACCCAGCATGTGTCCTGGTTGAAGTGTAACGTGAACATCACTGAGAGCTGGGGGTAAATCCGTTGACCAGTGATAGTCGTCAATTTGGATATTTAAAGGCAGAGGTCGGTCTGATAAGGGGATATCGCCACTGACGATGTCGGGCTTTTCATCGAAAACTTCTTGTAAACGATTCCAGGCTGCTGAGCCTCGTTCAAGGATATTAAATAGGAATGCAAACGCGAGCATTGGCCAGATCATCATACCAAGGTACATGGTAAAAGCGGTCAGGTCGCCTAGGGTGATTTCACCTTGTTCGACCAAGTACGCACCCGATGCAATACTTAGAAGAAAGGAGAGCCCAATGGTCAGTTGGATCGCAGGATCAAAGCGTGCATCTGCTCTTGCCACGGCAATATTTTTATCTCCTGTGTCATCAACAACGTCTTCAAAACGTTGTTGTTCGCGAGCTTCCAAACCAAACGCACGCAGCATTCTCACGCCATTTAATGACTCTTGAGTCATATCTGACATGGAAGAAAATGCCTCCTGAGCAACACGGAATCGTTGGTGAAGAATACGAACGATAAAGAAAATAGTGAGCGCTAGAAATGGCATAGGCAACAGCGCCATTAATGTGAGCTTCCAACTTATTTGTGTCACCATTACGATCAAAACGGCAATACCGGTAATCAACGAATCCGCGGCGGTTAGTACGCCTTCTCCTGCAGTCATCACAATATTACGGACATCGTTGGTGCCACGAGCCATAAGGTCGCCGGTTTTAAAACGCTCAAAAAAGCGAGGGGGTTGTGTGGATATATGACGATATAGGCGGTTACGCAAAATGGTACCTAACTCCGAGCTGGCACCAAATAACCAGATTCGCCAAAGAATACGACAGCCATAAACAGTGAAAAATAACACCACCAGACCAAACAACCACAGCAGCAAGGTTGTGGTGTCTAAGGTGTTATCGACAACGCCATCTACGATGATGCCTACGGCTTTCGGGGGGACGAGCTGAAGGGCTGAGATAACAGCGAGTAGAAGAATTGAACCGACATAATGTTTCCATTTAAGTTGGAAATACCAACGAAGCTGCCAGAATATTCTCATAGCGCCTCCTGCGTTAAAGTATTGAATTATAATGGATCTATTATTTATTCTTATGATGACTTTACAAGCGTATTTTTTGTGCAAATTTGAAAACAACAGATTGTGTTGCATTTGTCGCTGTATTGTCGACATGAGAGTTATCTATTGCTGCAACGTATGCATGCAACAATATTATGTGAACGCATTGTTAATGTGTGGAAGGAGGGGGGATGTGATGACAGAGAACACTAAGAAAACTTCAATATGACTTAAAGATTTTCTTAGTGTCAGCTCATGATCGAGGTGTGCTTATACCCGGTTGTCGCCTGTACTAAACGCTATAATTTGGCTGATCTCTGTGAGACTTCTGCCACTTTCTTGTTGCCACTGAACAAACGCTTTGTTAGTCGCATCGAGTGATTTCTTAGTCTCTTTGCCACCTTCAATGATCTTGCAATTACGCAGATAAGCTTCAACGTCGCTAGACAGGATAAAGGTGTCGACGCCCATTTGGCGCAGCGTGTAAGGACCGGTATTGCCACCCAAGCGATTACCGTGTTTCTTCAAATACGTCCACAAGTCGGTTATCTTCTCTTGCGGCCAATCGGACACCATTTTACTGAATGAACCATGCTCGATTCTTGCTTCGTGGATCATACGTGCATTGGCAGGGATTGACATTACTTTGGTCAGATGGCGGATAATGCGTTTGTCCGTTGCTTTGGTTTCCCACTGATCGTCAGACAGCATCAATAGCGGCTCAATTTTAAAGCCGAAAAAGACGTCCTCGAAGTTCTGCCATTTGTTACGAACCACACTCCACGAGATCCCACTTTGGAATACTTTCATCGAAAATGCGGCTAGCCAACGGTCATCTTGAATGGTTGCTAATTCTTCTTTGCTCAGTGGGTGAGACAAAAGCGCTTCAAGTTGGTCTTTACCGCCTTTGCGCTCGGCTGCGCGTTGATAAATGGCGTCAAATTTTTCGATACTCATAAACAAATTCAGTCCATACGATGTTTGCCAAACATACTACGCTTAAGTAGCTGAATCGTAAATTAATGGAGTGTCACAAATGAAGAAGGTCACATTAACGTTTGTTGGAGAAGGTTCGGAGCGCGTGGCGGAGAAATTCTACTCTTGGTTAGCCGATGGCGGCTTGGAAGATAGCTTGATTGAAAACTTGTCGGACCGTGAAGTGTCTGTTGTTGGGATCAGCGATATGGACAACGAAACGCGAGATGTGGTGATTACCACAGAGATGAACTGAATCCATTTATACCGAACAATAAAAATTAAGCCCTTCAATGGAAGGGCTTGTGATGCTTAAGGTGCTTGTGGGTTTAGTGGCTGACTAGGGTTAAACCGCTTGGTAGTGCGTCACCAAACACACGTTTCGACTCGCTCTCAGACAGCTCTTTGACTTCTTCAACCAGTGATACCCAAGATTCTGGGACTTTGTTCAGTTTCAGCTTAGCCAGAACCTGCCCGCGATAGTCATCTGAAATGTCAAACAGGCGGTCACCTGTCTTACGACAAATCATCACTGCTGCGAATGCAATCATTGGCTCTTTCTGCCAGTTTTGTTCGAGCAATTTAGGTAACCATTGTTCCGCTTGTTCACGAGGAATCACGTTGTGCTGACTGCCGTACAAAGGTGTACGCGATGCCAAGCGACCCATTGCCCACCAGTGTGCTTGCTCAAACTGGTTGTGGTTGATGGCTTTGCTCAGGAACCATGTTGCAAGTAGCACTTTGTCTTCCACTTCGAGGTGCTCAAGCGATGCCGCTAAACGAACCATCGACTCATAACCCATCTCTTGCGCCGCTTTTGCCGATTGCGGGTTTTTCATTGCACCTGGGTGTAGGTATTTCGCGATGTCTGCCAAGATGGTCTCTTGCTGATCCTGGCTCAAGCCACCTGCGACACGACGCCAGAATACCCACCAGTCAGTCCAACCTTGATGGTTCTTGAACTGAATGTTTTGTTGGTATAGACCCCAAACTTGTTCAATGCGCCATGAGTCGGTTGGATCGCCAAAGCCTGGACGCAATGCAAAGCCAGCTAAACGAAGCCAGTTTTTCTCATGCTGTTCAGAGCGACGGCGACGCTTACGACCTTGTGCAAAGGTATCGAACAGTTGGCGTAGGGTCGTGAAATCCCACTCATCGCGCTTGCCAAGTTTCTTCTCAAGATCTTTGGCTAAGGTTTTGATCTCTTTGCTTTCCGCGCTTTTCTTATTACCGCTGTAAAGGCGAGCAATCAGCTCCTTACATTCGTTCAACTTAGGGTGAAGCTTAACTTGTTCACTGTCGTCGGCTTGCTTGTTACGAACCTCGAACTCCAGCTCCCAGCGTTTGTTGTCGTCTTCCGCGCTGACACATTCCATCTTAAGCGTGCCGACTTCGGTCAACTGACACGCAAGTTGTACTTCTACACGCTCTTTCTGGTTGGCTTGCAGTTCGGCACCTTCACCTTCAAGGGTGGTGATATAAGGTGGTAGAGGAGCAAATAAGTCGGGATCAACGTCAACCATCACACCGTTTTGAATGGCGGTGTTATTGGTTAAGGTGTCGTGGGTAGAAGTCAGCAGGTTAAAGCGAACTGGTTCACCTAGGGTAAGCGAGAAGCGACGACCACTTAAGCGGATCTCGTGACCTTCTTCTGTACCTTTAGCAAGCAAACAGAGCGCTTTGCCCATCTTGTTCTTTTCTTGAAGATGCAAGAAGTAAGAACGCGCTGCGCCACCACCAATTTTTAGTTGTGCACCACGACGTGCTTTACCAAATGCAACAGCACCTAGTGCAACAGACCAATCTGGATGTGGGTTATCTAATACCGTAACCGGCGCACCGCGCCAATCGGAAAGTAGGGTAGTGACACGTTCCGTCACAAGTTCACTGTTGAACACACCACCGTTGAGTAGCAAACCGACTGGAATTGCATTTTGTGTGTCGTCTTCAATGCCGAGAGCGGTACGAGACACTTGCTGATGCGTCGTTAAGAACTCGGCAACATGTTTGCTCACTGCTGGATCAGCAACGTATGGAAGACCAAACTCGACAACGGCGCTGCGGCGTTTGTCTGGTACTTCACTGAAATCAGAAAGTGGGAAGAAGCCATCCAAAGCGATTTGGTGCACTTCTTGTTTGCTCAGCCCAATACTCTTTGTTCCGCCAAGAAGTTTAGAGCCGCTGCCCAGCATGGTGATTTTCACTTCTTCTGGTGCATTCGCTGAAAGCAGGTTTTCTTTCGCCTTGCGAGTTTGCTGAATCAGCTTCGTCAGGCTTGCTGCAGTGAGCTTCTTACTTTGATTGAAGCGGCTTTCTGCAAGGTGTGCTAATGCTAAGTCGAGGTTATCACCACCAAGCATCAAGTGCTCGCCAACGCCAATACGATCAAGGGTTAGCTCATCTTGAGAAGAGAAACTTGCTTCAATCAAGCTCAAGTCGGTGGTACCACCGCCCACATCGCACACCAGAATCAGTGGCAGTTCTTTAAGTTCATCGGCTGCGGTTTGCTGGTGGCGTGCGTACCAGTCGTAACATACGGCTTGTGGCTCTTCAAGCAGGACGATTTTCTTTAAACCAGCCAGCTGCGCAGCTTCAAGCGTGAGCTTACGAGCGGTTTCATCGAACGATGCTGGAACGGTCACAACCACATCTTGCTCTTCTAGCTTGTTGCTAGGGTGACGGTAGTTCCATGCTTGACGAATGTGGTTGAGGTAGCTTGCACTGGCAACGACAGGTGAGACTTTATCTACGTCTTGCGCGCCAGCCCAAGGAAGAATGTCTGAACGACGATCCACCGCTTGGTGCGATAGCCAGCTTTTTGCACTGGATACCTGACGTCCTTCCACCTTCGCGCCTAATTCACGAGCCCATTCACCAACAACCACATTGCTAATGTCGCCAGATACAGGTTCGTTTTCCCAAGGAAGTGTTAGGTCAGAAGGGGAGATTTGACCAACTGCAGGGTGATAGCGGAAAGAGGGCAGCAGTGGCTTACGAACCACTTCACCCGGACCAATCAATTGGTCGATGTCGAATAGGGATACTTCGGATTGTTCAAGCTTGTCGGTGATTTCACAGTACGCCACCACAGTGTTTGTGGTGCCAAGGTCAATACCAACAAGAAAACGAGGAGATGCCATACAAACCTTCGTGTATTTAAAAACGGCACCCGATTGGATGCCGTTTGATTTCTATTTATTCTTCTTCGTTTGAGTTGCTTTTCGCGTCTTCGCGCACATCGAACTCAACATGCCATTTTTGACCGTTATCAGCCGCAATGGCTTCTAAGTAAAGCGTACCAAGCTCTGTGACGCGAGAGGCGAGGGTTACCGGAACCACTTCACCTTCACGACGACCTTCAGATACTGGCAGCGTTACTTGAATTTCTGGTAGCTCTTCAAGCTCTTCTGGTGCCCAGTAGTCTAGGTGAGTACCCGCTAGGTCATCACGACGAACGGTTGAGCCAAAGAATTGGAAGTTCACTGGCTGACCGATGATCAAACCAAACTCTTGGCTTGGTACGTCAACGCTTGAGCCTTCTTCCATACCAAATGGGGCTACACATAATGCTTCCATTGGAGGCGCCATGCCCGGAATCGCTGGCATCGCACTTTCGATACCCACGTAGTATGCCGAAGCAATACCACCGCGGATACGAACGCCTTGACCACGACGCACAGAGCCGTAGTAAGCCGCACCGCTAGCAACCGCAAGGTCTAGGTCCACACCTGTCAGGCGCTTCGCCATTTCAGCATCTGCTTCAATTAGCCATTCGTTGATCGTGTCTTCTAAACGAGTCGCTAGAAGTTTCGATTTCAGCACACCACCGTTGAATAGGATTGCCGTTGGCTTGATGAAGTCAGCCGATTGCGCTGCATCCGCACCTGGCATACCCGGCATGTTAGCGAATGGATTAAAGTCTTGAGCTGCTGCTTCTGCGTCGCCATTTCCTGAAGCAGAAAGGGCATTGGCTTGCTTAGACAAGAACGCTGCAATGTGACGAGTAATGCCCGCATCTTGTGCGTAAGGCAGACCCATTTGCGTTAGTGCACCACGGTTACGTTGAACAGGGTGGTCCGTAATCGCAACTTGAGGGAAGAAACCGTCAACCAGTGTTTGTTGTACTTCTTCTTGAGTCAGTTCTGTTTTCAGCGTTGCGCCAAGCAGTTTAGAACCGCGGCTTGGTACCACGATTGGCACTGACTGAAGTTCGCTGTCGTTCAATAGCGCTTCTTTCGCATCACGACATGCGTGCGTCATCGCCTGAACTTGCCATGGCTGTAGCTCTTTACCTTCTTGCGCTAGCTTCATCTTCAAGCGGTACGCAAGTGCAAGGTCCATGTTGTCACCGCCAAGTAGGATATGTTCACCTACCGCGATGCGGTTCAGAGTTAGGTTACCGTCGTCTTCAGTTACTTCAACCAAAGAAAGGTCGGTTGTACCCCCACCGATATCGACCACCAGCACGATGTCGCCAACTTCGACTTCGTCGCGCCATTTGTCGTCGCTGTTATCAATCCAGTTGTAAAGCGCAGCTTGCGGCTCTTCTAGAAGCGTGAGATGCACAAAACCGACGTTGCGCGCAGCTTCGGCTGTTAGATCACGAGCAGCAGGATCAAAAGAAGCCGGAACCGTAATGGTGACGTCTTGATCGGCAAGGTTGTGGTTTGGATTCGCGTGATTCCAAGCGTCTTTTAGGTGCTCTAGGTAAAGCTCCGTTGCGCGAAGAGGGGATACTTTTTCCACTTCTTCTGGGCTACCCGCTGGCAGAAATGCTTCACGACGGTTCACACCTGCGTGGCAAAGCCAAGATTTCGCACTTGCAACAAGACGGATTGGTGTCTTTGAGCCTAAGTTACGTGCAATCGCACCAACGAGAGCTTTTGGCTCGCTCGACCAAGGAAGAACGCGAGATTGTGGGTCCATTTCGTGTTCGTGCGGCTGGTATAGGAAAGAGCCTAATTGGTTTCGCGTTTCCACAGTGCCTGGTGCAGTGAGCTGCGGGATAGGCATCACTTCTACGCGCGCGTCTTCGTCGTGCGTGTCGACAAAAGACATAACACAGTGCGTAGTACCTAAGTCGATACCGACACTAAATTTAGGCGTTTGTTGTGTTTCAACAGACGCTTCTTGAGAATGGTTTTCTTGATTCATGTGTTCCATTACAGCTCAACCTCTGCTGGAGCGATCACTGATGCATCGTAGTTTTCGGCCAGTTTAGGCAGGTTCATAGACGTTGCCTTCCAACCTTTATGAACAAGCGTACCGTGGAATGGCGCGCTACCTGTTACGTTACCTGTCAGACGAATTTCTTGTGGGTTAAAGCCTTCTTCTACCGTAATGCGAGTTTCTTCATCTTCGTTACGAACGTGCGCTAGCGTCACGTAGTCGTTCAGTACTTTCTGACCACCGGTGTGAATTACGCGAGCAGCCGCACCAACATCTTCATCAGAGAATGATCTCAGATCTTCTTTTAAGAAGTCGATCAGACGAGCTTCTTGCTGCATGATCGACAGGAGTTGCATCGCAGAGTCAGTAGAAGCAGTCGCAAGCTTCGATTCTACTTCGACTACTTTTTCGATAATTTTCTCTACTTCAACCACTTTCTCTACTTCGACGATCTTCTCAACCGGCTTTTCAACCTCGACGATTTTCTCGACAGGCTTTTCGACCACTTTCTCAACCACTTTAGATTTGCGTGATACCGCAATCAGAAGAAGTAAAACGCTCGAAGCCAGAAGGCCTGCGTGCAACATATCGAACGTTTGAGGAATTAGGTTCAAATCAATGTTCATGACATTTTTCTCTTTCTATTGATTTATTGGTGCGAGTATTGGCTCATATCTCTTTGCAAAAAAGATCCGCATTGCGGTCTGCACCAAGTTTAGACATTAAAATGATGGTGGATGGTAGCATATTCAAGGCTTAAGGCTGCAATAATTCGTGATTTTAGCCCTCGATTAGCATAAGAATGCAACGATTAGACCTCGCAGTAGACACCGTTACTTTGGTTTATCCGTAATTCGTGTTCTTTTTGGTTGCCCTGATATTCGAAATGTCAGCAATTTTACCATCTAGCGACCATCTCACTTTAATTTTCTGCCTGTTTGGAGCGATATCAGTGCTCAGTTGATGTTAAGTCTAATGCAAACTGAGCTTGCTGGATTTGCGCTTTTCTAAAGACAATCAGTATAAATAAAAAATAGCACTTAACCGCGTGCGAATGGTGATTAATTCAGCGAGCAAATTCGAGTTTTTATCTTGGTTGGGGTAGAATCTCTCGCTCTCAAATTTGTGTAGGAATCAAGACAGACTATGAATCATAACCGTGTCGTTTGCTTCGATTTGGAGATGTGCTGTTGGAACGAAAATGGTGTTGGCCGCACAGGGGAGATCATTGAAGTAGGCCTGGCTGAAATAGATTTGTCTAAAGGCGAAATCGTGAAACGTGCACAGTATTATGTAAAGCCTGAGCACGATGAAGTATCGCTATTTTGTGTAGAGCTAACCGGCATTACTCCGCGTAAAATCGAAAAGCAGGGACGTCCTCTCGCCGAGGTGATCAAATCAATGATTAAGAACTTTGGTGGACGTAATAAAATATATGCGGCTTGGGGTCGGGATGACATTATTTTACTGCAAGAATGCGAGGCAAAAGGCATCGATGCGCCCTTTACGGAGTTCATCAATCTAGCGACGCTATATCGTATTCAAAATCGCCTTAAAGACAAACGTATTGGACATAAAGCGGCTCAAGAAGCGAAAGACATTGAATGGGAAGGGCGCCAGCATTCGGGCTATGTGGATGCTTACAATTTAGCGAAACTCGCATTGTATATGCTCTAACCAGTTATAAATCAAGATGTAAGTACGGCTAAAGCTTTATCTCCGCTAACTCGATAGCTGTTAACACAAGCTACTGAAATTACGATATGTTTATGTCAATTGTTCGAAAATCATACCATCGCTGATGTTTTTATTAAATAGTGCTTAATACTGAGGTTTGATTTTAGACTAGTATTAATGACCAATATATTTCTGATATTCGGTGCATGCTAAACTAAAACTCGAAATTTGAAGTGCCTCGCAAGTATGAGCTTTGAGAGATTTTTTATATTCGCCAAGAAAAAGTTGGCGAAAATCATAAGCTTGTCATACACTTGCTGATATACGCCCGATATGTTGTTGAATTGGTAGGGTAAAACTGCTCTGGCGCTACATATAGGTAGCATTGTTTAACATAGCTTTGAGGAAAGTTTTATGGCGCTCACAAAAGCCGAACTTGCAGAAAACCTGTTTGATAATTTGGGATTTAGTAAGCGGGACGCCAAGGAGACGGTGGAGGTGTTTTTCGAAGAAATTCGTAAGGCACTTGAAAGTGGCGAACAGGTAAAGCTATCAGGCTTCGGTAATTTTGATCTTCGTGACAAAAACGAACGACCTGGTCGTAACCCGAAAACCGGTGAAGATATTCCTATTACTGCTCGACGTGTTGTCACGTTTCGTCCGGGTCAAAAGTTAAAGGCTCGTGTCGAGAATCTGAAAAAAGAACAGTAAACCAAGCGATTAAATCCTGATTGAAGGATTATATTGTGCTTAAACAAAACCACCCTAAGAGGTGGTTTTGTTGTTTCTAATGCTTAATATATTAGGCTGCTTCCAAGTGTGTGGTTAAGTAAGGCTGCCAAGCTTCCAGGTACCAGTTTTTTGATTGGCTCTTCATTTGTGTGATGGATGCGAGTTCCCACTCGCTTAGGTCTCGACCTTCTATCAAGGCTTGACGCTCAACCTTCTGAATCTTCTCATAAAGGTCATGCTCTGGACCATTTTTTACATCGGCAATGGCTTTTAAGTGCAGCTGAATTTCGGCAATCAGGTTGGTTTTTGGTAGGCGAACGAGAAGGTTTAAATCACGGTAACCAGAGGCAACGGGTTTCTTAAAGCGGTTTTTTACTTTGACGATGGTTATTTCACGTTCCAGAGTTTCGTAAATTGAAACGAGACTAGCCACATCATTTGCAACGATAGTAGCTCGTGCAAGGTCAGTAATTCGTTCTACCTGACCATCTAATTCATGAGCGATCTTTTCTTCGGCTCTATGTTTGGATTTTACACCTACAAAATAAGGTTGGGCATCGGTCAGTAGGGCGGTACTTTTACAGATGGTTTCTAGCTCGAACTGGGCTTGATGAGCTTTGGTGTAAAGAATATCGAAATCTGAATACGGTTGGGTTGGTTTGGCATCGATAGATTGAATACCATAAAGACCGCTAAGGCTGTGTTTGAATAATTTGGAGCAAACCTCGTTTTGACTTTCAGAACGGTTTTGCTCGTTGCTCGGGGCATTTGGAAGTGCGGCGAACGCCGGCGCACGGCTTAGTACTAAAAGCATCAATGCTGTAGTACGTAAAAATAAGCTCATTCACTCTCCTTAACTTGCTTGCACTTAGAAAAAAGGGAACTAAAAAGTCACTAAGATTTGCAAATCAGGTACTACCATAATAAATGGGGCTCTACAAAAGACTCCAAGGTTCGTTTCTACCCATTTAGGGAAATCGTGTTTTAGATCACCATTTTTCTTTCTTTCATTCTGACAAGCAGAAAATGAAAGCGTGCAATCCAGAACGGACACTATCTTACCATCGCTTGATTGACAAAATATGAACAGCATAGACAAATTTGAAAAAATCATTAGTCTTATCCCACTAAAATAGAGCGTATCGCTCGTGATAATTATCAATCAGCCGACCAAAAGTAGAAGTAAAATGAGAGATCAGGAATTTTGGCATAACAAGTGGGCCAGTAACCAAATTGGTTTCCACCTTGATGATGTGAACCCACTATTGCCTGCATTTTGGCAATATACGAACCCAAAGCGCGAAGACACCGTATTGGCTCCTTTATGTGGTAAGTCAGAAGACCTAATTTGGCTTGCTTCGAAACATAACGACGTTCAAGGTGTGGAGCTAAGCCAAATCGCAGTACGCGCATTTTTTGCGGAACATTTCTATACACCGACGGTAACCCCAGTGAATGGGATGCACGAACTGTATCAGTTTGATGAACTGTCTATTTACACTGGGGACTTCTTTACCGCACCTGTGTCTAAAGCCGACATCATTTACGACCGTGCCGCGCTCATTGCCCTACCTCAGGAAATGCGAGAAGAATACGCAGGCCGAGTGAAGCAACTTTTAAAACCTGGCGGACGAATTTTGCTGGTGACATTGAACTACGTGCAAGAAGAAATGGCAGGCCCTCCTTTCAGTGTGCCAGCCGAAGAGATACAAACGCTGTTTAATGGATACAAGGTAGCTTGTTTAAATGTGGATCAAGCTGATGAGAATCATCCTAAAATCATCAAGAAAGGTTTAAGTCGTTTTTCTGAAGAAGTGTACTTAATCGAGAGCGAGTAGGGCGAAATAACCTTAAACAAAGAAGAAGCGCAGCAAATTTAGCTGCGCTTTTGTTTATCAACTTTATCAATAAGGTTAGTAAACGATATTTACTTTTGAAGCAGACTCTATCGCATCTTGAAGCGAGTCATCGATGGTCTTGCGTCGAGTTAACACCACGCCTAAGCGGCGTCTTCCATCGATTTCTGGCTTACCAAACAAACGCACTTGGGTTTGTGGCTGCGCCAATGCTTTTTCTAAGTTGTTGAAACGGATATTCGTCGATGTGCCTTGGCCAAGAATAACGGCCGATGCAGAGGGACCATATTGAATGATGCTGTTGACTGGCATGCCGGTAAATGCACGAACATGTAACGCAAACTCCGACATCTCTTGCGAAATCATTGTCACCATACCAGTGTCATGTGGACGAGGGGACACTTCGTTGAAGATCACTTTATCGCCTTTAACAAACAGTTCTACACCGAAGATGCCGTAACCACCAAGCGCGTTAACCACTTTTTCAGCGGTGTATTCTGCAGCTTTGATTGCGTTGTCAGACATGGCTTGAGGCTGCCATGATTCACGGTAGTCACCGTCTTCCTGGCGATGGCCAATCGGAGCACAGAAATGCACGCCATCAACCGCGCGTACGGTTAGAAGAGTGATTTCGTAGTCGAAGTCAATAAAGCCTTCAACAATCACACGGCCTGCGCCTGTACGACCACCTTCTTGCGCGTAATCCCAAGCGATTTGGACGTCTTCTTCCGTTTTGATAACGCTTTGACCTTTACCTGATGAGCTCATTACAGGCTTCACAACACAAGGAATGCCAACGTGTTCAACTGCCGCTTTGAAGTCTTCAAAGTTATCGGCAAATTGGTAAGGGGAGGTCGTCAAGCCAAGCTCTTCCGCCGCCAGACGACGAATGCCTTCGCGGTTCATGGTCAGTTTGGTTGCTTTTGCTGTAGGGACAACATTCAAGCCTTTCTCTTCGAGTTCGACCAATTTATCTGTTGCGATGGCTTCAATTTCTGGAACGACGTAAGCCGGTTGCTCCTTATTGATGATCTCTTCTAGTGCGTGTCCATCTAGCATATCGATAACGTAACTACGATGAGCGACTTGCATCGCTGGCGCATTTGCGTAACGGTCACAGGCGATGACTTCTAAGCCAAGTCGTTGGCATTCAATCGCCACTTCTTTACCAAGCTCGCCTGAGCCTAAAAGCAATACACGGGTAGCATGTGTGCTAGTTGCAGTACCGAACATAGTGTTCCCTTACAAAATAAAGTGATGAAACAGAAATTGCAGGGGATCATACTGAATTTTTACGGCCAAGCAAACGTTTGCGTGTGATTTTTTACAATAAAAAAAGCTCTACGGTTGTAGAGCTTTCCTGATGCACTCAATGTAATTACAGGTTTACGAAACTGACAGGAATATCAGGGTTAATCGCTTCTAGCGTTGATTGTGTACAAGCGAGGTGACTAATCTTACCTTGTGAGTTTTCTACTAATGCGGCGGCTTTAATATTCTCGAATTCTCCACCGGCCAGCAATATTTGGATAAGAGCCACTTGTAACGGTGGGAGGCTTGGGTTGAAGGCGGCATTCTCTGCGTATGAACCTTGGAACACGCGTCCATCGGTCATTTCTAGAGCTAAACCACTGAGATTGTTTGTGTATGGTGCGTGGCTCATGTTCATTGCATTAACGGCTTTTTGAATCAGTGCATCGTCTTCATCACAAGCGAACTGATGTTTCATCTCTGCCATTAAGCCAGACTCGACGCCTAGGTCTGCTGGGCCAAATGCTTCTGGTAAATACTCATGCAGTGACTTTTCTTCACGTTCAGGTAGCTGAACTTTTAGTTCACTAGCGGTCGATAGTTCATTCATGAACTGGCGACAATGACCACAAGGACTGAAGTTAATGGTGATGTCTTTCACGCCACGTTCGCCCTTCATCCAAGCATGGCTGATTGCCGATTGCTCGGCATGAACGGTTTGACCTAGCTGAACACCAAAGAATTCCATGTTTGCGCCGAAGTACAAGCGACCGGAAAGACCACGAACGATTGCACCTACATAGAATTCAGAAATTGGAGCATAAGAGTATGCGGCGGCAAAAGGAAGCAGAGCAACACGAAGCTCTTTATCTGCTAGACCTGTAGCGGTAAGCAGCTGTTCAAATTGCTGTTCAGAAAGAGTGGCATCAAAATCGTCAGCTTGGACGATAGGAGCAAGATGTTTTGAAAGTGCTTCGGGAGCGCTTGCTAGCGCCTGTTCAATGCGACTTTTCATGTTGAATCCTTGTTATTGCATGGACAGTTATTCTATGCGAAATAGGGAAACAATCCGTGCTCCAGATCATGTTCGTGTGTGCAATAACCCATTTCATTTCATTGCTTGGGTGAGCTCACACATGTATTCGATTGCATTAAGTGATAATGTTACCTTTGCCTCATAAATAACTATATCAACGCTTTTTCATATTGCGAGTTTGATACGCGAGTAAAAAGGCTTGCCCTTCGTTGGCAAGCCTCGGAGGGTTATTGATACAACCAAACCGCGAGAGCAAAGAAGCTTGGTGCTAATATTGAAGTAATAATGCCGCACAGCACTAACGCTAAAGAAGAAAATGCTGCATCGCCAGGTTGTTTCTCCGCACATGTTGCCGTACCTAAAGCATGGGAAACGGTACCCATTGTTAACCCACGTGCGATGGGGTGCTTAATGCCGATGATGTTGAAGATAGGGTAAGCCAAAATAGCCCCAAACAAGCCAACAATCAGAACCAGAATTGCCGCGACTGCCGCTTCTCCGCCAAGGGAGCTGGAGATCTCCATTGCAATCGGTGTCGTAACGGACTTGCCTATCAGGCTTGCGATGAGACTGATGTCGGCTTTGAAAGCGACCGCGATAAGCGTTGCTGTAAGCATCGACATGACGCTGCCTAAAGTGCAAGCCAAGGCAATAATGCGCCAATTGGCTTTGATCTGTGGTAGCTGCTCATACAGAGGATAGGCAAGCGCAACGACTGCCGGTTGAAGTAAAAAGCTGAGCCATTGATTATCAGCATAGTAAGTTTCAAATGGCACTTTTAAGTAAGTTAACAGTGGAATCAGTACGGAAATACTGATCAAAAGCGGGTTTGCTATTGGGTTGTTCAGCTTAATCGAAATTTGGCGAGCGGCGAGAAACACAACAATCGTGACAATTAACCACATATCAGTTTTTCTCCTTGAGCAGGTAATTAAGGAACCATGCAAGGCTAACTAATACGATCAGTGATCCCCCGACGGCACTTGCCAAAACAGGTAGAGCGTTTGCAATGAGCATGTCGAAGTGCTGCATAAGACCCACACTGATTGGAACAAATAGTAAGATCATGTAGCGAATAAAGAGTGTCGCCCCTAGCTTAACCCATTCCACTTTTATGATACCCAAGACCATAGACAGAAACAGCACAAGCATGCCAATCACGCTGCCAGGAACTGAGATGGCTGTGTATTTTTGAATCGTGTTACCGATACCGAGTGCACCCATGATCAATGCGAGGGAAATAAAAACATGGACCAGTTGTAATAATCGTTCTTTTTTCATTTTGTTGGCATATAAAACAACAAGCACACCCGAAGGTGCGCTGGAATTAAGGAGAAAGTTATGAGGCTAAACTCTCTATATAGCGATACACAGATTTTAGTATCGCTATCTTTTTTTCATCACTTTCATGTTCGTGAACTAAGTTTTCTAAATTCAGCATGTACTCTTCAATTTGACTTTCAAACACCTCACGGCAATGTTGTGCCCAGCATCTTTGCTCTTGTTCATCTAGCGTGTTTGAGTAATGGCGTGCACGATAGCGGAATAACAGCGGCTTGATGCGTTTATCGTCAAACTCGATATTCAACGCGGCAAGGTTATTTGGATCGGTTTCGCGAATAATGTCCATGGCCGCGCGATCTGCAGGGGAGAAGAATCCATCGTACAACTGCGTATCCACGTCATCGCTCTTATCGAATGCACGTTCAGTCGCAAATAGACTAATGAGTTTTTCACGAATTTCTGGGTGCTGACGAAGCAGTGCAAGATTGTTTAAACACTGCTGACGATCAATACCGATCGATTCTGCATTTTCCGCGGTTAACGTCTTGGCTGGAGCAAGGATCGGGCATTTATTCAGGTGCACAAGTTTGACCGGTACCGGCAGCAAATCACCTAACTCACTGCGTTTGGTGTAAAGACGTTCGTGTAACTCTTCGGCCGAAAGCTCAAGTATTGGCTGTGGATCTTTCGCGAGGTCGATGGTAATCACAGCGTTGTTGTTGGTTGGGTGCCAAGCCACCGGAACAATCCAACTGGTGTACTGACACTCGCGTCCAAGCATGCCTGAAACGTGCATCAATGGCGTCATGTTTACGATGTCGACCAACTCATTCAGTTTACGTTTATTACGCATAGAGAGGAAGTAATCAAACAGCTTAGGTTGTGCCGCTTTGATCTTCTTGGTCATTTCAATCGTCGCAATCACGTCTGCCATTGCATCGTGAGCGTTGCTGTGTTCAATGCCATTGGCTACAGATAGGTGCTCAAGTTTAAAACTAATGAACCCTTCATCGTTTTCCGGCCACTCAATACCTTCAGGGCGTAATGCATGACATGCACGCATCACATCAAGCATATCCCAACGAGAGTTACCGTTTTGCCAACTCCATGCATACGGATCAATAAAATTGCGGTAACAGGTATAGCGAGTCACCTCATCATCGAAGCGGATACTGTTATAGCCCAGACTGGTCGTATTCGGCTTTGCAAGTTCTGCGTGAATTTTGGCAATAAACTCAGGCTCGGGAAGGCCTTCTTGCATGGCTTTTTGTGGTGTAATTCCCGTAATTAGCGCTGCTTCTGGTGAAGGGAGATAATCAGCAGGTGGTCGACAATACATCACGAGCGGTTCGCCGATGATATTAAAGTTTTCGTCGGTACGAACGCCAGCGAACTGACTTGGACGATCTTTGGCAGGGTTGGTTCCCCAAGTCTCATAGTCAAAGAAGAAGAATGTCGGTTGTTCTGAATTGTTCATAGTTTTCACTTTTTGTTCGTTATTCTTCAAAATAGTCCTTTTTTATCAGTATATTAGCGTTGCCTTATGTACTGTTTTTTTACTGGGCTTTTATTGTTTTGAAGTGTTTTACATTTTCATTTGCGTCCAAATGTGCGTCCGATTTTTGTGAATGCTGCGTCCAAATCTAAGGGGGTACCTTGAGTATCACAGACAACCAGTTAAAAGCTATTGCGAAGTTAAGTGAATATGACGGCCCAGCAGAACTGAATGACGGTGAGGGACTGATTGCGAAAATATCGCCAAAGCAAACATCACATTTCAATATCGTTGCAGATTTAACGGCAAAAAAAACGTATTCGTATTGGCAAGTATCCGATAATCACTCTTTAAAATGCAAGGCAAATCCATAAAAGGATGCTTGAGTTGAGAGAAGAGGGAAGATATCCCGAGATTGCACTTTCGGGGGGGAATCAATTTTAAGAACTCCGTACGTCTAAACGAAGACATTTCGATGTGGCCAATGATATCTAGACAGTTGAACCAGAACTTAGCAAAACAGCCAATCCTATCCGCAGGCCCATTCCTAAACATATAAAACCAATGTTGGAAAGGTTGATGAATATCTATGATGATCACCTATTTCCGGGGGCATCAATTCTCAAACCAATCACAATATCGGCAGTAAATCAGTATAGCAAAAATAAAGGACTGTCGATTAAGCGAGAAACGTTTACGTTCTGGTACGCATGACACTCACCACGTGAAGCGTTCTAAACGCAGGCCCTCACGACCCTGTAGCCCGCGTAAAATGCGCTCAAGAACGTTATGGGCGGCCATCATGGCAGGAAACTAAGCGGTTGCGATTGGGGCAGCGTCGCTTTATCAGGACGATGCCCCAGCACTGTGGTGCTCCACTGACCCGCAGCCATAAGCGCGTAACCAACGGGTCATGGTGTGACGAATGAAAAACAGCGGAAATGACTAATCGGTCTGATCCGAAGTATACGATAGGTTTTTTAAGTCTTTTAAATTAGTAATTACGAAATTTTTGTTCCGTATTGCGAATTAAGATCTCAATTATATTTCGTATTACGGAATCTCTCTGGGCTCAAATACAAAGTTTCCAATATTATATCTGTGAATTTGTTCAAAAATCGTGCTTATTTTGTTTCGCATTATAATAACTTTGCGGTTGTGGTCGCAATTTGTACTTTCTCTAAAAATGCTATTAAAAACATACATTTATGATTAAAGTTTGTATGGTGTCAAACTTCTTGGTAAGAAATAATGACAAAAAATGGAATTGAAGCAATTATTAATTCCGTATGGCGGAATTAATAATCTTTGGAGAAAGGCAATGCCTCTAGTATCAATTGAAAAACTACAACAAGAATACGAACGCATCTTACTAGCCCGTGAAATGAAAGCTGAAATGGCAACTAAACTTGCTGCTGGCTTTGTAGAGATGGCGAATGAAGGTACTTATTCACATGGCATTAATCGCTTTCCTGTTTTCATAGATCAAGTCGATAAGGGGCAAATCAAACTTAATGCGGAACCTGAGTGTGTGAACCGCATGGGCGCACTTGAACAGTGGGACTGCAACTTTGGGCCAGGTGTTCTAAATGGTCTTATCTGTGCTGAGCGTGCAATGGAGCTAGCAAGTGACTACGGCATCGGCATGGTGGGTATGCGTAACTCAAACCACTGGATGCGAGGTGGGGCTTATGTCCTAAAAATGGCACGTGAAGGTTTTGCTGGTATTGCATCTACTAACTCAATTGCAGTTATGCCTGCGTGGGGTGGCAAGGATCACCGCATTGGCTCAAACCCGCTAATTATGGCAATTGCAGGCGAGCCACCAGTAGTTGTTGACTGCTCAATGAGCCAGTTCTCATACGGGCAACTACAAAACTTTGTATTAGCAGATAAAGAGCTTCCGGTTGTTGGTGGTTTTGACAACAACGGTGAGCTAACCAAAGACCCACATGTTCTATGGGAAAACAAGCGTCTACTGCCTATGGGGTTCTGGAAAGGTTCTTCGATGGCAATCGTACTCGACATGATGCTTACAGCCATCACTGGTGGTAACTCAGTACCCGCTCTCACTGAAGATATGGGTGGTGAGTTTGGTGTATCTCAATTCCTAATCGCTATCGACCTAAGCAAGACAATGGATGAAGGCCAATACGCAAAAGAGATGAAGCGCATTCGTGATTACGTACTTGCTTCTGAGCCTGCTGAATCAGGTTCAGTAATGATTGCAGGTTCTGAAATCCAAAACTTCATTGATAAACATGAAGCAGCCGGTGGTATCGAAATTAATGACGGTATCTGGGAACAAATTACGTCTCTGTAATTTACCATAGGTGGGGAAAGCTTTATGCAAAGTGTGCTAAAGAGTATTTGGAAAAGCATAGATGTGATGATGGCAATCATTTTGACTTGCATGATCGTGCTGGTGTTCACCAACGTGGTGTTGCGCTATGGCTTTTCTTCTGGCCTTCGTCCCTCAGTAGAACTATCTCGCCTTGGTCTTGTATGGGTTGTAATGCTCGGTGCAGCAGTGGTGCTGCGCCGTGGTGAACACCTTGCTGTGTCGGAGTTTTCTGAACGATTATTCCCGAAAGCAGTACCTGTACTAAGACGTATTTGTTGGGTGGTTGTACTGATTTCTGTTGGCATGCTCTATGTAGGTTCTTACCGTCAAATGATGTCTAACTGGTCAGATATTTCTCAACTTACAGGGCTTCCTTCAGCATTATTTTATCTAGCTGGTGTTGTTTCTGGTGCATTGATGGGGGTGATTGCTTTTGTGCGCATCTTCAAGCCGGATTGGCAGTTAGATAGTCTAGAAGAGGAGAACGAATAATGACGTTGGCCATTTTCTTATCGGTATTGATTGTCTCAATCTTACTTGGTCTTCCTGTTGCGTTTGCGTTGCTATTGTCTTCAATGGCGCTCATGGTTCAGATGGATTTCTTTAGTGCAGACATTCTTGCGCAGTCTTTAATTAATGGTGTAGACAGCTTTACATTGCTTGCGATTCCATTCTTCCTAATCGCGGGTGAAGTAATGGCGTCGGGCGGTTTATCTCAACGTATTGTTCGACTAGCAACAACTTACGTTGGTCACCGTCAGGGTGGATTAGGCTATGTGGCTATCATGACTTCGGTACTGCTTGCCGGTCTATCAGGCTCTGCAGTGGCGGACGCAGCAGCACTGGTTAGTATCCTTTACCCTATGATGAAAGCGGCAAAATACCCGGAAGCTCCTTCAATGGGTCTACTAGCGTCAGGCGGTATCATTGCACCCGTTATTCCACCATCAATTCCACTGATTTTAGTTGGTGTTGCTGGCGGTATTTCAATTAAAAACCTATTCCTTGGCGGTATCGTCCCCGGCGTGTTGATGGGGGTAACGTTGATGTTTGTTTGGCGTATGACGGTTCGAAAAGAGAATCTAGATACATCGCCAAAAGCGACCAAAATAGAGAAACGTGCAGCACTGAAAGATGGTGTTTGGGCACTATTGCTACCGATTATCATCATTGTTGGTATTCGATTCGGTATCTTTACACCAACAGAAGCAGCAGTTGTTGCAGCGGTATACGCAATCTTTATTTCGACGTTTGTTTACCGCGAGCTAACCATTAAGAAATTCTATGAAATAGTAATCAACGCTGGCAGATCGACCGCAATGGTTATGTTCTTGGTTGGTTGTGCAATGGTAGCAGCTTGGCTAATTACCGTCGCCCAGCTTCCTCAACAACTTGCAGAAATGTTAGGCCCACTGGTTGATAGCCCACGTCTACTTATGGCAGTGATCATGCTACTGGTATTGTGTGTTGGCATGGTAATGGATTTAAGCCCAACAATCCTAATTCTTGTTCCTTTATTGATGCCTGTTATCAAAATGGCCGGCATCGACCCTACGTATTTTGGCCTGCTGTTTGTAATTAACTGTTCAATTGGCCTAATTACGCCTCCTGTAGGCACGGTACTCAATGTGGTGTGTGGTGTCGCTAAAGTTCCAATGTCAACGGCGGTGAAAGGAGTACTTCCATTCATTGGTGCCTACATAGCTCTGCTCACGTTGTTTATCATCTTTCCGAGCATCATCACTATACCAATGTCATTTGTCATTGGTTAACCCTCGATGGAGAAAATAAAAATGAAAACCCTACTAAAACTCACTGTAATAGCATCAACAATCGCAATGGGCTCAAACGCTTTTGCTGCAACGACTTTGAAACTGGCTCATGCGGCACCAGAATCAGACCTTCAACAGGATCTGTCTCTGTTCTTTAAAAAAGAAGTTGAAGCTCGTACAAACGGCGATATTAAGATCAATATCTATCCTCAAGGCCAGCTTGGCAATGATAAGCAAATGATCGATGGCAGTCGTGCAGGTATCGTTGACTTTGCGATGGTTGGTCTAAATAACTACAACGGTATGATGCCTGAGTCTGCTGCCTTCACATTACCGTTCATGTTCCCTAATCGTGAAACGGCTTATAAGGTCCTTGATGGCGAACCAGGTAAAGAGGTTTTGAAAAACTTTGAGAAGTTTGGCTTAAAAGGGCTTGGTTACCCAGAAAATGGCTACCGTAACATGACGAACAACGAAAAACCAATTCGTGTTCCGGCTGATGTGAAAGGTTTACAAATGCGCGTGAATGGCTCGAAAGCACTAAACGATATGTTTAATGAACTTGGTGCTAACCCTCAACAGCTTCCAGTTGCTGAACTATACACTGCTCTAGAGACAGGGGTTGTTGACTCTCAAGATCACCCAATTTCAGTTACGTTGTCATTTAAGTTTGATGAAGTACAGAAGTATCTGAGCCTTACCCAGCATGCATATTCTCCACTAGTTCTAACGATGAACTTACGTAAGTTCAATAATCTAAGCGCTGAAGAGCAAAAAGTTATTGAAGAAGTAGCAACTGAAGCAGTAGCAATGCAACGTAAGCTAAGCATCGAAAAAGAAGATGAGATGATCGCTAAACTAGAAGCGAACGGTATGAAAGTTAACCGTGACGTAGATGGTGCCGCATTCCAAAAGGCTATCCAACCAGTATGGAGTGCATATATTGAGAAGAATGGTGACACTATGATCAACAAGATCAAAGTTGCAGCTAAATAGTTCCGGACTAGGTCACCCTGTATCTTCTACGGGGTAGCCTAATTTCTACCCGACTTCATGAATAAAATTATCAAAATATCGGCAGGCATTTATGTACCAAGAACTCAAAGAGCGAGTGCTAAAAGCAAACTTGCAACTACCTAAGTATGGCCTAGTTACGTTTACCTGGGGTAATGTTTCTGAAATTGACCGAGAACGCGGTGTAATCGCTATAAAGCCTTCTGGTGTTGAATATGATGTTATGACAACAGACGACATTGTAGTTATTGATCTCGAGGGTAATCATGTTGAAGGCCACTTAAATCCATCAAGCGATACTGCGACACATATCGAACTCTATAAGGCATTCCCAAGTATTGGTGGCATCGTACATACGCACTCTCGCAACGCGACCATTTGGGCCCAAGCAGGTAAAGATATCCCGGCCTTAGGTACTACTCATGCTGATTATTTTTATGGGGACGTACCATGTACCCGGCAGTTAACAATTGAAGAGATTAGTAACGATTACGAAAAAAATACTGGTCTTGTAATTATAGAAGAGTTTAGTAAACGCGATATCGATCCTACTGCCATGCCTGGTGCAATTATTTGTGGTCATGCCCCTTTTACTTGGGGTAAAGACGGAACAGATGCAGTACACAATGCAGTCGTAATGGAAGAAATTGCTGCAATGGCAACCGCGACTCGTGCCATTAACCCTGAAATTGCTATTCAACGAGAGCTACTGGATAAGCACTATAGTCGTAAGCACGGTGCTAATTCTTACTATGGTCAGAAATAAAGGCAGCAACTATGCATAAATTATTGGCGTTAGATCTTGATGGAACAGTATTGAACTCAGCACATTCCATCGGCCCAACTTTGGTGGAAGTCATTGAGGAAATTTCGCGGCAGACACACGTCGTGATTGTCACGGGTCGTCATCATATTGCGGCAAAACCTTACTACGACATGCTGGGGCTGACAACGCCAATAATCTGCTGTAACGGCACTTATGTTTTTGATTACGCAACAGACTCTGTTGTAAATGAAAATTCAATCTCAAAACAGAATGCCGCTGAGTTTATTTCTATCTCTGAAGCGCATGGTATGAAAATGGTGATGTATGCTCGTGATGCAATGCTCTATTCAGTAAAGCGTCCAATTGCCTATATGGATTCGCTGCTAGAATGGTCCCAAACATTCCCTGTAGAGAAGCGCCCAAATATTCAGAAAGTGGAGGACTTCCACCATGAGGTGCAACAAACAGAATTTGTTTGGAAGTTTGTTGTTGAGGGAAGAGACATTGATAGTTTTGCCAATCTTCCATTTGTAAAACAAAACTTTAATGGTGAACGATCTTGGGTTGATCGTGTTGACTTCTCAGCCGCTGGTAATACAAAAGGCAATGCACTTAGTGATTATATTCAACCTCTAGGCATCTCATTAGGGGAGTGTATTGCAGTGGGAGATAACCATAATGATATTTCGATGCTTAGCGCAGCTGGCCTTGGTATTGCGATGCAAAACGCCGATGAAACGGTGAAAGCGAATGCCAATCTTGTAACAGAAAAATCAAATGATGATGAAACGAGCCTAGCTAACTTACTGCGTGAGTTGCTGCTGTAGAAGTTCGTGAAAAGAGAATTTATATGTTAGTTGGAAATACTCAGCCAACACTGATGACTAAGTCATACCCGGTTGTTGTGCAAAATGTCCTTGAATACCTCAATAGCTTAGATACTCAATCTTTGGGGCTGGGTCGTCATGAGTTGCCGAGCTTTGAGTCGAATCGAGTGTGGTTTGTGGTTCTAGAATACGAAAAAGAGCCTTTAGAAAACTTTCAGCCAGAAGTACATAAGTACCACTCAGATCTACAGATTGTTCTGCGTGGCTCAGAAACGATGGCTTGGTCCTTCGACACTGGCGAGCACATTGATGCGGAGCCATACCTAGAACACCGTGACTTACAGTTTTACAAGGCTGAAGGTGTTGAGCTTAACTTTATTAAAGCGACACCGAACCAGTTCTACCTATTCACTCCGAATATCGTCCACGTCACCAACATCGAAGATGGCAACAGTGAGCCAGTCCGAAAGTTAGTGGTGAAGATTCACAACGATTTACTGGAAGCGAAATAATGAATTACTACATTGGTATTGATTCAGGCGGTACGTTTATGAAGGCCGCACTGTTCAACGCAAAGGGTGAGCAACAAGGTTTAGCGCGTGTTTCAGCAAGCGTCATTAATGACAAACAAGGTTGGGTTGAGCGAGACTTAGACGCACTTTGGTCAAATGCGGTGACGGTGATTAAACAGCTCATTGGCACAACACAGGTTGACCCAACAGCAATCAAAGGGCTTAGCATTTCAGCTCAAGGTAAGGGAGTTTATCTACTTGATAAGCAAGGGAAGAACCTAGGCTATGGCATTATGTCTTCGGACTCGCGTGCATTGCCAATAGTTAAACAGTGGCTAGCGGAAGGTAAGGCACAAGAGATCTATCCAACCACTCTGCAAACGCTTTGGACCGGGCATCCAGTCTCTATTATCCGTTGGATTAAAGAGAACGACTTCGAGCGCTATAACCAAATTGGTGCGGTACTGATGTCTCATGACTACCTACGTTATCGCCTAACGGGTGAGGTTGCGGCAGAGTTAACCAATATTTCGGAGAGTAACTTCTTCAATTCAATTACTGGGCAATATGACAAATCTTTGCTTGAGACTTTTGGCATTGAAGAGATCTGGAACGCATTGCCTCCTGTTGTGACACCACAGCAGCAAGCTGGCAAAGTCACAGCACAAGTTGCAGCAGAAACAGGGTTAAGTGAGGGCACACCAGTGTTTGGTGGTCTGTTTGATGTTGTTTCAACTGCAGTCTGCTCTGGAATCAATTCCTCAGAGGAGACACTGAACTATGTAATGGGCACTTGGGCGGTAACCTCTGGTATCTCCAAGCAGGTAACAGAGGAATCACATAACTTTGTCTATGGCCACTACGCGGTTGATGGTGAGTATATCATTCATGAAGCTAGTCCCACTTCAGCAGGAAACTATGAGTGGTTTGCTGACTATCTAGGTGAAGACGGTGAACTAAACCATGCTGAAAACCAAGCCTTAGTCGAAGCCCTAGAGCCAGCAAGCAGTAGTATCTACTTTATACCATTCCTATATGGCTCAAATGCAGGTCTTGGTCTTAAGTCCGGCTTCTATGGTTTGCAGTCTCACCACACCAAGGGCCATACGATTCAAGCGATCTGGGAAGGTATTCTATTCTGCCATAACGTTCATTTGGAGCGTATGCGTCAGCGTTTCCCTAAGGCGGATGTACTTAAAGTTACTGGTGGTCCATCATCAAGCCCAGTATGGATGCAGATGCTTGCGGACCTAACTGGATTGACTGTTGAAGTTTCAAGTCTTGATGAAACCGGCTCTTTGGGAGCGGCAATGGTGGCTATGGTTGGTGCAGGTGAGTTTACTTCACTAAAAGAGTGTAGCGACACACTAGCGACTGGCAGTAAGCGAATTTATCCAAACAGAGACAACTACCAACGCTATCAGAAAAAATTCAAAAATTATCAGCGACTGGTAGAGCTATTCAAACAATTTGAGGAAGAGAGTGATGTCTAGACCATTACTACAAATGGCACTTGATGCAACCGATATTCAAACTGCACTCGTATCAGTTGAAAAGGTAGCAGACAAATTAGATGTGATTGAAGTCGGTACAATTTTGGCGTTTGCCCATGGGGTAGACAGTGTGCGGGTTGTGCGTGAGAAGTACCCGAATCATACTATTGTATGCGATATGAAAATTACCGATGCCAGTGCTATCTTGACTCGCCTTGCAATGGAGGCTGGGGCGAACTGGGTAACAGTGAGTGCAGCAGCACATATTGAGACTATCCGCTCGGCGAAAAAAGTGACCGATGAGTTTGGTGGTGAAGTTCAAATCGAGCTTTATGGTCACTGGACATTAGAAGATGCGAAGGCGTGGATTGATATGGGCATTACTCAAGCAATTTACCACCGTTCACGTGATGCTGAGCTTGCTGGTGTAAGTTGGACCAAGGAAGATTTAGCCAAAATGAAAAATTTATCTGAACTGGGAATTGAACTATCTATAACAGGTGGTATTGTTCCAGAAGATCTGCATTTATTTAAGAACCTTACTGCAAAATCTTTCATAGCTGGCCGAGCATTGGCTGGTGAAAATGGATGTGAGATCGCGGATAACTTCCACAGAGAAATAGGAAAACACTGGTAGTACTTATATGAGTGAACAAATTAAATCGCTGTCTAAAGCCTTAACTGTATTGGAATTCCTCGGGGATTACCCTAATGGTGTTTCGCTGCAAAAAATTTCTGAGGGGACTGGATTTAATAAGTCATCAATTCATCGCATCTTATCAACGTTTGAAGCTTCTGGTTACGTGGCTCAAATGCTATCAGGTAAGGAGTACCGATTGACGATGAAACTCGTTCACCTCGGTCACACAGCATTAAACTCTGATGTGACAGGAGCGGTTAAACCTCACCTTGAAGGTCTGTTACTTGATGTAAAACAGACGGTGAACTTCCTCTCTTTTGATGCTGACAACATTATCTTTAAGGATAAATTTGAGCCAGCAGATGCATCATTTAGAACCCGAACTTATGTTGGTTTGCATTCACCAATGTATTGCTCGGCAGCGGGTAAGTGCTACTTGGCGTTTAGTCCAGAGACAGTACGTGAGGCATACTGGCAACGTAACGCAAGCACGATGAAGCCATTAACCGAAAATACCATCTTGGATAAAGGAGACTTTTTCAAGGTTCTTGAGCAGATTAAAGAGCAAGGTTATGCCCTTGATGATGAAGAGAATGAAGCGGGTATTTCATGCGTGGCTGTGCCTATTTTCGATAAAAATAAATTTCCGGTATATGCAGTAAGTGTTTCTTCGCTAACACCAAAAATGAAAGCACTAGGCTACGAAGAGTTAGCAAGGAAAATTAAAAAAGTTACTGAAAGTATCGAACAACAACTCTTTTAAGGAATAAAGATGTTTGATTCAAAAAACAAATTCAGATTAGGTATTTACGAGAAGGCAATGCCAACTTCTCTGACGTGGGAAGAACGTTTCATTTATGCGAAAGAACTAGGCTTTGACTTTGTTGAAATTTCAGTCGATGAAACTGAAGAACGTCGAGCGCGATTGGATTGGTCTGACGCAGAGATTTATGAATTGCGCAGACTTTGTGAAAAGTACGAGATGCCTTTTCAATCGATGTGTTTGAGTGCCCACCGTAAGTTCCCTTTTGGTTCAATGGATGAAGCCGTGCGCAAGGAATCTTTTGTCATCATGGATAAGGCCATCGCTCTTGCTTATAAGCTAGGTATTCGCTGTATTCAAATGGCAGGCTACGACGTTTACTATGAATCACAATCAGCTGAGACTCATACTCGCTTTATTGAAGGCATGAAAGAAGCTACGAAGATGGCAGAGCGTGCAGGTATTATGTTAGGTGTTGAGATAATGGATACGCCTTACCTTAACTCATTGAGTAAGTTTGAAGTACTTAAGCGTGAGATTCCATCACCATACTTTATGGCTTACCCAGATGTAGGCAACATCTCAGGGTGGAATTACGATGTATGTACCGAGTTAAAACTGAGTCGTGATCATCTAGTTCAAGTCCACTTGAAGGACACTCTGCGAGTGTCGGAAACGTGTCAAGGGCAGTTCCGTGATCTGGTTATTGGTGAAGGTCAGGTAGATTTCGCAGCCATTTTTAAGACATTAGCAGAGATAGACTACAGTTCTCCGCTGGTGATTGAGATGTGGGCGCAGAATGACAATTGGCTAGAAGATATCAAACAGGCAAAATCAACCCTTAAACGTATTGCTAATAAATCTGGTTTAGATCTTTAACGCTAAGACAAACACCATTACTTGTTGAGAGGAAGAGCAGGAGGTAACTTCTGCTTTTTATTTTCTCATTTATTTTTCGCTAGGTAGAGAAATATCTCTAAAGATGTGTTCTATAAATGACACACCTCTGCTGTTTTCGTTGATATTCTTTATTAGGGGCATAATCATTGTTTGTAGTCACTCTTTGATACCACGATACAAAGAAGTCTTTGAACTTGATTATAAAATGGTGATGTTCTTCCCAATGGCCTACTTGGTATATTACTTATGTCTCTTTACTCTCAACGGCAGATAAGAGAACGGGTCGTCAATCTATAATCTATTGCAATGGCATCTTTTTAGGAAGGTAGTATGTATAAGAGGCTCAATTGACACCGCCCTACACACTTTCTATCGGGCTTAAATTCTAAAAGATTAGAACCAAGCTGATGAAACTAGTATTACGATTGCAGTCATGGCAAGAGTTAGTTTAGCGAAAAATTGCATCTCGCCTAGAAGAGAAGGTTTTACTAGAGTCTCGTTGTTTTTTTCCGTCATTACTTTAGAGTTCATGTATTTTCTTATCTTAGTGTGTGATATGTGGCTAATTTGCACCTAAGTGTGATGGCTGTCAACAAGATGTGTGGTTTTATTACGAAAATTCAGTGTGGTTTTTCTGTGTGACCAAACGTCAGATTCGGCACCTAGTGATATTGGCGGCATCTTAACCAAGACGAACAAGAGTGGAAGAAAGTATAGAGTGAATAGCCACCAAATCAGTAGACACTCTTTAACTTGATTTCATATTGCTTTTCATACTCTACTGGCGACAACTGATTATTGGAACCATGTCGGCGTTTAATGTT
>NZ_LIXE01000018.1:0-47351 GCF_003584965.1 Vibrio sp. PID23_8 | reverse complement strand
TTTTTTTTTTTTTTTTTGGGGGGGGGGGGGGATAATGAGTGATTCTTTCAAAGGTCCAGATATGTTGAAATCCAATTCCTGAGTATTAAACAAAAGGTTGTACTTGGTCTTACTTTTGCTGTCCTTGTTCAACCAACTACAAAGTGACGCACAAGATGCGGTGACGGCGATGGAAGCGGGTAAAGTGATCACATCTGAAGGTGTGGATTTAAACGATTAAGCGGTAGAAGTACTCGTCAGCTGCAGACATTTCTGACCGAAATACTCAACTCGCAACGGCAACCGCAGAGGAACTTGCAGACGCAAGTAGAGGTTTACAGGCGCTTCCTTTCGCTTGGATACGATGGTTGGTAGCTTCAAGCTGTAGAGTTGGATAGAATAGACCTAGTTTGCAAGTTTCACGACTATATATTTAGGTAAGTACTATGAATGACTTCGAAAAAGAACTAGAACAAATTTCTCAAGAGGCTGCTCAGGAGCCGGAAATAAAACTACCTTCTCTAGAAGAGCAAAAAGAAATCGCAGCTGAACTGAAAAGGCTCGAAGCGGAAGGAAAGCTCACTCCTGAGGTTCTTGAACAATACTTTGGCAAGTTCAACCAGAAAAATTCAGTACCAGTACATTAATCAAAAGGGAGTTTATTACTCCCTTTTTTAATCAGCTTATTAATTCTCTTATACTGTCCAATTATTGAGATATCAATCATTTACATATTGGTACTACTATTTTCATACTTGACTTTATCACGTTGGTAATTAAACCTATTGAATATCTTAAGGAAAATAACGTGGGTGCAGTGAATAGGATGGACGATAAGAGAATAAGGAACGTAATTTTAGTCACTGAAGATAGTTTGCAGTCATCTTTGTTAAAGGACGTCTTGGAAACGAAGCTTAGTATTCATGTTATTTTGATTACACCAGAAAAGCTCTCAACCCCTCCTGTCCTTACAGAAACCATTTCCACCATCATTTTTGATTATACCGTTGTCACTGAGGATGTGTTCTCTCGATACATCAACTTCAAAGATGCGGCTTTCAAAGAGACGATAGAAGTTTTGATCAATTGTGACAAAACTTTGTCGGTCGAAGAACTGTTTATTTGGCAAACGTTGGCGGGGATTTTCTATACGTCCGATGATATAGGCACCTTGCAAAAAGGTATTGGTCGAATTCTACAGGGCGACATGTGGTTTAGTCGCGAATTTTCTCAGCAATATATCGCACATTTGCGTCGTCATAGTCGACCTATCAATAAAAATACACCTACCGTATTGACCAAACGTGAACAGCAAATTATCGATTTTCTTTCGATGGGGGCATCAAATCAACAAATAGCGAAGCAATTATTTGTCAGTGAAAATACGGTAAAGACTCACTTGCACAATATTTTCAAAAAAATAGATGTAAAAAATAGAGTTCAAGCCCTGATTTGGGCGAAGGAAAATGTTTCAGACTTATCGATGACAGGTTAATGGATGGCTTCAACGTTTTTGAAAAGAACTAGGGCCTGTTGATTTGTATTTAGTTGTTTTCTGTATATTCCCCGTTTGGGCTTAGTGTCATATGCTTGCTTGATGCCATGTTTTGGTCTCACCTGTACCTATGTAGGAACCTTTCTAACACCTACCTAATTGCGATGACTAAAGTGAACGTTGGGATGATTTCTTGTGCGCATATCACGTTTTGTGAAAAGCAAAAGTGTTCTCATATCGTGTTATCCCAAGTACCCTCAAGAGACTGGGGAATACATACACCTCAAATATTGGCTTTTTAGGCAAAACGATGAGAAACAATGAAGACAGAAAAACAAAAGATGTTGTTAATGCGTGTTTGTTCCTTACTCATCCAGACAACGATTTTGTTAATGGTCACAACCTTATTGTTGATGACGGAATGAGTAAGAAAATGATCTATCAAGACAGCTTATTGGATTAAGCCACCTTCTTCAGGAGTTAATACTCGAGTGACAATGCTAAAATCATGTCTGATGAGCTATTTTTCCCGATAGAGTTCTTTGTCTGCGACATTAAACAAGTATTCAAAGCTTGGCTTGAGCGATGAAAATTGAGTAAAGTTTGCAACCCCCATTGACAACGTTAATCGCTCTGAGCATATCGATGAGGGCTTGATCATATTCATTTGTTCGATTCGTTTTTGAAGCAGAATCAGTTTAGATTCGATCTGCTGTGAAGATCGATTCGCGCTAATGCGTAGGTACTCACCTGCATTATTGAAAACACCTTGAAGTACCTTCGCTACGGATGTGAGCGCGATATCCCCTTGTTGATGCCCATAGTAGTCGTTGAATCCTTAATAGTAATCAATATCAATAATGGCAATCGCCAAGCGTTTCTGCTTAGATGTAGCGCGTTTTAATCAACGTAGGTGCGATATTGCCTAATTGATATCGGTTATAGAGTCCTGTCAGGGGTCTGTTTTCGATAGCTTATCTAGCTGGGCATTAGCATACTGTAGGTGCTTTCTCTGGACAAAATTTTCCAATGAAATAGCCAGTTGTTCAAACAGATAAACGTGATGATGTTGATATTGCTTCTATGCGTCTGTCCGAAATCGTTCTAGCAATGGCTAGTGGTTGGTGGCAATGTTACAGGGTAGAATCTGAATCACCGAGTTGCCCTAATCCCATTCCCACATTCAATAGACAGATGGTTTCATTCACTGAATTACGAACTTTATTCGATGCTTTCGCGCCGAGTTTGGCTAGTTCAACTGCCAGAGGGTACTTTTCCAGAGATAGGTACAAATCACTGACATTGGTGTACGCCAGCGACAACGAGTTGGTATCAAAGCGATGTGAGTTTGGAAGCGCAAAGGTGGGGCATCATTTGTACATGATTCAAGGCAGGATTGCTATGTATCTATTGCTGAGTTGAGTTTATTAAATGTGAGCGACGCTGAAGCGCTTCCAAATTTGCTTAAACAGATGCGCCTAAGAATCATTGAGATATCTGGTGATGGTGCTTATAACATAAGGTTGTGCTAAGAAGCGATTAGCATCAAACAAGCTGTCCCGATCATTCCTCGCAGGGAAGGCGCAGCCTTCTGGGTACGGGGTCATCTCCGCAATCTAGCGGTCGGCCGTCAGAAGCTATATGGTTAAAATAAGCATTGGAAAAAGATGTACGGCTACCATAAACGTTCGCTCTCCGAGACGGCGATGTTCCGTGTTAAAAAACGGCTCGGCGGTACATTAAGCTTAAGAAAATACAATGCTCAGGTTAGTGAGACTTACGCTATGATAAAAGCGTTAAACAAGCTCACAGGGCTAGGTATGTCGGAACGAAGGTGATTACCTAATAATTAGACATGTTAGGCGCGTTTTAACTCGAATTTGGAAACAAAGCCATGAGTAACTAGCGGATCGACGTGCACAAACTGTGATGGCGTAACTCAAAACATAAATCGACCCATCGCAGTTCGTGTGGGAGATAAATGTCTTTGGTGAACTTTAACCTGTTCAACGAAGAGTCTCTAGAAGCCTATGCGTTAAACCGCCGTGCGTTTATCGTATTTAAACAGAGCGAACTGGGGCAACCGACTGAATAATTTGATAAGGTTGTTCTGGCGAGGGTTAGCTTCTAACCTAAAGGATCTATCTACTCAAACTAAATAGGGAGCCGGGAAATGGAGAAAGTGCAGTTAGTCGTCGATTTTCTTCTTACTCACAAAATCGTTTTCACTGCATTAATTCTGTTCGTCGTTATGATTTTGCGTCGCTTGATTTTGTCGCAAATCCGTGGCGATGATGCCTTCATTACAGAAAAACAACGCAGCTGGATGTCGAGGACCAAAAACGGCACCTTTGCTATTACGTTGATCATTTTGTTTATTCTTTGGAAATCTGAGATCAGCGAATTTGCCCTTAGTGTCACTGCGATTGCTGTTGCGATTGTTGTTGCTTCGAAAGAGATCATTCTTTGCTTTACCGGATCGATTCAACGTGCAAGTTCTCGTTCATTTCGTATTGGAGATTGGATTGAAGTAGGCAAGTTGTGTGGAGAAGTGATTGAACACAATATGATGGCGACAGTGATTCAAGAAATTGATCTATACCATGGTCAATATCATTACACGGGTAAAACGGCAACATTGCCGAATAGTATGTTTTTTATATACCCAGTAAAAAATCTCAATTTTATGAAACGCTACGTTTATCATAACTTTTTTATCGTGGTTAGAGACTTTGTAAATTTATATCCAATCTTACCATTGCTGACCAATAAGATTGATGAACATTGCAGTTACTTTTCTGACGTTGCTCACCGTTACAATGCAATGATAGAGAAACACGCGGGTGTCGACCTACCAGGGGCAGAGCCACATATTCATATTTCTAGCAATATCAATGGCGAACAAATCGTGCATATTATGATTTTCTGCCCAACTGACAAAGCAAACCACCTCGAACACTTGATTCGTCAAGACTTTATGGAGTTGTACGAACAGCGTTTTCCATCAGGAAATGAGCATTAAACGTTAGCTTTCTTAATCATAAAATTAATACATTGTCGTTAAGATAAATAACCTTAATGGTTCAAGACGCATATAACAGTTAAATTACGCCTGCAATCACTTCTTGTGCGATAGTCTTTATTATCTTGTCCCACCAGCATTCAGCACCTGAATACTCCACAAAAATTCAAGAAAGGCGGTAAAACCAGCCATTTAGCTTGCAGTGGCGGTTGTAATTATGGCTGTTTAATTAACGGTTTAGCTCACTTTTAACGATAAGACTATCCATGAAAATTGGTTTAACATTTAATTCTGGTTTGTTTCATCGCGTATTAGCGATGACAGATTCGTGGCGTTCGGGGTCTAAATCCTATTTAACGGATTTGGCTTCGATTGCACTGTTGTTGCTGCCGCTGACTTTATCGAATGCATTGGCGATCTTTTTAGGCCACGCTTTTCGCTTGTCTGAGTTTTCTGAATTATCACGGATGCTGTTTCATGTATCAGACATCTTAATCAATTTATATCCAACAGCATTCTGCGTCGTTGCGGGTTATTACCTGTCACATAAGACAAATGTATCTAGCGCCGTTTTCATTATTTATTCAATGATCATGTTCTATCTAGCCTCGATAGAGAATGGAAGCTTGTCTACGACTTACATGTTGCCAAATAACCCTTTACTGGCATTGCTTAGTACGGTGATGACATATGTCTATTGCAGTATATTCAAGATACGTTTATTAGAGCCACAAGCGTTAGATTTTTCATCTCGCCTTATCAAACATGTTGTGCATTTTTTTACTTTTGTATTAGTCGCACTGGCCTTATCACATATTGCAGCTGTTTTGATAGCGATCTTGAGAGGGGTTATCCGTGATATTGGCGCGGATCCATTGACCCTTGAAGGTGGGCTGATCTATCAGATGATACTGGGTATTCTCGGTGCTATCGGTATTAATGGTCACAACATGCTATTTACCACCAAACAGCAGATATATGCAGCGACTGAAGCAAATATGGCAGCTTGGCAAGCTGGAGATGCCTCACTAAACGTGATTAGCCAAGGTTTCTATGATGCATTTATGTCGATGGGGGGATCAGGAAACAGCATCAGTTTGTTGCTTTGTGTATTGTTGTTTGCCAGAGAACGCCATCATGTCATATTGGCGTTGACAGCGATGCCACTGGTCATCTTCAACATCAATGAAGTACTGCTTTTTGGCTTGCCAATCATTTTTAATCCCTTATTGATTGTGCCATTCGTATTAGTGCCTTTAGTGAGCTTTGTCATCACTTATGTTTGTATTTCTACAGGGGTGGTATCACCCGTTGAGAACATTGTTAACTGGATGACCCCTCCGCTATACAGTGGTTATTTAGCATTGGGAGACAGAATTGAGGGCTCTATACTTCAGTTAGTCATCATTGTGGTTGGTATCTTTATTTATCAACCATTTTATTCGGCTTTTGCAGGGAAATATGTTGCTCAGTTTCGTTCTAGTAACGCATACTCAAGCATTGAACGTTCGGTATTTAACACTTTGCTGAGGAGTGTTAAAGATTCAAACGATACGAGTCTGAGTAAGTCGATGGCACAAAAACGTTTGAATATGATCATGAGTGAGGGGGAGCTAGTGATGTTTTATCAAAAGCTGCAATCAACTCAATATGATAATGTCTATTCTTACGAGGCTTTACTGAGATACGTTGATAGAGATGGTCAGTTGTGCCCACCCACGTTTGTAAGTGATTTCCAAATGTTGAATTCGATGCCTTTGCTGGATAAGTTAGTGATTGAGAAGGTATTGGCAGATATGCAAAAGATGACGCTATCCAAAGCATGTCGTGTTGCGATTAATATTTCGGTAGCGACTATTGAAAAAGCGGAATTTGTTGAGCATCTTTTTGCAAGGTTAGAGTACTACAATGTTTCTCCAGAATGGTTAGAGATTGAAATTACGGAAGAGGCAATTCTGAGTAATAAGGTTTTTTTGATCAAAACAATGGAAGCACTGCAAGCGAAAGGTATTCGAATTGCGATGGATGATTTTGGTACTGGTTATGCGTCATTCCCACACTTGCTTAAGTACCCATTTGATAAAATCAAACTTGATCGGTCTCTATTAAGAGGTGTAAATGATCAAAAGGGCCAAAACCTCTATCAGTTGGTGGTGAAACTCGGTCATATTACTCACTGTGAAGTTATTGCTGAAGGGGTGGAAACTAAGAGTGAATATGACTTCGTAAAAAAATGTGGTGTCGATAAAGTACAAGGTTATTTCTTTGCACGACCACAACCTCTAGCAGACATTTTGCTGGAACAACAAGAGTAACTATTGTCATCCATATAAATAGAAAACAGGCTCAATAAATAAGTTTGTAGGCATGGATGAGCGTCACGCTGTTTTTTGTAAGTCAAAAGGGAAGCCAATACTAATAGGCTTCCCTTATTCACTAAGTTTACTTAAATTCGAATTTTCCCTGCATGATTGCCCAGTGACCAGGGAAAGAGCAGAAGAACGAATAATCCCCCCCCGCAGTCATCTTCTCGGTGCTAAAGGTGACAGATGTACTCTCTCCACCACCAATGACTTCTGTAAAGGCATACACGCGGTTATCGTTAGGCTTAACGTAATTATTATCCATGCCAGCAGACATGCCATCTGTGCCCACCGCTTGTAGATTGGTGGTATCTGCAATTACTACGTTATGACCCATCGACTGAGCCGGCATTTTACCAGTGTGGTTCAACGTCAGTTTTACTTCTTTACATGTCGCCGGAACACTTAACGTTTTGGTTGAAAACTGCATCATATCATTGGCATCAATGGATACTTCACACTCTGCGCTTGCTTGTGCGCCAAAGCTTATTCCAATGAGTGCGAGGGTTGCTGCGCCTAAACGTAAAGACATATATAACATTCTCCCTATTTATTTCGGGCTAGTTTGGAATCAAACCAAGCCAGTACAAAACATCTCATTATCAACTAATTTCGGCAAAACAACGTGCTTCAATACTGATATTGACGTTTTTAAGCAAAGTTGTACGCAACACACATGTGGTGTGATCACTTTATATCTGATCTAAGAGCGATCAATTTATACGTGACTTGCGTCAAGTTTTTATGTAATGCATGGGTATTTCATAACATATGTAATGGTTGATTAGGTTATTTTTCATACCAACATGTAAGTAGATATTTCAATAATTGTTATTATGTAACAATATTATTTTTGGATGCATATAATTTGCATGATGGCAAATAGCATCGTCTTTTGTGATGAGCAAATTGATTTTTTTTAATCTGGCGCACACTTTATTGACTTTGAACTAGAGTCTCAAAATTTTGTGTGCTGGGCGCTATCTTTCTGGTTGCCATAATTTTGGCGAAAAAATTCGTTTTTATTTTGGCATAATTACAAGTGTAAGCTTAGTCACATTTCGTTACATGCGTCTGCTGTGCCGCGAAAAAAGTTCGCACCTATAATGCTTGTCCATTTTATTGTTTTTATAAATCCCTAATTATGAGAAAGAATACACTAGCTATCATGCCAAGTGTTTTAGCACTTACGATCGGAATGGCACTGCCGGTAGCTCACGCGGCAGTTAGTACAGATGCAACTGTTGTTGGTTCTGAGAGCCAATGGTGGAATACATACAAAGTCACCTTGACTAATGATGGCACTAAGCCGGTTGAATTGCGCGACGCGAAAATTGTGTTTGATTCAAACATGTCAATGTCGACGCCATCATGGTCTGCACAAGGGATTAGTTACCCAGCACTGAAATTTACCAGCAACGCACAAGGCAGTGTGTTTTACAATACACTTTCACTGTCTTTTGCTGATGGCAGTTGGATCAAGTCACTACTTCAACCGGGTGAAAGTATTGAGCTAACGCTTGGTGTTAATGGTGTATTGGATCTTTCTCTGCTTCAAAATACGATTCGTCTAGTGGCAAATGATGAAGGTGACGTTGGTGAACCAGAAATCTCTATTCAACTTGCGTCACCTGCAAATGGTGCTGAGTTTGAAGAAGGCCAAACGGTCGCCATGCTAGCAAACGTAAAAGCAACAAATACTAACGTTAAGGGCGTGACGTTCCATGTTGACGGTAAGCAAGTTGCGAGTGTGACTAATGCGCCTTTTCAAGCAAACTGGGTAGCAGCAGGCGAAGGTGCTCACACGATTAAAGCGATTGTTGAAGATGCATCGGGCGTGAAGAAAGAACACTCAGTTCGCATTACCGTAAAAGCAAAAGAAGTAGATCCACCAATCATTCCTGATGATGTGATCCCGTTTGTTCCGGGTCAAACCCAAGTAAATAATGGCGATCTGGTTATCTATGACGGCGAGTGTTTTGTTGCAAAAAATAACCCTGGTGTATGGGAAGCACCAAGTGCAGAGTCATGGTTTTGGGATACTGTTGAATGTCCAGGAAACCCTGGTGAACCTGACGTACCGACAGTACATGAACTCTCATTTGTTTCACCAACTCAGGGACAATCACTGAATGTTGATGAAGCGACGATCATCAAAACTCGAGTAGAAGGTGAGTTAATTTCTAAAGTTGAGTTTTGGGCTAACAATAGCAAACTAGGCCAACAAAATATTGCGCCTAGCCAAACGCTTTACTCACAGTCTTGGACTCCAGGCAAATTAGGCAATGTAACGCTTCAAGTTCGTGTACTTGATCAAGATAACCAATTGGTAGAGCAACAAACGATAACGGTTTCAGTAGAGGAAGCTGGTGAGGATTTCGAGAAGCCAGAAGTAAGATTTGTGACTCCTGTGAATGCCTCGATCATCGAAAAGGATCAAACCGTATCGATTTCTGTTAGTGCTACGGATGCAGACGATGATTTGTCGCGTGTTATTGTAAAAGCAAATAACAAGCAAATTTGTGAATTTGACGCACAAACAACCAAGCAGTTTGCGTGTGATTGGAAAGCTTCTGAAGTCGGTGCGATTGCACTTGAAACGGTTGCAACGGATGCCCAAGATCTATCTTCCACAGCACGTGTAAAAATCACTGTCGAAGAAGTAGCCACACCAACGCCACCACCAGGTGGATTATGTGCTGACTTTAATGTCTACCCAGACTGGCCGCGTGGTGATCATGCGACAGGTGGTGACATTATGGTCCACAAAAATATCGCGTACTCCGCGATTTACTGGACACAATCCGTGCCTGGTAGCGATGCATCTTGGGCTCTTCACCTAAACTGTGACGGCACAGAGCCTGGTACAGCGCCGCTTCTATCACTACAAAACCCAATGGACCCAGTTCGTCTAGAAGTTGCAGGTTGGCCAAATACGTTTGTTGTTGCTAGCCCATCGTCAAGCGCACCAGCAACATTGACAATTGGCGCGAACAACAGTGACGTGCTAGCAGATACCGACGCATTAACACGCGCATTTGTTTCTTTCATTGAACAAGCTGAGCATGCAGGAGCTTCATCGATCATCATTACTAGTGATGTACTTGATCAAGCGACACAAGATAAAGGTGAGTCTTTCGGTACGGTTGCGGTTAAAGATGCGCTGATTAATGCGGTAGATATTACCGGCAGCAACATCGACGTTGATGTCATCAATGCACTGAGCAATGATGTGAAAGGCTGGGCGCAAGCGCACAACGTGATCATCGCTACACTTGCACCAGAAGCAACTTATGGTTGGTCACTAAACATCGGTGATTTTGCTTACGATACTCATTCAGGTCGTCAGTCTGTATGGGATGAAGCGTCAGTTTTCACCGCAGATTTACTCGATAACTTTGAATTGTACAAAGCAGACGCTGCAAACAAAGCTGACTTTGTTGTCTTCACTAAATCAGACGTAACAAACGCACTATCAAGCGACCAATGGCACAACGCACTAGAGTACGTGAAACAAGTGACAGATTACGTGAAGACACCTGCGATGCTGGCAAACATGCCAACGGATCAAACCGCGGGTTACTTTATGGGTGACACGCAAGGTAAGCCGCAACTTCGAAAAGCAGCGTACAGCAACGTATTTGCACTACTATTCAACCAAGATAGCGAACAGTTAACGGCTAAAATTGAGCGTTACCAAGATGCGAAAGTGCCACTGTACTACGTGGGTGAAGAGTTAGAGAAAGGCTCATTAACTCGTATTGAAGCACTGAACCAACAGCTAGCGAATGCTGAGTCTGTCATGGATAATGAAGCGTTCCTATATGAAACGCCGCAATCGCAATGGGTTCCTTCTACTGTGTACAAGTGGAATGACTTCTTGGACGGCTTGAACGCAATGCACAACATCGGTGTGGCTGGCAACAAGTTCTGGTTGATGAACGATGGTATCGATGATGAAACCAACATCAAATACGCGAAAGTTGCGATTGCTGCGTTCTTAGCACAAAGTATGCAAGAAACTATCCGTTACAACGCATGTGACGAGAACAACTGGTCTGAAGTGAAATACGGCGCACCAACGGATTACCCGATGTCAGCGAGTTGTGGCCAGTTGGGTCAGAAATACGCGGATTACGGTGTGAATCCAGTATCAGGTTTAGACTACGCTTACTCTTGTCCACGCGATAACAAGATGGAAGTGAGCGCTCTGACGCACGCCAAATGGTACGGTGCACCAGCGCCAGTATTTGCGGCACCTGACACGGTACTAGAAGAGCGAGGTCTACTTGTTGATGGTGCTGTTGGTCGCTGGACGAACAACGGCCACTGTAACGACGTACCAGAAAGTGTAGATACGTCTAAGCAAGTATGGGAACGTGACGAATGTAAGACTTACGTTGGCCAAAAAGCAGGTAAGTTTATTTGGGATGGCAGCAGCCAAGAGAGTGTAGAAGGTTGTGGTTGGTGGGGTCGTGGCGTTATCCAGACGACTGGTCGTCAGAACTTCGGCACTCTTAACCATTACCTAGGCCGTTCACACGTTGATCCTGAAACAATCGGCAAAACGATTGATGGCGTAACGGTTGAAGCGCCGCCAGCGAACCCGCTATACGCAGAACTTGATTTCTGTTCAAACCCAGGTTTGATCTGTAGCTCTGAAGAGAACAAAGAGATTAAGTGGATTGCAGGTCTGTTCTACTGGGTAACATCGGTACAGGCTTACAATGACGAAGGCGGTCAGTACGCTGGCTGGAACTACTACAACGAGCTGAAAAACTACGTTGATGGTGGCCTGAAAGGTTCACAATTCATCGATGACGTTTCTGGCATTGTAAACCGTGGCTGTCCGGATTTGACCTGTTCGACTGGTGACGTTCACAACGTGAAAGAACGCCGTGATAACTTTATGCTAGTACTGCAAAAGCTGGGGCTTGATCCGCAATAAGCGACAAAAGCTTAAACTTAACAAACAAAGCCATTACCGAAAGGTGATGGCTTTTTCATAGAAAGCCTTTGACTATCAAAGTATTAGGTCATCGAGATTTTTTGATTTCGTTTAACGCATCATGCAATGATGTAACGATCGCATGGCCAAATCCACGCACTTCTTCACATGGTTCAACTAAATCAGGGATTTGATACGTCACCATATTGGCGGCTACTGCGGAGCGAACGCCGTTGTTAGAATCTTCAAACGCTAAGCATTGTAATGGATTAGCATTGAGGCGTTGTGCCGCCAATAGATAGATCTCAGGATCTGGTTTGCCATGAGTTACTTCACAACCGGTTGTCAGGCTATCAAAGTACTCACTTAACCCCGCAAGCTCGAGCTTCTTCTTGGCGATTTCGTTCGCGGTTGATGTCGCGACGGCGATAGGAATGCCTTGAGACTTTAACCACTCTAGAAGCTCAATTACCCCATCCTTTACTGGGATAGCTTGGTGCTGTACCACTGCGTTGTAACGCGTGCGCCATTCTTGATGCAGGCGGTCCAAGTCGTCCCCGTAGGCTTTACGAAAGATAGCTTCGATACCCGCAGCATTACGGCCAATGATGGACAGATAAACTTGTTTATGGAACGGAAGGTTTTGTACTTCGCATGCTTCTTTGAATATTTGCATGCAGACGCGCTCAGTGTCGAGCAGTAGGCCATCCATATCGAAAATAGCAGCTTGATAATTCATTACTTTCCGACTTGTCAGTTGAGATTGTGCATTTTGACATAACCACCATCGTTTTACTCGGTAAATTGAGCGGCTTTATGACGCTAAGATTCCTTTGGTCAACGTAAAGGTTTTTAGGGCTCTAGCTACGCTTGTCTATACTAAGGCTTGTCATTGCAGTATCGATTTTTCAATGGTTCATATTGAGGAGAAAATATGCAGCAGCTCATTAGTTCGCTTTTATCTAAAGGTTACTATGTATGGGATGATTTTCTGACACCGGATCAGGTTGAACACTTAAGGTTTTGTTTGCCTCACCGCTGGGAAGAAGCGCATGTCGGGCACCACGATAAGAAAATGCTTGAACGTAATATTAGAAGTGACGACATTTGTTGGCTTTCAAGTGAGCTCGGTGAGCCAGTACAACGATTTCTTACCCGGATGAAACAAGTTAAAAAGGTGATGAATCAGAAACTCTATTTGGGATTGGACGATTACGAAGCACACTTTGCAAAATATCGACCTGGTTGCTTCTATAAGAAACACCTAGATAGCTTCCAGAAGCTGAATTACAGGAGGGTATCTACCGTGCTCTACTTAAATGACAATTGGCAGCCTGCTGATGGAGGTGAACTGGTTATTTATGATCAGAGAGAGCGTGAATTACAGCGAATTTTGCCTAAAGCAGGGCGGTTATTGTTGTTTTTTTCTGAGCAACATCCCCATGAGGTACTCACTTGCAACAGGACAAGATTTAGCATCGCAGGGTGGTTCAAAGTCAGCAATGTGTTGCCGGGGTAGAATCCAAACGTTAATTTAGAGCAAAAAACAACCAAGGGTGATGTGTGCATCAAAGATGCAATTGGACTGCAAGAATAGATTGCTGTTTGGCGACTCGGACGGCAAGGTATCTAGAACAATTCCAAACCAATGAAGTCATTATGCCAGTCAATGATTATTTGCAATTTTATGTTGGAACCTATACCGATGCACCGAGCCAGAGTTTAGGTATTGCCCGTGTCGGGCTCAATGCTCAAACAGGTGAAATTATAAGGCTTGATGATGGATTGGTGTTACGAAATCCGTCTTACCTTACATTGACCCAACACGGTCTTTACACCTTTAGCGAAGTCGATAGAAAGCAGGGAGCTGCGCTGACCTTTTCAAAGGCGGAGGAGGAGTACACCGTCCCTATTGATGGCGATTACCCTTGCCACGTAGATTGTTTTAATCAGTTGCTTGCCGTGGCGAATTACGGTTCAGGGAATGTTGTTGTTTACTCGCTTGATGATCAGGGCAAACCGTTAGCCCCTATCGCTGATTTACTTATCCCAGGCTATGGACCTAACAAAGAACGTCAAACCTCTCCCCATGCTCATCAGGTAACGTTTTTAAAGTACTTAAGCCAATTTGCTGTTGTTGACTTGGGTAGTGACCGTGTACATTTATACGACTATGACAGGAATCAACAGGCTTTCTCTTTAGCTCAAAGTGTGGAAATGCCAGCGGGTTCTGGACCGCGTCACTTGGTGTTCAATCGCCATGAAACGGTGGCTTATGTTGTTTGTGAGCTGTCAGAGACCTTGGTTAAGCTCATCAAGCATGAAGGGCTGTGGCGTTTAGTGAATCAAACTAAGCTGATGATGGATGAAGTAAGCCAAGAGGCGGCTGCCGCCATTCGTCTCTCTAGCGACGATAAGTTCCTGTACGTATCGTGCCGAGCGCAAAATAAAATCGTGGTGTTTGATGTCTCAGATGAAGTGCCTAACAGACTCGCGATTTATGAATGTGGCGGCGTTTTTCCGAGAGATTTGATTCTATCGCGCGATGGGCGGTGGATGCTGGTTGCTAATCAGCACTCCAATAATCTCATGAGTTTCCGTCGAAACCCAGATACAGGTGAATTGATCCCAACTGGACATACATACGAGATGGGCTCGCCGGTGTGTGTGGTCGAGAAGTTATAGTCATTAGAATGAACGCAATAAGCCCAATTAGAGGTTTATCAGCACTAATTTGTTGAATGTAATGGTACCAACCGCTTGCTGAGTGCGGTGTATTGCATCATCTATTTGCGGGCTCGAATACGACATTTAGCCAAAAGTTAAGTCGTTATCTGGCTCATTCTCCTGGAGAAGAACACAGCTGGAGGCTGTAGCGGAGCGTTTTGCTATGAGCCGTGCGACTATGATTCGTAAGCTTAAGCAAGAAGGTACTCAATAACGAGAAGTGTTGGCAGAAGTTCGCTTTAGCCAACGGTTTAAAGGCAAGTTCGGCCTAATGCCGAGTGATTATGTCAAAACGGTTGTGTCTAATTAGTGCATGCCGTCTATACAACATGCACTTTCAATCGTCATAACACTCGGCTATTTATAGTATTTTTGCTTCAGTCTGAGTGCTATGTTTACCAAGGCAATCAATACTGGCACTTCGATCAGTGGACCAATCACACCAACAAAGGCTTGGTCTGAATTCAGGCCAAATACCGCGATAGAAACCGCAATCGCAAGCTCAAAGTTGTTGCCTGTAGCCGTGAAAGCAATCGACGCATTCTTGTCGTAATCGATGCCCATTTTCTTACCAACGAAGAAGCTCACAAAGAACATCAACACGAAGTAGACAGCCAGTGGAATGGCTACTCGGAACACATCCATTGGCAGCTCCAAAATCATTTCACCTTTCAAGCTGAACATCAGCACGATAGTCGCGAGCAGGGCGATAAGCGTTATGGGTGAAATACGTGGGATGAACACCTCGTTGTACCACTGCTCACCTTTCGCAGCGACTAGCCATTTGCGGCTTAAAAAGCCCGCTAGGAATGGGATACCAAGGTAAATTAGTACGCTTTCCGCAATGTCCATCATTGAGATATCCACCACGAAACCGTCGTAACCAAAGACTGGCGGAAAGACAGTGATGAACAACCATGCCATGGCACTGTAAGTCACGATTTGGAAGGCACTGTTGAGTGCAACTAGTGCTGCGCCGTATTCTTTGTTACCGCCACCGATATCGTTCCATACAAGCACCATTGCAATACAGCGAGCAAGACCGATGAGAATGATACCGACCATGTAACCCGGATGATCACCTAGGAAAATCAATGCAAGGATGAACATCAAAATAGGGCCGACAATCCAGTTCATGACCAAAGACAGCGTGATCGCTTTTTTATCTTTAGTCACTGTGCCTAGCAAGTTATAGTTCACCTTTGCTAGCGGCGGGTACATCATCAAAATCAAACCAATTGCTAGTGGCACGTTTGTGCTGCCTACTGACATTGACTCGTTCCACTCAGCAACTTGAGGGAATGCTGCGCCAATACCTACACCGATTGCCATTGCTACAAAAATCCAAACCGTTAGGTAACGGTCCAAGAAGCTCATTTTGTTGTTGGCACTGTTTAAAACGTGGGTCGTCATAGTGTTCTCTTGTTCGTTTATCGTCGAAAGACGATGATTAAAGGTGCAGTTTATCTCTACACACCTTATCAGCGTGCAAAGGCAATTAATCAAATAACTTAGAAAATCCTAGATTGAACTGTTCAAAGGCGTCGCGTTGAATGCGGTAACAGACTTTAGGTGGGTTTGGTTCCGCGCTGATAAAGCCTGCTTGCTTAAGAATACGCAAGTGCTCTGAAACCGTAGATTGTGCAAGACCCAGTTCAGAAACCAAATCACTGTTCAAGCAACCGCCCATGGTATCGAGAGTGTGCAGGATATGCAGAATACGCAAACGTGCTGGATGGGATAAAGCTTTCGCTTGTGCTGCCAGAGTTTGTTCATTCTCGAGTTGTTGTTGCGTTGTCTGAAAAGCAACTTCGCACTTGTCGTTGCATTTATCACTCATTCGCTGGCCTTAATAGTTCATCGTCGAATTACGATTAAGTGTACGTCTGCTTTACGCAGGATGCAACTGTTGAATCAAATGGGTAAATTTGAGCGCAAATACTGGTTCAGTCACGTTGTATTTGAGTTAGCGTGTTACTTCATAGATAAAGAGAAAGAGCAGACGTCGAGTTTTCAAGGCGTTATTAAAGATATTATCCTCACATGGGGGCTAGATAAAGAGTTATGATGGTTTATCAGGCAATACGCAAACGAGTGGATACACCGCAACAGAATTTGCGTAAAGTTGGTGTGTTAGGGGGCAGGGAAAGATGCAAATGCTGGGAAAATAAAGCCCAGCATTCAGACACTCATTTACCTAAATTTTCGAACCGTAAATCAGCGTTTAGAGGTATGTGAACCGAAATCAATCGGAACAGAAATAATAATAACGGTATTGACTGCTCGAGGCTATGCCATGGATTTCTAATGGCTGAACACAAACTGTAAATTCTATTGTACACGCCGAAGCGACACACGCGCTTTCACTCTTTGGTCGCCATCTAGCGATAAATGCCTAATTCCAGTTTAAAACCTCAGCATGTAAGCGGTAAAAGACTCGAGTTGTTAAAATAAATCGCTATGAGGCGGGCCTTTTTCTTTTCAATTCTCCAGTTTATGCCATACAATCCTTTCGAACCAAACCCATTAAGCAGAGATGGGATTGACGAAAAGATACGCTGATTTTGCTTCGAACCCAAAATAAGCCATTCTGTTAATCGAAAATTTGCCCGGAAAAGCATCCCCTTAACGCAATCATGCTCATGCAGAATTGAACCCTCATGAGTTGTGGCTTTTGGTTCGCTGATTGCCAGTGGTATTAAGGTTGGGTCTTTCCGTAGATCGCGCAAAAAATGCGCGATATGTACACAACTAACGGATTAAATTTAGAGGTATTAACCGTGAACCTAAAACTTGTCGGCAGCTCCCTGATCATAGCAGGCACTGCTCTTGGCGCTGGTATGCTTGCTATACCAATGGTGCTTGCTCAATTCGGCCTTCTTTGGGGTACTCTTCTCATGTTGGTCATTTGGGCAGGAACAACCTACGCTGCTTTACTTTTACTAGAAGCTAGCTGCAAAGTCGGTGGTGGTGTGAGTATGAATGCCATCGCTCGTGAAACCTTAGGTAAAGGTGGTCAAGTCATTACTAACGGCTTGCTTTATGCCTTACTTGTTTGTCTCCTCATGGCTTACATCATTGGCGCGGGCGATCTCGTTCAAAAAGTGACGGCGTCTATCGGTCTTCCAGTTTCGACAATTACCAGTCAAGTTGTCTTTACCGTACTGGTCGGTCTTATTGTTTCTGCAGGTACTGCTGTGGTGGATAAGCTAAACCGTGGCTTGTTCATCGGTATGATCGCAGCACTCGTACTTACCCTAGTTTCTCTAGCGCCAAATGTGTCGTTTGACGGTTTAAGTGAGGTTGTGAGTGATGACAAGTTGGCGCTGATCAAAACCAGTTCTGTTTTATTTACTAGCTTCGGTTTCATGGTGGTGATCCCTTCTTTAGTGACTTATAACAAAGAAGCAAGTAAAACGGACCTACGTAATATGATTATTATAGGTTCAGCAATCCCACTCGTATGCTACTTATTATGGCTATTTGCAGTCGTGGGCAACTTACCACCACATGAACTTGTACAGTTTTCGAATGTATCTGAGTTGATTTCTGTATTAGGACAACAGTACAGTGGTCTAGAGTTCATTCTGTCAATGTTTACTGGTTTGGCTTTGCTGACCTCTTTTTTAGGTGTTGCGATGGCGCTTTACGACCAAAATGCTGATTTTTTGAAAGTCAGTAAACCAGTCGTATTTATAGCAACTTTTATTTTCCCACTATTGGGCGCAATATTCGCTCCTGAGCACTTCCTTGCTATCTTGAGCTATGCTGGAATCATTCTCGTTTTCCTTGCGGTGTTTGTTCCTCTATCGATGACAATGAAGGTTCGTCGTATGCCAGCAGCAAGTAGTGACGTATATGAAGCTGGCGGTGGTATCGTTGGCATGAGCATGATCTTCCTGTTTGGTTGTTTTCTATTGGTTGCTCAAGCGGTGTAATTACTGGTCGTTATAAGTCAAATTATTGAAAAAGCCGCTTATCTTTATGGATAAGCGGCTTTTGTCTTTTTGGCTTGATAAATTCACGTGATTTTTGGCGATTCATTGAAATGGCCTAATACCAATAATCCAAGTGATTTCGATCATGCGTTCGCTGTGTAAGTGTACGAACTTCATCCGCAACAACCGCGAAGTTAAGACCTGATTCACCGGCACGCACGGCTTCAATTGCGCCAATTCTTGCAGTTGGTTTTGGATCGCAATAGCAGAATCTTGAGCACCTCGGCAGTCACACGCGTTGCACTTAGAATTTGACTAGAAATCCGCTTCGATTCGATCATTTGATTTTGCAAATTATCCATAAAGGTATTAAAGCCTTTTGCGAGGTCAGCAAACTCGTGGTCAGTTTTCGTATTCAAACGTTGAGTCAGATCACCGTCGCCAGAAGCAGCGGCTTGAATTGTGCGTTATTGAGTTCATCAAGAGGGCGCAATAAAGGACGGATAAGAATAGTAAGTGCAATGATTGACGTGAATACCGCAATTAAAGAATAGATGATGGCATTGTTGCGCAGTGTTGTCACAGAAGCATAGGCAATGTTTTCATCAACAATGGCACCGACGTACCAGTTTTCACTTGGAATGTGGATCAGCACAACCATAAAGTCATTTCCGTTTATCTCTATATGCTGAGAACCTCGCTGTAAGTTTGCTTGAGGCAAGTAGCTAGATAGTTTTTCACCATTGTATTTGCTCTCAGGGTGGGCGTGGATCAAAGCTTGCGTCTGCTTCCCAAGAGTCATCATTTTCAAGTAGAAAACCGTTCTTATCATAGCCTAAAGCAATGGTTAGAAAACCGGATTTTAATGTCGATTTTTCAATCATTTCCTGGATATGGTTATGATTGGCAGGTTCGATTTCAATGATCTCTGTGGTCGATTGCGCAAGGTCTTTTTTTGCTTGTATCTCAGACTCTACGATCGTCCCAACACTGGATAGAATTTCATGGACGCTTGAATCAATGTGCTGTTGGATTTGAGTGCGGATCGTCATTACTTGCTGTGTTGATAGTAAGGACACCGTAATAAGCAGCAATGAAATTTATGGATTAGATTTCATTTACTTTCAATTTATTTAAATCTATCAAGTCAGAGGGGGATTGCCATGAGGCTTTGCGGTATCTACCTGTTTCAGAGAGGTTTTTAATTAAAGTGGGCTTAATTATGTATGGATTTATAAAAAAGGCCCCAATATTATGGAGCCTTTGAAATTTATTTATTTTAGAAAATGAGGTGAGCGACACCGGCAATGACAGGAAGCGTAATCAAGGTACGTAGAATAAAGATAACAAACAGCTCTACGATGTTGATAGGGATCTTGCTACCTAATAATAGCGCACCGACTTCAGACATGTAGATAAGCTGAGTTACTGACATCGCTGCGATCACAAAGCGCGTCATTTCGTTATCGATAGAAGCGGCTAAAATCGCAGGGATAAACATATCAGCAAAGCCAACAACAATAGTTTGCGACGCTGCAGCAGCTTCAGGGATTTGTAGCAGCTCTAAGTAGGGAATGAATGGTTGCCCTAGAATTTCAAATATAGATGTGTATTCAGCAATCACTAACGCAACAGTACCCATACCCATCACGACTGGCAGTACGCCAAAGACCATATCGATAGCGTTGTGCACGCCTTCTTTAAATACTGACTGGAACGAAGTAACTTGGCCTGCTCGTTTAAGCGCCAAATCCATACCCCAAGAGAATCTTGTATGACCCGCAGGCACTGCATCGGCATCTTTTTGAGGTTGACTGCCATCCATGTAGGTGTCTTTCTTAAAGCTCAAAGGTGGCAAGCGAGGAATAATAATTGCGGCAACGACACCAGCTAAACAAACTGCACCATAGAATGGTAGGAATAAATGTTCCAGTTGAACCTGAGCGATAACAACCAAACTAAATGTAATTGATACCGCTGAGAATGTGGTACCAACTACGGCAGCTTCGCGCTGAGTGTAGAAGTTATTTTCATACTGTTTACTCGTTAGAAGGATACCGACACTGCCATCGCCTAGCCAAGAAGCCATACAATCAATCGCACTACGACCCGGCAGATTAAATACTGGGCGCATAATTTTACTTAGCAGTGCACCAAATAATTCAAGAAGACCAAAATTAAGCAGTAATGGTAACAACAGGCCAGCAAAGATGAACACCGCAAATAGCGTTGGTAAAAGCCCTGTTAGAACGAGTCCACCGGTATTTTCTTCCCAGATCGCTTTCGGACCTACCTGGAAAAATGTCATTAGGACTGCAATTCCACCAATTAGGCGAATGAATAACCAAAGTGGCGATGGGTTAAAAAGGCCGTTAAGGAAGCCGCTACGAAGAATGGCAGCTGGCTTGAAGATTTTACAAAGAATGGATGCAACAGCCATAAACGCAATAATGATGGTGACGATAGTGATAAGGGTATCGCCAAGAAAAGCAGGAATGACTTTCGCCATTACCGCTACAGGAATAGTCAAGCCACCGTCATAAGAGATAGGTGCCATGAAGAGTAGAAGACCAATTAGCGATGGGATGAAAAACATCCAAAAGTTGCCCTTAGGTGCATCGGCAGCATTCGTATTGTTGTGCATATTTTTTTTCTCGTGTTACTACTAGTCAATAGTTGCCATGTTGTATGACATAAGTATTCACTAAACATCCGTATTTAATCACAGTGAGTGGAGGTTACCCGCAAACTGTATCCATGGCAATACTATTCATTAAATACATCTAGTTATTCAGCTGTTTTCTCGGTGATATTAGCTAAGTTCAGGCTGTTGTATATGAACGGGTTATATGTGTTAGAAAATTGTAGCATTTTGACCGAGGTATGTTCTTGGTTATGAAGTACAGTGTGACTAAAGCAGTAATAAATCGAGAAAATGTGACCTTAATCACAAATGTGCAATGGGAATTTGATGTAGTGAGGTTATTGTTTATGGCGGATAACAGCACGAAGCTCTAACGAAAAAACCGTGTCATAATGTGTTTTGTTCTACATGATGAGAAAAATTTGAGCGTGACATGACGGTGTAAACAGAGTGCTTAAACCGCCACATCTCATTAGGCCGTTTTGTTTCTTTCTAATTGGGCTAAGTAACCCCAGTAAGCAAATGCAATGATGAATGATAACATCGCAGGGAATGCGAGCGCATAGAGGTCATAAACATTAAAAAGGGCTGCGCCAGCGGTCCCACCGAGTAAAAAGCCAAAGAATATGAATACAAAAAGTTTAGCTTTACGCCGATCAAATTGACGTCCACGTAGACTTTCACCAATCATGATTCCAAGGTCGGTAATAATACCGGTCATGTGGGTGGTCCTTACCACTGCGCCACTAAAGGTGGTGATCATTGCGTTTTGTAAGCCACATGCGGCAGAAGCGAGATATTGACCGTATACATCCCCTTGAACTAAAAAGCCTAAACTCAGAAGCAGTAGCCCCCCCTCAATACAGAGGGCAATACCATAACGGCGGCCAAGCTTAAGTGCAGTACTTTCAATAAAAAAACCACTGAACGCAGAACCAATCAAAAAGCTGAAAACGATGAAAAGCAGGTGAATGGAACCTTCCACACCAGTTAGTAAGCTATTGCCTAGCTGAGTTACGGTTCCTGAAAGATGCGTTATCGCTTGATGCTGAAAGCCAAGTAGACCTACAGCATTGACGCAACCTGCAAGGAGGGCCAGTAGAAAAGCGCCATACTCGACCCAACGAGGAAGTCTGGAAATCACAATAAAACCTCATCAATGTTAGGTCAGGATTATATACCCAAATAACCTAGAGATGCGAGGCTCTGTGAGAATGACTTAGTGTATAGATGTGGCAGTGATTTGAACGTTAATCGGTTCTAAGCTGGGCTGGCTAGGAAATTAATCGATGTGTTCCATCGTACATTCAAAGCTTACCCAACCGTGTTTTCTTTGTTCATAAATTGAAATTGTTGGGTTAGGAAACTCTTTATTGTCAAATAATCCAATCGGGATAATGGCATAACCTGGTACGTTTGAAAGTAGTAAGCGCATGGTCGTTCCACAAGCAGGACAGAACTCATATTGAACGTTGTTTCCCAGATCACTGATTCGGGTAAAAGAAATGACGTTACCATTGAGAACAACTTGATGTTTTTTGAATCTTGCTTGAACGCCGAATACACTCCCTGTTCTTTTTTGGCACTCAAAACAGTGGCGTATAGAAGTACGAACGGGTTCGCCTGTACAGCGCAATTGAACTAAACCACAGGCACATTCGCATGTATGAATATTACACTTCATTGTCATTACCTACCAATTATCCTTGATATGCCTAAATAACTAAGAAACGTTGGCTCGATGAGCTTGAGTTGGTTTACAAACGTGGCGACGGTTTGAAGATTGAGAGGTGCTAAACCTTTAATCGATGATAACGCTCTGAGCTCGGTATCTTAAAGCTACTTGGGTATTATAGTTTAGTTTAATTTTGAAACACTTGAAGTAATGAAAGAAGCGAGGTTTGAAGTTAAAGGCATTAATTGGTATATACTCCGATCATTAATGAGAACGAGAACACAAGGAAGTCTCCATGACTCGTAGGAAATTTCTCCCAATTCCACTTATTCTTTTGATCCCGATTATATTGCTGGCCATGGTTGTGATCGCTGGTGTTTATCGCTTTAGCTTGTCCGATGAAGACATCATGGCGAAATTTCCTCAAGTGCAGCTTCAATCGAATTCTATCATCGCAGAAGTGTTGGGAATTCAATCACAAAACCCATGGACAATCCAAGTACCTGAGCAAGGCGCCGTTACTTTCCTTGAAGAATGGGACAAAGAACATGGTTTTTTGAAAGGGCAATATGATGCTGGCGCAACAAAAGGAGAGGTTGTTGTGCCGACGGCATTTATCGCTCAGCGAGATATTGCGGGAACACCTTGGCTTGTCGCCCCAGTAATCGTAACAACACAAGGCAGTGGCGCATTCTATTATGTTGGGTTGTTTAAATTTGATCCAATACCAAGTCGAGTGGTTTTGCTTGATAGCGTGTTTATCGGTGACCGCATTCAAATGTCAGATCTAGAGTGGGCCAGTGATACAGAAATCTTGCTGACTTACCTTCAGCATGGTGAAAATCAAGCGATGGCTGAACCACCAAACCAATTGACCTCCGTAGCCTTAAAGCGTGTTGGCAATGACCTACTTATGCAACAGTAGTATTGTTTTTTCGACTTATGAAAAAAATAAGTATTTTTTGCGCTAGATCTCATAATTTAATAGTGATTTCTTATTTGGGAATGAATAAGCTATGAGCCTTGCTAAAAGGAGATAATAATTCCCGTGTCTACAAATGAAATTACAACAAAACGGTTGCCGAATCTGGCAAGTCGTAAAGCGCTACTGTTGTACTCCTTGCCAGTGTTAGTTGCGATTGGTGTTTCTCACTCTTTCAAAGAGTCTTCTCTTACTAAAACCATCGCCTTGAACCTGCCAGAATCGCAGGTTGTTGAAAGAATTCTTGATGCGACAACGACGGAAGTTGTCACTCCCCCTAACTTTGAGTATCAAATTCAAGCTGGGGACAATTTAAGTTCCATATTTAGTCAACTAGGTTTTGGTTACAGCTCGTTGATGAAAGTAATGGAAACAGATCTAAACTTCCTTGCTCTAGATACCCTCAAGCCAGGTAATACTCTGCGGTTTTGGCGTAATGAGTCAACGGATGCACTTGAGAAAATGGAACTGCAATTCTCAATTGCAGACAAAGTGGTTTACCAACGCAACGAGGATGGTAGCTATGACTTCTCTGATATCTCGATTCCAGGTGTGTGGCATCAAGAGGCGCTCGTTGGCGTGATTCATGGCAGTTTCTCTTCTTCTGCAAATCGCCTAGGTTTAAGTTCTGCTGAAATTAGCCAAGTAGTGAGCCTTTTAAAAGAGCAGGTTAACTTTGGAAAAGACTTGCGCGCTGGAGATCGTTTTGAAGTAGTACGCCGCTCTCAAACCATTGATGGTGTTTCGACTGGTAAGAACGAAATTGAAGCGATTAAGATTTACAACCGTGGCCGTGAAGTAACGGCTTACCTTCATACTGATGGTCAATTTTATAGTGCGAAAGGTGAGAGCCTTCAACGAGCCTTCCAGCGTTACCCTGTCACTCGTAGTTGGCGTATTAGCTCCGGCTTCAACCCCAAACGTCTTCACCCTGTAACGGGTCGGGTTGCTCCCCATAACGGTACTGACTGGGCAGTGCCTAATGGCACGCCAGTAGAGTCAACGGGTGACGGTACGGTAATCATGACGCGTAAACACCCATATGCGGGGAATTACGTAGTAATTGAGCACGGAAATAAATATAAAACACGTTACTTACACTTGAGCAAGATCTTGGTCAAAAAAGGTCAGAAAGTATCTCGAGGTCAGCGTATTGGCTTATCGGGTAAAACAGGGCGTGTGACTGGTCCTCACCTTCATTATGAACTGCTTCAATATGGTCGCCCGGTGAACGCGATGCGTGCGAACATCCCAATGGCGAGTTCAGTGCCGAAGAAAGAGATGGCGAGTTTCATCGCTAATCGAAATGAGATGGAGAATCTGCTTAAAGAGAAAGCAAGAGCAGTGCTATAGAGCAGAGAAAGACCAAACATCGTTTGGTCTTTTTTGTTTTGTTCACTAGCGTTTTTTACCCTTTAATCGAATTTTTAGGTAATCGAGGAACAGTCGAATACGAATGTGTTGCTACTCTGCTTGCCTTTCGCGGTATGGTCACTTTTATGTGCGTTTACCTGTTTGAGTTTTGCTCAGGGAATATCTTTTTCTGTATCGACAGACTGATAACAACGTCGTTCATTCCTAAGTTATATAGCCTAGCCATTCTTGTTGAACCAAGCTTCTCGAGGTTACTTGGGTATGTAAGTTGAATCTACTTGCAACGCAACAAGCTCCTTTCTAAAATGCGCAGCAAATTACGCCAGTTACCTTATAGGTAGCCTACCCGTTAATCGTTAGGTGAAATCATGCAACAGAACGAGTTTGAAACACTACTAAAAGAAATTGATCAGACAGAGACCCTCCCTCAAGCACTTGAACTATTGAAAGCATGTGAGGAAGAAGAGATCGCGCAAGCGGCACAATCATTAACTGGTCAGTTTGGTCTTGCCGAAGTTGAAGGTGAAAAACGCATTTACCATATTACAGTTCATCAAGACGAATCTGGTGAAGAACAAGAGTTCGTTGAACATGTCATGAATGAAGGTGACCAGTTGATCAAATTTTCCGCATGGTTTTTTGAAACTTTCTTTGAAATCAAGCAGAAAGATACATACAAAGCGGCAGGTAAAACTTACCAACAGCCAAAGCGCCAATAAAAATAGTTATCGCTAGAATAAAAATTTATGTAATAAAGCTACGAAGATAACGTGATGTGTGTCTTGTTTTTGTGTGGTTGTGGTGTAAAATTACAACATAACCAGTCAATTACTTCGTAGGAGAAGAGCATGGGTTACGGACTTGGTGGTGTTTACATGGGTCAAATGATCGGTAAAGAGGCCATGCATAAAGCGCTTTATGGTAAAACGAAGAAGAAGCCTTCAATGTTTGCGCGCTTAATGAAAAAACTAGCGAATTAAATCAAAAAGCCCTGATTAACCATCAGGGCTTTTTGATTTCTATGAGAAGGGGCGTTTACTCTAAGCTGTTTGGCTAGGGATCGCTATACTTTACCGAGTCCTTTTTCTGCCAACCACTTTTCTAAATTGTCTGCGCCTCCAATGTACTCTCCATCTAACCAGATTTGGGGCACAGTAACGGGTTTTTTATCACCAATGATGGCTTTCACTTCTGGGAGCATTCGGTATAGTGCCGCACTGTCTTTAACAACATCATGATATTGGTAATCCACTCCAGCTTGAGTCAATAACTTCTTCGCTTTTATGCAGTATGGGCATGTCGCTTTACCATAAACGATGTTACCTTTAAGCTTGTCTCGTTTCGCCCATTGAGCAATAACTGACTGCACAAGCACGCCCCGGTTTAGTGCTTCCCCTTGGCTGATGACTTTACCTTCCACGACCAGTATAGGGGCATGCCATGCACCTAGTGTTAAAGGCTCCCACCAATGTGACAACCAATCTTTTACGTCTAATTCGACGGGAACGCCTGCTAATTCGTTTTCAAACGTATCAGCAAGGATATCTTTCGTAAGGGTACACTCACCACACGGGATATTTACTTTGAATGGTCCCCAGCTACCAGCCCAGCGGTATAGCGTAATTTTGATTGGTTGTGCCATAGAGTGATCCAGATTTTCCTTCATGCGAACATAGAATTAAAAACTCACGGTTTTAATTTAGCGCACTTTTCTTTTTTTTGCTTCCCAATGAGTAATAAACGCAATTGAACCAATGATAATCGCCGCTCCTAGCCATAATCGGCCAGGAGGAACCCAACCAAATACCAGCCAACCTGCAAAAACGTTAAGTGGCAGTTTTGCGTGGTCAAATGGTTGCACGAATGAAGCATCAGATACGGCATATGCTTTAACAATAGCCCACTGAGCGAGGGCGGTGAGTACGCCAGCCAGAATAAGGATCCCCCATACGCTCCATTCATTCGGCATGGAGAAAGTTGGAGCCGCTAACAAGATATTGAAAGGAGTAATCAACAGCAAAAGATAAACCACCATCGTCGAAGGCGGATCGTTTACCGACATCTTTTTCACCATCAGTGAATAGGCTGCCCAAAAGAAAGCGGCACCAACGGGCAACAACGTAGCCCAAGTAAAGGAGTCTGACCATGGTTCAAGTATGATCATTGCGCCAACAAAGCCCGTAATAGTGGCAATCCAGCGAGCGGTACCGACTTTTTCTTTTAATAGCAACCCAGAGCCAACAGTGGCAAATAACGGGGACGTCATCAGTAATGCGATGCCTTGCCAAATTGGCACTGGATACGCCAATGCCCAAAGCCACAACTGAATACCAATAACGGATAAAAAGATTCGAAAGAGGTGCCAACCGAAATGCTGAGTTTTAAGTGACTGCCTGATGCCTAATGTTTTTAGATAAGGCAAGATCGCAAATAACGCAATAGCATATTGGAATAACGCAAAGGTAGTGGATTGTACGCCAAAGTGGATACTTGCGATTTGAGCGAAGTTATTGACGATGGCGAATGCCAAGCCTGCGGCGAGCATCCAACATGCGCCTTGGACAGGATGATGATTCAATTGGATATTTCCGGTTTTAAACAATGGGTAGGATCATACGTTCTAATGTTGGGGTAGCCAATAAAAAAATGCCTCCGATAGGGAGGCAACATTACCAATTCAAAGGACGTGCCTACTAAAGTAGGTACAAAGAACGAGAAGCACAAACGCTGCCATGCATTTGCCCGTTTTAATGTAGCAGTTAGCGTGCCAACTATTAACTTGTTGATTTGTATTGTTTTATTATTGGTGGGGCTAGAGGGATTGCACTAATTTCGGGAATGAATGGATTAAAAGAGGGCAGTTGGATTGCAGTAGACAATCTCCAGATTTTATCCTGATTAAAAATGACCGGCACGAAGCGCCGGTCAAAAACTTGCTACGATATCGTTTTGATTGGAAGTTATGGTTAGAAGTCGTAACGAACACCTATACGCAAGGTGTCTTCACCTTTAATTACGTCACCGAATTCATTTTTTTCTTTATCAAGTTGGTTCATGTAGTAAGACAAATAAGTGCGGAAGTTGCTGTTTAGTTTGTAGTAACCCACAAGATCAAAACCTTCAACCGCATCGTATTTTGCAGCGCTATTTGGGTCATTTTCTTGGAAAGTGTATAAACCTGCGACTGTAAACTTACTGGCTAACTTGTAGCTTGCAAGTAGCTCATAAGCGGTAAAGTCTTCAGAATCTGTGAGTGCACCTTGTGAGTAAGTACCTGCAAGGTAAAGGTTATCTAGCGAGTATGCGATACCGCCAAGGATTTGGTCTTCTGAGTTATCTTTGTCTACATCACCGCCTGAGTATGCAAGACCTAGGTCAAGCCCCATTGATAGAGAGTAAAGACCCGAAATGCCGTATTTGTCTTGCTTGTCACTTGAGTTTGCTTGGTAAGTGGCTTGAACTTGTAAAGCGTCGAATTCGCCACGGTAAGCAAAAACGCTATCCTGCTTATCTGAAGATGAGTCAATGACTTGTTGAACACCAGAAAACTCAGTGATATCCGTCATGTCTGAGATGATAACGGCAGCCATGTCTTGACGACCTACAGAGAAACGACCTGCATCTGCGCTTACGCCAACATACATATAACGGTTTTTAAATTCGCTTTTACCGGTTTTTTGTTCTGCTTCGTAAACACCAAATGCAGACAGACCGTTACCGATGTCAGTCTTACCTTTTAGGTTTACACGCGCACGTGACTTATCTTCCATAGAACCGTCAACTTCAGCACCGCTGGAACCAATAAAGTCACCTCGGAATTCTACGCGACCACCGAGTTTTAATTCTGTGCCACCATCTTTATAAACCATTGCTGCAAAAGATGATGTTGATACCAATGCTGTAAGAATTGCAGTAGAAAGTGCTGCCTTTTTCATTTTTTATTTACCTTATTTGCTATCGATGGGCTTTCTTGCCCGCTGTATTGATGAGGCTAAGGTAAACGGTAAAAATGAAAGGTAGATTTCTGTTAGGTTATGATTTTATTGCAATTTTGTTTCTGTTAGAGAGGGTGGTTCAATAGTGGTTGATGAACACATAGGGTTGAAGGCATGTGTTTATTTTTTTTTAGTTATTTTATTTGAATATTTCTTTAAAAAAGTTTGTGAAGAGGTTTGTCTACGCAAACTGTAACTGCTACCAGTCTGTAACTGTGATTTAAAATATGTTCTTTCAGTTGTTTAGCTCAATAAATGACAGGTGGAGTAACAAATTGTTTTGTATTTTAGGTTTTTATCGCGATGTGTTGCATTTTTGGGTGGGGAAACGGAAGCCTCTTTCTAGTTAATTAGATTTTTTTACTCTACCAAAGGGAACTATTGCAATAAAGTGACGCACAGTTGTTACGCAAAGGTGACTTGAAATGGGCGTAATAAATGCCCTGTGAGCTTTTGAATAAAACTGACGTACAAACGAATAAATACATGGACTTTATAATGAATAAGAAATTCCTAGCAGCAGCAATCGCAGCAGCAACTTTTGGTACTCAAGCAGTAGCAGTAGAGCTATATAATAATGATGGTACAACGTTCTCTATTGGCGGTCATGTTTCTGTTAACCTAAATGGTTCTGAGCAAGGTGACACAGATGTAGGTACAAACTCTTCACGTATCAACGTTAATGCAACTCACGATATCGGTGAAGGTTTCACTGTTGACGCTCGTGGTGAATGGGCTCTTAACTTCCTAAACGGTGGCGAAAACTCATTCACAACTCGTCTTGGTTACCTAGGCCTAACTCACGATGTATATGGTCGTGCAGTGGGTGGTACTCAGTGGGCACCTTACTACGATGTAGCGGGTGTTGCAGATATGCCAATCGCGTTTGCGAACGACTTTATCTACGATGACCACAGTAACCTTGGTACTGGCCGTGCAGACAAAATGCTTTCTTACCGTAACGCTATCGAACTTGGTGAAGCGGGTAAGCTTGGCTTTGGTCTAGGTTGGCAAGGTGCGAAAGACAAGTTTTCTCGCAACGACAAGGATCAAATTGTTGACGGTGCAAACTACGATGACCGTATGCAACTTGCGCTATCATACTCAATCATGGACGCGAAGCTTGGTTACACGTACAACACGGGTGACTTCACGGCATTTGGTTCTAAGAAAGAAACGGCTGAATCTCACCTAGTATCTGCAGCTTACGGTTCTTACGGTAAAGGCCTGTACGTAGCTGCTGTTTACGGTTCAAACGAAAACATGAACTTTGATGGCAAAACTCGTCTAGCTGATAGTGATACGTACGAAGCGTTAGTCGCTTATGCACTGCCAAGCAGCCTAAACTTAAGCCTGAACTACGAAATGGTTGAAGGTAAAGCGACTAAAGCAAGCTCGACTGAAACTGCACGTGAACAAATGGCGGTTCAAGCAGAGTACAACTTCACTTCTAAGTTTGTTGGCTTCGCTGGTTACCAGTTTGACCTAAACGATGCTAACAATCGTAAAACAGACGACAAATGGGCGTTCGGTGCTCGTTACTACCTATAATAGCAACTTGTCCTAGTTGTTTTATAAGCCAGCATCGTGCTGGCTTTTTTTAACTCCGTTATTTACTCAATGGTGGTGTGTCAGCTTGATAAAAACGGGCTGAATGTCTTATTTTTAATATCCAGAATTGATAATTAGTGTTAGTAACTCAAAGGCTTAGATTATGATGTTGCCTTTGTTTTGCAGGGAAGAGCAATGAGCGTCATTCAGGTTGAAGAAAAGAATGTCAAAGTTGGCAAAGTTCTGTGCGTTGGACGCAACTATGCTGAGCATATTCAAGAGCTCAATAATGCGATGCCAGAGCAGATGGTCGTATTCAATAAGCCAGCGACTTCTGTCTCAACTAAGCTCACCGCATTTCATCAAGAACCTCTGCATTACGAAGCAGAAATCTGTTTTTCGATCAAAAACGGTCAATACAGTGCGGTAGGGCTTGGCTTAGATCTAACCAAGCGTGGTTTGCAGTCAACTCTCAAAGAAAAAGGGCTACCTTGGGAGCGTGCCAAAGCGTTTGATGGCTCAGCGGTGTTCAGTCGTTTTCGCCCTCTTGAGGGGATAGATATAGACGATCTCCATTTAGAACTGTTGATTAACTGTGTTCATGTTCAGAAAGGACACGTTAAGCAGATGCTTTACCCGCCAATGACCATTCTGGATGAGCTTAAGAGTTACACATCTTTAGAAGACGGTGATGTGGTGATGACCGGTACGCCAAAAGGCGTAGGAGAAGTCCATCAAGGTGATGTCTTCCTTGGTCGTTTGAAGTGTGGGGAAATCACCTTACTAGAAATCGAATGGTTGGCTACTTAATTGCCGCTTACAATCAAACTCGAAGCAGTAAAAATGTGATCATACCAGCGATGGTAGTCAGTAAGACATTTTCGTCACAGGTAAGCAACTGAGACTGCCACTGTGGCTGGCAATATAAATGGATTTTTGCCAAGTTCACCCCTGACATAAATACAATGGGTGCCCATTGCGGTAAACACCGCAGGGCTAGCATAACGCAACAAACTGCTCTAAGCTGCCCAGCTCTTGAGCAATTTTAAAAGTCGCAACTTCCTTATTCTTCTCTTTCATCTTTGTTCGTGATGTTTAAGCTTAATGTCTCTACATAAAGTCCTTTCGAGTTTACCGAAACCATCCTGCTTATTTTTGTACGAAATTGCTATCAGTATTAAAAATGAACAGAAAAAGGGTTAATTGTTTTAAAGTTGAATATTAAACCTTTTGTATTTTCTGTATTTAGCTTTTTACTTGGACATTTTGTCTGGTTGTTATCCATTCATTGGTATAAGATCCGCCGCCTGTTTTTGAATAGCTAGTTCCACCATGATCGATTTATCTGTACTCCCTGTTTATCTCACCGCTGTTATTGCACTTCTTCTATTGCCTGGACCTGACATGCTGCTAATAGCCAGCTCTAGCATGAGTTATGGTAAGAAAGTCGGTTTGTTCGCAAGTTTAGGCAATGCGACATCAGGCGTAATCTTAACCTTGCTGGCAGCGATGGGCGTATCGACCTTAATTGCGATGAGTCCAATCGCGTTAAAAGTGCTTCATCTACTTGGTGGCGCGTACTTGCTGAAAATGGGGTGGGATTGCTTGCAAGCAGAGGCGGCATCAGCACCTGAGCTTGATCAGAAGAATAAGATGGCGTCGACCTATTACCAGCGTGCGTTGATGAGTAACTTGCTTAACCCGAAAGCACTGGTGTTCTTCGTCATGTTTTTACCTCAATTTGTATCTAGCAACATTACCGCATCTTCTGGTGAACAAATGCTCGCGTTGGGATTGGTGCTAAATGTGCTTGGTTTACTGTTCAACTTATTGCTTGTTGCGCTGGCGGGGACTTTAGGTAAAGGATTACTGGAAAACGAAAAGTTCCGCATGTACCAAGGCAAGTTTATGGGCTTGGTGTTCGTGATCCTTGCCGTGTGGATACTAAGTAGCTTCGCGATGTAATTTGTAAGAACAATCAGATTTTCTAACAAAAGCCAGCACTCGCTGGCTTTTTAGTATCGGGTCGATTTCTAGAAGTGGCTGTAATGAAGATTGAATTCAAGCTTGAGCCGAGAACAGAATCGCTCGGTGAACCTTTTTTGCTATTTGCCTTATTGTTCAGCGCTGCTCAAAAGCTTTGCTGATGTGCTTCAATCAACGCGTTCATCTTCGCTTCTGCAGCTTGGCTTGCTTGCTCGTAGTCCACATCTGGAGGGAAGTCGCTGATCACTTCATAGTAACACTTCAACTTAGGCTCAGTGCCAGAAGGGCGAACAATCACACGAGATTTGTCTTCTAAGTGGTAGATCAGAACGTCACTTGCTGGCAGGTTGATCGCTTCTGTTGGACCGTCGATGACAAAACGAAGTGATGATTTCAGATCTTCTATCACGTTAATACGAATACCTGCGATTGCTTTTGGTGGATTCGCACGAAGTTTGTCACCGATTGGGGGGGATTTAGGATCAAGCGAAATGCTGCGTTGTGCGTTGAAGTAGAAGCCGTGTTGACGGTATAGCTCTTCGAGTTTGTCCCAAAGCGTTTTGCCTTCTGCTTTCAGTTTGCCAGTCAATTGAGAGAAAGCGACCAATGCAGATAGGCCATCTTTATCCCATACCTTGTTGCCTACCGTGTAGCCTAGCGCTTCTTCGTAAGCAAACAAGAATGGATTGGCCTCAGTCTCTTGAGTCATTGCCACGTTCGTTAGCCACTTAAATCCGGTTAGCGTTTGGTAGTATTCTGCGCCGTGTGCTTTTGCAATACTGCTCAATAGGCGAGAAGACACAATTGTATTGCCGACCAGTGCATTTGGTTGATCTTGTAGTAAGTAATCACCAAACAGTGAGCCGACTTGGTCTCCTGTTAGCATTTGATATTCGCCATTAGGGCGTTTTACTGCGACAGCAAAACGGTCCGCATCTGGGTCGTTGGCGCAGGCAATGTCTGCGTCAACTGATTTACCTAGCGCCATGACCATGTCCATAGCGCCCGCTTCTTCTGGGTTAGGGAAGTTAACGGTTGGGAAAGCACCATCCGGTTCGCGCTGTTCTGAGACACTTGCCACTTTGTTAAAGCCAGCATCCGCAAGCAGCGTTTCTGCCATGTCTGCGCCTACACCGTGCATTGCCGTGTAAACGATAGAAATGTCGGTGTTGTTATCGGGTGTCAGCAGCGGGTTTTCATTCATTGCTTTTCGGTAAGCTTGGTAGTACTCATCCTCTAACCAAACCAATAGACCTTGCTGTTTCGCATCGTCTAGAGACATGAGCGGCAGTGGCTTTGTCGTTGCTTCATCGATCTTAGCTGCTATACCAGAGTCGTGCGGTGGAATGATTTGTGCGCCATTTCCCCAATATACTTTAAAGCCATTGTACTCAGGAGGATTATGACTGGCTGTTACAACGACAGCGGCCGCGGCATTTAACTCACGAACGCCAAAAGCAACAATTGGTGTCGCTGCTACTTTGTAGGTTAGGTAAACCTTGATGCCTAAAGCGGTTAGTACTGAAGCGGTATCGTGCGCGAACTGCTTCGAATCTGGGCGACCATCGTAGCCAATAACAACGCCTCGAGAGAATGAGTCTTTTACTTGTTCAATGAGGTAGTGACCGAGACCAGTGGCCGTTTCTTGAATCACGAGACGGTTCATGCGATTTGGACCGGCACCGACTTTACCGCGCAGACCTGCGGTACCAAACGCAAGACGGGAGCCAAAACGGTCAGAAAGCTCTTGTTCATTATTGGTGTCAGCTAAGTGCTGTAACTCTTCACGAGTTTTAGGGTCAGGATCTCGGGCCAGCCATTGAGTAATTGGTGCAGTCATATTTGTCTTTCCTTAGTAGGGAACCTACCTATTAGACACTTTTCAATGAAAAGCATCTCAGTTTCTCTCTTAATTAATGTAAATCGTTCTCAATTACATTTCAAAGTTGGCAATCGTTAAACTGAAATTCATTTTCTCAATTGTATATAATTTATTCGCATTTAATTTCTTGAAGAACCTTTGAACTAAAACTAGCCTTTAACATAATTATAACAAAGCATGTTGAACACGCAGTTTTTATGAATTTTAGTAAGTTTGTTCGATATTTGCATTGGGAAGCAAGGAAGCTCGCGTAAGCGCAGCGGCTGAGCAGAGGAGAGATCTTTTGAAAAGATTAGCAACTACTCTAGCCATAGTAACGAATGTGATTTTTATCACATTTTCATCGTGCGCTTGGTCAGAGCAGAATGATTACAACATGACAAAAGGCGTTACCGCAATAAGTGAGCAAGTGTTTGAATTACATATGCTTATCTTTTATATCTGTTGCGCTATTGCCTTAGTAGTTTTTGGCGTTATGTTCTATTCCATCATCCGCCACCGTAAATCAAAAGGAGCAGTTGCCGCGAATTTCCATGAAAGCACAAAAGTGGAAATTATCTGGACCGTTATTCCCGTCATTATCCTCATCGCAATGGCTATTCCTGCGACAAAAACGCTGGTGGCGATGGAAGATACCAGCCAATCGGATCTCACGGTAAAAATAACGGGATCACAATGGAAGTGGCATTACAGTTATTTTGGTGAGGATGTTGAGTTCTTCAGCTTACTCGCAACTAGCCAGAAAGAAATCGATGGAATTGAAGCAAAAGGAGCGCACTACCTACTTGAAGTAGACAACCCACTCGTGTTGCCCATTAACCGTAAAGTGCGCTTCTTAATGACATCTGATGATGTAATTCACTCTTGGTGGGTTCCCGATTTTGCAGTGAAGAAAGACACGATCCCCGGTTTTATTAACGAAGCATGGACCAAGATTGATAAGCCTGGTGTTTATCGCGGCCAGTGTGCAGAACTCTGTGGTCGTGCGCATGGCTTTATGCCGGTTGTTGTTCACGCGATGGTTGAAGAAGAATTTGACCAATGGTTGTCAGGAAAGAAAGAAGAGATGGCATTGCAAAAAGCCGCAGCTCAGGAGGCCCTATCTCAAGACTTATCGATGGGTGACCTGATGGCACAAGGAGAATCTATCTACACGGCACGTTGTGCAGTGTGTCATCAAGCGAATGGTGAGGGTATTCCTGGTGCATTTCCTGCAATAAAAGGCAGTGCCATTGCTCAAGGTGAAGTTGATACTCACATCGATGTGATCGTCAATGGCCGGGCAGGCACCGCAATGCAAGCTTTTGCGAACCAATTAAGCGACCAAGAAATCGCAGCGGTGATTACTTACCAACGTAATGCGTGGGGTAATGACACAGGTGATACCATTCAAGCATCGGACGTTAATACCTTTAAGGCGCAAGAAACTGCCAAGGAGGAGATATGAGCAAGTCATTTGAAAAAGCGGTAAAGTCAGCGCCTGTAGAAGCGCAAACCAGTGCGAATACCACTATTGCTATTGATGACAGCCACGACCATGATCATGCACCAAAGGGTATTGCTCGTTGGATCTATTCAACAAACCACAAAGATATCGGCACACTCTATCTTTGGTTTAGCTTTGCCATGTTTCTCACTGGTGGCGCGATGGCAATGGTCATTCGTGCAGAGCTATTTCAACCGGGCTTACAGTTAGTAGACCCTCAGTTCTTTAACCAGATGACTACAGTTCACGGTTTAGTGATGGTGTTTGGTGCGGTCATGCCTGCTTTTACTGGCCTTGCTAACTGGATGATCCCAATGATGATTGGTGCTCCTGATATGGCACTGCCACGCATGAATAATCTGAGTTTCTGGATTTTACCTTTTGCCTTCCTCATTTTGATTGGCTCATTGTTCTTACCTGGTGGAGGTCCTGATTTTGGCTGGACCTTCTATGCACCACTTTCAACAACTTACGGGCCAGATAGTACTGCGTTATTTGTTTTCTCTGTGCATATAATGGGTATTAGTTCGATAATGGGTGCCATCAACGTGATCGTGACCATCGTCAACATGCGAGCGCCCGGTATGACTTGGTTTAAGCTGCCAATGTTCGTTTGGACATGGTTGATTACGGCATTCTTACTCATCGCCGTAATGCCCGTGTTGGCTGGGGCAGTTACCATGGTATTGACCGATAAATACTTTGGAACCAGCTTCTTTGATGCCGCGGGTGGCGGTGACCCAGTGATGTTCCAGCATATTTTCTGGTTCTTTGGTCACCCAGAGGTATACATTATGATTTTACCATCGTTTGGTATTATCTCGGCCATCATTCCGGCTTTCAGCGGTAAGAAACTTTTTGGCTACCACTCTATGGTTTACGCCACTTGTAGTATCGCACTGCTCTCATTCCTTGTTTGGGCTCACCATATGTTCACGACGGGGATGCCGGTATTTGCAGAGCTCTTCTTTATGTATTGCACAATGTTGATTGCAGTGCCCACCGGAGTGAAGGTCTTCAATTGGGTGGCAACCATGTGGAGAGGCGCGTTGACATTTGAAACGCCAATGCTATTTGCTATTGCTTTTATCGTATTGTTTACCATTGGTGGTTTCTCAGGCTTGATGCTTGCGATAGTACCCGCAGATTTCCAGTATCACGATACCTATTTTGTGGTCGCGCATTTCCACTATGTACTGGTCTCCGGCGCAGTGTTCTCCATCATGGCTGCCGTTTACTACTGGCTGCCCAAATGGACAGGGCATATGTATGACCAAAAACTGAGTCTCTGGCATTTCTGGTGTTCAGTGATTTCGGTGAACGTGCTGTTTTTCCCAATGCACTTTTTAGGGTTGGCAGGTATGCCAAGACGTATTCCTGATTATGCGATTCAGTTTGCGGATGTGAATCAAATAGTCTCAATTGGCGGTTTTGCCTTTGGCTTGTCACAGCTGATCTTTTTGTGGTTGGTGATCAAATGTATTCGTGGTGGTGAAAAAGCATCAGCGAAACCGTGGGAACGTGCGGAAGGATTAGAATGGACGGTACAAAGCCCAGCGCCGTACCACACATTTACAACGCCCCCTAAAATCGATTAATGGACATTCGAGGTGATTGAGATGCAATCCAAATCATCCAACAAAAGACTGACAATCAAGCTGTTATTGGCAACGGCATTGATGTTTGGTTTTGGTTTTGCTCTGGTTCCTCTTTACGACATTATGTGCGATGCGCTCGGAATCAACGGTAAAACCAGTGATGTCGCCTCGATACAGCCGATAGGTATGCAACCAGACATCAGCCGTACCATTCGCGTTGAATTCATGGCACATGTGAGCCCTGATATGCCATGGGAGTTCAAACCGAAAGTGCTCTCTATGGATGTGCATCCGGGGGAAGTGGTTCAGACCGAATATCTTGCTTTTAATCAAAGTGACCAGAACTTGGTTGGACAAGCGGTGCCTTCTGTCTCCCCCGGTACTGGCGCAGCGTATTTCAATAAAATCGAATGTTTTTGCTTTAATCAACAACCCCTAGATGGTAAGCAGCAAGCAAGCATGCCTTTGATCTTCTATATCGAACCCGACGTGCCGAACTCGATTCACACGTTGACGCTGTCTTACACACTCTACAAGCTTTCTCCTCAATCGGGCGATTCGTCAGTTGTTAGCCTCTCAAGGAGCGAGATACAGGCCAATAAGCCTCTGCAAGGAGAGAATCAATGAGCAACAAGCCTGAAACGTACTATGTCCCGGCCCAAAGCAACTGGCCCATTGTTTGCGCATTTGCCCTTTTCTTAGTGGCCGTAGGCGCTGGATTGACTGTCCAAGGAACCCAAACTGAGAGTGCGATTGGAACCTTAGGTGTCATTATTCTAACGTTTGGTGTGATATTTCTACTTTACATTGTGGCGAGGTGGTTCAGCAACGTGATTACAGAATCGCTTACCGGGAAATATAATGCTCAAATAACGCGCTCTTTTCGTCAAGGAATGAGTTGGTTCATTTTTTCTGAAGTGATGTTTTTTGGGGCATTTTTTGGAGCGCTGTTTTACGCAAGAATGATTTCGGTGCCTTGGTTGGGTGGGGCTGACAACAATTTTATGACCCATGAGGTGCTGTGGCCTAATTTTGAAGCAATATGGCCTTTAACGATGACGCCTGCAGGTGATATTACTCAGGCAATGCCTTGGGACGGTATACCTCTAACCAATACGATTATCCTGCTATTGTCTTCAGTTACGTTACACATGGCACATGTGAGTTTGGAAAAAAACCATCGTACAGCACTCATTGTCTGGTTAGAAATCACCATCGTACTGGCTTGTTTCTTTTTGTATTACCAGGTTGTGGAATATGGGCATGCATATGAAGAAATGAATCTAACTCTACAATCAGGGATCTACGGCAACACCTTCTTTATGCTGACGGGTTTTCATGGTTTGCATGTGTGTCTCGGTACCATTTTCCTGATTGTATTGTTGTTTAGAATCGCCAAAGATCACTTCTCTCCAAAAGATCATTTTGCGTTTCAAGCAGGCAGTTGGTATTGGCACTTCGTGGATGTGGTCTGGCTATGTTTATTTGTGTTCGTCTATGTGCTGTAAAGCTAGTAAGGGCGAGGGTTCGGCGTAATCATCCCGGTGCTTAATGCGATAAGAAGAAGTATGACCACCAAGGCAGAAAACATGACACGACGACCTAGATAGTGGCTCATTGGTTTAACTTTTTTCTCAGCATTGTCTGGATCTTCTCGAACCATTTCGATTAGTGCTTTTGCGAGGTTGAAAATGATGAATAGCAGCAAAAGAACCAGCGTTAATTTGAACAGAAATACGGTGGACATAGCACCTCCAGGTTCGTCGTTATGGTTATCGAAGTGGGTGTGGTTAGCTGTTTGTTTAACTGTGGCTGTGTTTTCTCTTTTGGTCAAACTGGGTTTTTGGCAACTCGAGCGTGGGCATCAGAAACGACTTCTAGAGCAGTCAATTTTAGCCAGATCGGATGCCCCTTATCAGGACATATCGACGGTATTGGATACTAACGATTGGCGTGAAGAAAATGTGATGGGGATAAAGGTCAAAGCAGAGATCAAACCGGAATCTTTGCCACTTATTCTACTAGATAATCAGACGTTTGAAGGTAAAGTGGGTTATCTCGCATTTCAAGTTGTTTCTTTGAGTCAAGATCCAGCGATACTGACACTCTTAGAGTTGGGGTTTGTTCAAGGGGAAAGAACACGGTCATTGTTGCCGAATGTTAGTGCTCTCGCTAGACCACTCACTGTCACCGGACGTTTATATCGCAAGTCGACTAACCCCTTGAGTTCCGCCTTGATGGCGGAGATGAGAGATGTCATTCGTGTGCAGAACCTCAATATTAACCAGTTAAGTCAGTTATTGGATAGAGAGTTGATGCCAACGATTTTTCAGCCCGACAATTTAGATAACTGGCCGTATCCCTTTCCGTGGAATCCCGTACCACTAACGAGTTCTAAACACTTCGGTTACTCGTTTCAGTGGTTTTCTATGGCTAGTGTTTTCTTACTTATTTCGGTGATTATTTTTGTTCGATCGATAAGAAACAGAGCGTCACATGGAGGTGAAGCATGACATCAGCAGTAACTAAAGGGCGAATTGTTCTGATTTCGTTGGTTTGTTTATTCGCATTTCCGGCGGTCATGGCAAAATTAGTGCTTAGCCAAGGTTGGTATAAGACCGGAGTGACAAATAGAGGTCAGTTGATTGAGCCTTACACTACGTTAGGTCAACTTGGGCAAGCATCGCCTTTGGTGGAGAGAGGTTGGCAACTGGCTTATGTCTTGCCAGCGGAGTGCAGGGAACAGTGTCAGCAACAACTCCATTTAATGCAGCAAAGTCATATCGCGCTAGGTAAGTATCAAGAGCGTGTCGTGCCAGTCATTTGGACATCTCAACGATCGGGCTCTGTAGGGGGAACAATGGCCGTGATGCAAATGAATGACGCTTTATCAGCTAAAGTGCACCAGGGACAAGTGTTAATTGTTGATCCATTAGGGCAATTGGTCATGTCTTACACCTCTCAGCCTAATGAAGACCTAGTGGCACTCAGTAAAGATATGCTGGCAGATCTACGAAAATTATTGAAATTGTCTCGAGTTGGGTAGGGGGGAAGTTCATGACATTGATACGACTGGTTAAAATCAGTTTATGCCTTACGCTAGTGGTGATCATGTTAGGCGCATATACCCGTCTAGCTGATGCGGGTCTCGGTTGCCCAGATTGGCCGGGTTGTTATGGACAATTGTTGGTACCACAATCAGAAGCTGAAGTGTTGAAAGCGAACGCCTCGTTTCCTGAACGTGCGGTTGAGCAAGATAAAGCATGGTTAGAAATGATTCATCGCTATTTTGCTAGTACGCTAGGGCTTGTCATTCTTGTTATAGCAATAGCCTCAGCGAGAGCTAAACAAGTCGACGCCACTATTCCAATCTTGTTGTGCCTATTGGTGATAGGGCAGGCTGCGCTTGGTATGTGGACAGTGACCCTTAAGCTTATGCCAGCTATCGTTATGCTTCATTTAATCGGTGGTTTTACGCTTTTAGCACTACAAATGGTGTTTTTGTGTCAGTTAGCATCACAGAATAACGTCGATTTTCCACCCTCGTCAAAAATAGTTCGCGTGCTCTCAATCGTGACTTTTGGTGTCGTGTTCAGTCAGGTGTTATTAGGGGGATGGACATCATCTAATTATGCTGCGCTAATGTGTACAACATTACCCATCTGTGAAGGAAATTGGATAAGTTATCTGTCGTGGAAAGAGGCATTTTCTTTTTGGCAATCAGGATTTGATAGCTATGAGTTTGGGGTGTTGGATTATCCTGCGCGAATGACGATTCATATAACGCATCGTATTGGTGCGATCGTGACGACTGCTGTCGTATTGACATATTGCTATGTATTGCTGCAACAAGGATCTCAGTACCTACAGAAAATCGGCAAATGGCTGTGTTTTACACTGGTTTGTCAAATCCTACTTGGTGTGAGCAACGTGCTCTTTCAGTTACCCATTTTTATTGCTGTTGCGCATAATATCGGTGCAGCGGTGATGCTGAGTTTAGTTTGCATCAGCCAATTTTATCTGTGGCAGGGAAAGGCTTGTTGGAATGATAAAGCGAAAGGAGTTCGCTATGAGTAAAGAAATTGCGCTATCACTAGAAAGTCGTAAGAAGATGGGGTCAGCGTACTTGAAGCTAACTAAGCCGAAGGTTGTGGCGCTCATGTTAATTACAGCCATTGTTGGAATGAGTTTAGCTCCGGTCGCTTCTTTTCCTTGGCTACAAGCCATATTTGGTTTAATGGGTATTGGCTTAATGGCGGGTTCTGCTGCAGCATTTAATCATTTGATAGATAGACGTATTGATGCTCGTATGGCTAGGACGCATAACCGCCCACTACCATCAGGTGAACTCAACCCCACTTCCGTCAGTATTTTTGCGACTAGCTTAGGCCTTTTTGGTTTCTCTGTACTCTATGTGTTTGTCAATGCACCTACGGCGTGGATGACATTTCTTAGTTTGCTGGGGTATGCGGTGATCTACACCATGTATTTAAAACGAGCTACCCCACAAAATATCGTGATAGCTGGGATAGCTGGTGCCATGCCACCGCTTTTGGGGTGGACGGCTGTGACAGGAGAGCTTCATGCCAATGCTTGGTTGTTGGTGATGATTATTTTTATTTGGACGCCCCCTCATTTTTGGGCGTTGGCGATTCATCGGGTAGAGGATTACCGAAAAGTTGAGATCCCAATGTTGCCCGTTACGCACGGTGTCGAATACACCAAAACATCGATTCTGCTTTATACCGTGTTGCTTGCCTTAGTTTGTATATTGCCTGTTTTGGTTGGTATGGCTGGTTCGGTTTACTTATTCTCATCACTCTTACTTAATGCCGGATTCGTTTACCACGCTTGGAAGCTTAAGTTCTCCCCAGAATCTAACAGCGCGATAGATACGTTTAAGTTCTCTATCTACCACCTCCTTGCTCTATTTGTGACGTTGCTTGTAGATCACTATATCGGCTTGTTTATTCTTTTATAACCATCAGTTTTAAATCATTTTTGTCACCGCACCTTTAACTAACGTGCGGTTTGTGTTTGTGAGTAACGATGTATACCCAAGTGACATGCCCTCAAATGTCGAGTTGTCTTGGCCTACATATTTTGTTAACACCATTTTTTAGATTCACTCAGTCTTCAAATTGTTACCTTGCTTGATAACCGAATCATTCTCACAGAGCCAATCGCTTGGAGGCTCGTTGTGTATCACTTAATGTAGAATTTAATTGGATTGTATTATTAGAGAACCCAAGCGCAACAGTGATTTGAATGATGGGGGAGAAAAAGGCGGTAAGAACGCTGAAAGTTAGTAGGAAAGCATAATTTGAAGCAAACAAAAGGGATGGCGAGCCATCCCTTAGAGTTTAGAACGTAGTTCTAATTAATTATTGTACAGTTGTTTTAATTGTTTCTTGGTATTCAACTTCTTCGTATTGGAACTCAGGAACAACAACTTCGACACGACGGTTTTTCTCACGACCTTCTGGAGTGCTGTTGTCAGCGACTGGATCTTCTTCACCCATGCCTTTTACTGTAAAGCGATCTGCATCAATACCTGCAGCAATGAGATAGTCGGCAACTGCTTGAGCACGACGCTCAGAGAGTTTTAGGTTGTATGCTGCTGGACCTGAGCTATCTGTGTAACCTGTGATTTCAACTTTAGCTTGTGGGTATTCATTCAAGAAGTTTACGAAGTTGTTTAGGCGTTCAGATACTTCGTTAGTGAGCTTAGCGCTGTTGAATTCGAACGTTCCTGTGCCGTACTCTTCTTTGTGCGTTTTCGTTAGCACTACAGCTTCTTGAACCACTTCTTCTGTGACTACTGCGGCTGCCACAGGTGCTGCTGCGAACTTATAGTTAACACCAATACCGAAGAAGTTTGCGTCCATATTCTTCCAGGTATCATCTGTCATATCGTGATAGCGTTGGTATTCAGCTCTTACACTCCAATTACGATCGATGTCATACTCTGCACCCAACGAACCTGTTGGAACAAAGTCTTTTTCGTCACCAGACATCATGTAAGCGCCACCGATTTTTGCAAACAAGTTCCAAGTATCGTTGAGGTGCCAGTTGAATTTAGGCGCAAGCGTTAGTGCGGCAAGACGACCGTCGATGATATTAACAACGTTGCCAGATTTAAAATTAGCCTTATAGTGACCTAGCCAATCAACACCATATTCTAAACCGATAATATCGGTGAAATCGTAACCGATGTGTAGCCCAACACCAAAAGAGTCATCATCACAAGGGCTGTTTAGGTAGCAGGCATCACCTAGCGTAGTCATGCCTACCTTGCCCCCAACGTACATTTCAGCTGAAGCAGAGTTCATTAAAGCGCTACCACTGGCTACCACTGCTGCTACTGCAATTGCTACTTTCTTCATAATCTTTCCTTGTATTGATTGCATATTAACTTCTACTTTGTATTTAAAATTTTTGAAAACGAGTAGTTATAAGATATCAGTTTCATATAGCTATTACCTAACATTAAGCAACAATAGCTTAGAATTCAATACACTTTTCGTCTCACTATCTCCCACAAACTTCTGATATTTCTTACATTGTAGACAAGATTTTTAAAGTTTTTAGAAAATGCATGATTATTTTGAACTTTTTCCGTAAACGATGTTTTACACCGAAGTTTTATGTAAACGGCTGTTCCGGTTTGCATTTTTTTTGAAAAAGTGATTGAAACTGTGGTGGTAAGCCGATAACGTGTTTAAACCAACACAACTAGATGAACCTAGAGCCCTTTTATTACTTGTTTTGTGAACAATGTTGAAGTGAATAACGTTGGGTAAAAATACTGGGTTAGAGAACGCAACCAGGAAGTAGAAGTAATGTTTCAAACTGATGATGTAAGAATTAATAAAGTAAAAGAGTTATTGCCACCGGTAGCGGTGCTAGAGAAATTTCCGGCAACTGAAACCGCTTCTTCGACCACTTTTGAATGCCGAAACTCAATTCATAATATTTTGGAAGGTAAGGATGACCGGTTGCTTGTCATCGTCGGTCCGTGCTCGATCCATGATCCAGAAGCGGCAGTAGAATACGGGAAGAAACTAAAGGTATTACGTGACGAGCTTAGTGACCAGCTAGAAATCGTAATGCGAGTGTACTTTGAGAAACCGCGAACGACTGTCGGTTGGAAAGGGCTTATTAACGATCCGTATTTGAATGACACCTTTAAGCTAAATGACGGTCTTCGTATAGGACGCAAGCTGCTGCTTGACCTGACGGACATGGGGCTTCCTACTGCAAGTGAGTTCCTTGATATGATCACGCCTCAGTACGTTGCGGATTTGATTAGCTGGGGGGCCATCGGTGCTCGTACCACTGAATCTCAAGTGCACCGTGAGTTAGCATCAGGTTTATCTTGTCCTGTTGGCTTTAAGAACGGTACTGACGGTAACATCAAAATTGCAAGTGATGCGATTCGTTCAGCGAGTGCTTCCCACCATTTCTTATCAGTGACGAAATACGGTCATTCTGCCATCGTAGAAACGGCTGGAAACCCTGACTGTCACATTATTCTTCGTGGCGGAAAAGAGCCAAACTATAGTGCTTCTCATGTTGCACTGATCAAAGATGAGCTAGAAGCGGCTGGTTTACCAAAGAAAGTTATGATCGACTTTAGCCATGCGAATAGCTCGAAGCAATTCAAGCGTCAAATGCTGGTATCTGATGATGTGTCTGAGCAGCTATCTGCTGGGGAAGATGCGATTTTTGGTGTCATGATCGAATCTCACCTCGTTGAAGGAAGACAAGATCTTATCGATGGTAAAGCGGATACGTATGGTCAATCAATTACAGATGCATGTATCGGATGGGACGATACTGAAACGGTTTTACGTCAGCTATCTGATGCAGTGAAAGCGCGTCGCACAAGATAGCGCCTAAGTTTCCAATATTAAGAAAAAGCCAGCAGCACGCTGGCTTTTTAATGTTTGAACCACTTATAGTCGTCGAAATAGGAGTGAGTTATTACGGTTGAATATCTCATGTATTTTAGCAACCAATCCATTAAGGTGTTGTAGAGACTAGAAAATACTCAAGGAATGAGATGAATAGAAACGTATGGCTTTTATCGCTTTGCCAAGCTTTACTGATGACAGGAAATATCCTATTGATTTCCGTTATCGCTCTAATCGGTAAGCAAATTGCGCCTTCATCCAGTCTGATTACGCTGCCTGTGGCGTTACAGTTTCTTGGTTTGATGTCCGCAACAATTCCTGCTTCTTTGATTATGGGTAAGCTAGGGCGGAGGCTGGGCTTTAGTGTCGGCAATATTATTGGGGTTATTGGAGCATCGTTAGCGACCTATGCTCTTACTCTGCAAAACTTCTCGCTATTTTGTGCTTCCACCTTCCTGTTAGGTGTTGGGATTGGGTTTGGTACGCTCTATCGATTTGCTGCTATTGAAGTGTGTGATGAGTCAGTAAGGCACCGAGCTATTTCAATCTCAATGGCGGGTGGTGTAGTGGCTGCTGTTCTAGGACCGAATTTAGCCGTCTATTCCCAAAATTGGTCAACAGATGGCTTGTACACCAGCGCGTTCGCTGTTTTGATTGTGTTGTATATTACTGCGCTTATTTTGCTGCAAACCATTCGGTTTCCTGCAGCCCACACCCAAAATATTCATGTGAAATCCGATCCGCTCAAAATTATCGTGCGCCGCCCCAACTTCATGATCGCAGTATTAGCAGCAATGGTGGCTTATGCGGTGATGAACATTTTGATGACCGCGACGCCACTTGCCATGATTGGTTGTGGATTTGATTTCACCAGAGCAGCAGGTGTAATCGAATGGCATGTATTGGGAATGTTTGTTCCAGCTTTTTTCACTGGTCGATTGATTGAACAGTTTGGCGCGAAGAAGATGATTATAGCTGGCAGTATGTTATTCATTGTCTGTATCGCGATCAATAGGCACGGCGTGTCAATTTGGCACTTTAGTATTGCTTTGATTTTGCTAGGTGTAGGTTGGAATTTTATGTTTATTGCAGCGACGAGTTTGTTTAGCCAAAGCTACGAAGTGAAGAACAAAAGTAAAGCGCAAGCATTCAATGAGTTCTTGGTGTTTAGCTGTGTCACCGTCACCGCATTACTATCCGGTTGGCTGGAATCGACAGTTGGCTGGCAAAACCTTAACTTGTATGTTCTTCCTTTTGTTCTTTTGGTAATAGCGATATTTATCGTAAACGCGAACAGCAAGCAGCAATCTGAGTGGGCGTAACTTTTCTTATTAGCTCAATATGAACGCTTTTCAATTATTGATGATTTTATAATTTAATGGGTCGATATATGTTGCAAGTTTGGCTTTTTTTTATTAGCTGATTTGTAATCAAAACAGCAGACAGTTAAAAGAGCAAGTGCAAGACTTCTATCGACTGGCCAACCAGTTTGAAGAGAAGTAATTCGACATAGATATTTGGAAACGTTGCTGAAAATAGATAGCTAAAATAAAGCCCCGCCGAAGCGGGGCTTTTCAGTTTTCAAATTCGCAATAGAGAAAACTGATAGTACTAAGCGATTAAGCTAGCAGCTCTTTTGCTGTGTTCACTACGTTTTCTACCGTGAAACCAAACATTTCGAATAGTTGCTCTGCCGGTGCAGATTCACCGAACGTTGTCATACCGATGATGCGACCGTCGAAGCCAACGTACTTGTACCAGAAGTCAGCGATGCCCGCTTCGATAGCGAT
>NZ_LIXE01000017.1:0-49633 GCF_003584965.1 Vibrio sp. PID23_8 | reverse complement strand
AGAAGTAATTTTAAAGCTATTATCGTTCCAACAGAACGATAATGAATTGACTGTGCCAAGTCTTGCGACTTGATTGGTCACTCAGTTCATTGAAACCTAATTTGATACCAAGGTATCTAATTGGATTATCATCAACGAGTGCCCACACAGATTGATAGGTCTATATTGTTAAAGAGCTTTTCTAATCAACTTGGCGCTTCTGCGCTTCGTGGTTAGGGGTGCGTACTTTACGCTTCCCGTTTTGAGAGTCAAGCGTTTTTTCAAACTTCTTTTCTCCCTTTCCAACTCGTCGTGTTACTTTCGTCTCACTCCGTGTCGGTGGATGCGCAGTATAGGGAACTGAGAAATGAACACAACCTTTTTTCGAAAAAAAACAATTCAACCGCTCACTTATCCATCAAACACGTTGTATCTGCATATTTCTTCGTCACATTTGAGACATGTCACAGCAATTGGTTGGAAAAAAACCAACCATATACGTAAGATCCATGTGTCTATTTTGTTAATAGGCAACTTACTTAATTCTTATCTATATGTAGTAATTAAAATGACTTCTAAAAAAAATCTGATCTTATGTGCCGGGTTAGCGGTCGTTGGGGGAGTTGTCTTCTCTCAATTGGCTATTTCGCCAGCCTTCAGCTTCGTTATTGGTGTCGCCGCTACTGCTTTTCTATTTTCACTTTCTAGCAAGACACCTGTTATTCAACCTTCGAATACCGATCCTTCTACTAAAACGCTGTATGTCGGTAACCTGCCTTATAAAGCAAATGAGAGTCACGTGCGTGATTTATTTGCGCAATATGGTCAAGTCTACGCTGTGCGCTTAATGAAAGATAAGCGCACAGGCAAAAGAAGAGGGTTTGGTTTTGTCGTAATAGCAGCAGAGGATGCTGAACCAGCCATCGCTAAACTAAATGAAAAAGAATATATGGAACGAACATTGAAAGTTCGAATTGCTAACGATCCAAAACACCAGGATGGCGATAAACCTGAACAGGATTAAATCCTAGTTTCGCCAAACAAACGTTCAGTGCATCTTCTTCCCAAGGAGGTGCACTGGCATAAATCTTCTTAGCCCCCTCTTCTTTACTTTCTTCTATTTCCTGATTGAATAATAACGCTTTCACTCGACGAGCAATCGCTTCACCAGAGTCAATCAGAGTCACTTCACCATCTAACGCTTGATGAATTTCTTCTTTCATCAATGGGAAGTGTGTACAACCTAGCACGGCGACATCAACTTTATCTCGCAAGGGCGAAAGGATCGTCTTTAATTCATTCATCGAGATCGACTGACCACGCAGCTTTTCTTCTGCCATATCAACCAAACGCGTAGAGCCAAGGAGTTCTACCGGTTTACCTTGTGCAAAATCACGAATCAATTCATGTGTGTACTGGCGGGTGACGGTTGCCGGTGTTGCAATAAGCCCAACCCCTTGAGATGCAAGTAAGGAAGCAGGCTTGATCGCTGGCACGACACCGACGACAGGTATGGATAAGCTTTCACGTAACGAGGGAAGCACAATAGTACTCGCGGTATTGCACGCGATGACCACAATATCTACCTGATGATCTTCAACTAATGCTGACACCAGTTGATTAACACGTGATATCAAGACATCCTGATCAAGCTCACCGTATGGGTAAGCTTCATTGTCGAACAAATACAAGTAATCCATGTGTGGCAGAAGTCGGTGGATTTCTTGAAAGACAGATAGCCCTCCGACACCGGAATCAAACACTAGGACTTTTTTCTTACTTGATGCTCGCACGAGTCTTACCTGCAAATTAGAGACCCGGCGATCATACTGGTTAGATTTGGTTTGGCAATGCTTTAACTGGGTATCTTTGATAGCGGCATTACGCCTCAGTCCCACTCCAAGCTTAGTTAATGCAATATGTCTTTGAAATAAACAAGACCGCCTATACGGCGGCCTTAACTCCTCAAGCGCTATTAAAAGCGATAGTCTGCTGAGACAAAGTACTGACGCCCCGGAGTCGCGTAGCCCGAATACATCTCGTAATCCTTATCGAATGCATTGCTCAGTTTCGCATTAATATCCCAACTTTGGTTTACAGCGTAAGAAGCAGTGAAGATCCATAGACTATAACTAGGGAGTCTATTGCCATTATAGAAGCGCTCACCTTGGTACAGATACTGCGAACCCAGCGTCCATTGGTCAAATGTTGCGTAAGCATTCCACTTAGCACCGCGTTTTGAACGGTAAGCTAATTGAGTGTCTTCTGCTCCGGATTTATCGATAGGATCTTTGTAATCGAGATAGAACTCGTGAGAAACAACATCCGTGTCGAACTTCACTTCTAGCTCAACACCTTTGATTTCTGCTTCGCCGACATTTTGCATGCCCGCACCTTCCCAAATCAGCATATTCTCAATTTGGTTGTAGTAACCCGTTACCGTCCAATCAACAATGGATGCCGCGCCAGATAGAGAGATCTCCGTATTTTCTGACTCTTCTGGTTTTAAGTTTGGCATTTCAGAACCTGGGTAGTACAAGTCAACAAAGCTTGGGGCGCGAAAAGCGGTGCCGTGACTCAAGGTCAGCTCGTAACCTTCGTAAACTTTCCAACTAGCAGCCGTTTGCCATGTGGTGTTGTTACCAAACTGATTGTTTTCGTCATTACGTACACTTGCTTCTAGCGTCCATACGTCAAATACATACTGAGCAATAGCGCTAACACCAAAGTTGGTTCTTGGGTTCTTGTCTGGTGCGTAGTCTTGTGCTGGTCCCCAATCACTTGGTGCAATGTAGCCTTTTGCGAGCTTCTCAGTGCGATAGTCCAAGCTACCACCAACGCTTAGCTCATCATTCACACTGTACGAGTTAAGCCAAAAAGCATTGAATTGCTCAATGGCAACATGATCACCTTTTGATTTAGACTGGTTCGCTTTGTAGTCATAGTTGTCTTGCTGACCGTAAGCGATTTTCAGCTCTGAAGAATACAGCTCTTTTGAGTATTCCAATGACAAGTCTGCACCAACGTATTCCACATCACCCGTTTTCTTTTCGTGCTTATCGACAGTGTCCCAATCTGGGTTTCCATAGTTACTATTGTCGTAGTCATATTCATTGTTATATGCCGTCACACCAACGTAACCTGTCACATTCTCAAAGAAGTGCTGCTGATAGCCCAATTTAAAGTTAAAAGACTCAAAGCCGTGCTCATCACCGTCATTAACGCTCGGCAATGGCTTAACATTAAAACCATCCGTTTTCTCATAACCTAACACCCCCTTTATGTGCTTATCTTCGCCGATCGGTTTAGAGACAACAAAGGTGCCTTGGGTATGGTTATCAGAACCGTAGCCAGCGGATACTTTACTCGCATCACTATCAATATTTGCACGAGTAATAATGTTGATAACGCCAGAAATCGCTTCTGAACCGTAGATAGAAGCGCGAGCACCACGGATATAGTCGATGCGTTCAATGGCGTTAATTGGAAACTGGTTAAAGTCCACACCACCCATTATTGCTCTTGGCATACGCACACCATCGACTAGCACAAGGACCTGGGATAAACTGCCGCCCCGAACATAAAGTGAAGCACTTTGTCCACGACCACCATACTGCGCGACTTCAACACTAGGTAAAGTCCGGAATACATCCACCAAGCTTTGCGCTTGCAGACGCTCAATGTCTTCTTTGGTAACGGTCACCGTTTGTGCCAGTACCGCACCATCAATTTGTGTGAATCGGTTTGCCGTCACCACAACGGTTTCATCGGCCGTTGTTACTTGAGCATGTAAATAAGAGGTAGGTGAAAACAGCGATACACACGTGATCGCAAGAAGGGTTTTTCTCATTATGTTATCCTAAATCGCGTAATTCCTACCGAGCCCTACTGTTTAAGTAGTCCAATGCTGTGGCTCGGGTGCTGGCAGGTATTCGGACTTAAGAGCAAGGCTTACGCCACCTACTTACTCGACTTCCCACACAAACTAATGCAGTGTCTTGATGAGCGTTCGTTCTCTTTTACCGCTGCGCGTCAGTTCTGGATTTTCACCAGATTCCCATTTCAGCCATCTAGATTGCTAGATAACACCAGCTTGGGCAAATACTATTAAGCTATTGATTATTTGTCTAGCCAAGAATCCCCATCAAATTACTTATACTCTCGTTCATTTCTCGATCTACCGACGCAAAGCACACTATCTTTAAATCAATTGAGGTACAAAACTGGACATACTGTTGAGATTGAATAAAATCTGCGCTCTAAAATTGAATGCACCATAAAAGGTAAGATCATGGCTACTCTTGATGTAAACCCACAACGCTACCAAGAACAACTGGCTGAAAAAGTCGAACGTTTGACAAATATGTTCGCGCCATACAACGTGCCAGAACTTGAAGTGTTTGAATCCCCAGAGCAGCACTACCGTATGCGTGCTGAGTTCCGCGTTTGGCATGAGGGTGAAGATCTTTACTACATCATGTTTGACCAAGAAACTCGTGAAAAATACCGCGTTGACCAATTCCCTGCGGCAAGTCGTCTGATCAATGATTTGATGCCACTATTGGTTGAAGCAATGAAAGACAACGAATCACTACGCCGCAAATTGTTCCAAGTGGATTTCCTATCGACGTTGAGTGGCGAGGTTTTGGTTTCTTTGCTTTACCACCGTCAACTTGATGATGAATGGATTGAAAACGCAAAAGCACTGAAGCAACGTCTAAATGATGAAGGCTTTAACCTGAACATCATCGGTCGTGCGCGAAAAATGAAAGTCGTTCTTGACCGCGATTACGTCATTGAGAAGCTCGATGTAAACGGAAAAAGTTACATCTACCAGCAAGTTGAAAACAGCTTCACGCAGCCAAACGGAAAAGTAGCAGAAAAAATGCTGGAATGGGCGGTTGACTGTACTCAAGAGAGCACCGGTGATCTACTAGAGCTTTATTGTGGTAACGGTAACTTCTCTTTAGCACTGGCACAGAACTTCGACCGCGTTTTAGCCACTGAGCTAGCGAAACCATCGGTGGTTTCTGCGCAATACAACATCGCAGCGAACAAGATTGATAACGTACAAATCTTAAGACTATCAGCAGAAGAGTTTACGCAAGCCATCGAAGGTAAGCGTGAATTCCGCCGCCTACAAGATGCGGGTGTGGACCTGAAGAGCTACAACTGCAATACGATTTTTGTCGACCCGCCACGCTCAGGTATGGATGTAGACACGTGTAAAATGGTGCAAGGTTACGGACGCATTATGTACATCTCTTGCAACCCTGAGACACTAAAAGAGAACCTGGACATTCTATGTGAAACACATAACGTAACGCGTTTTGCTTTGTTTGATCAATTCCCTTACACGCACCACATGGAAGCAGGTGTTCTGCTTGAGCGTAAAGCGTAATCCACCAGCATCAGGCATAAAAAAAGCGAGCTCAGTAGCTCGCTTTTTTATTGGATTCGATTTGCTTATTCTACCGCGTTTTTCTTGTTCATAAAGCCCAGTTTCTTACCGATCCAAGCCAATAAGATCAGAGAAACCAGGATAGCAAAGAAGTTCGAGCCTGCTTCTGGGTATTGCGCTTTGATAAACGCAGAGTGACCAAAAGCTCCCACAAAGAAACATGCTAGCCCCACGAGCGGGATATCTTCTGATACCGGATTGTTAAGATATTCTTGGTACAGCGCTTGTACCGCCAACACAAGAGCAATCAAAGGAAAGATGGAGAACGACACTTCACTCATGGTCAACCATGACAACAAAGCATCACCACATATACCTGCAACCAGCGCCAAAATCAGCGTTTTCTTTTCAGATTTATTTCCATTCGACATTATTCTATCCCGCCTTTTAATCGGTTACGTTCACGTTCTTTGCGATACCAATAGGCCCCTTTGGCTATCATTCGCAATTGCATGATCAATCGCTCGGCGAGTTCATCGCGTTCACGTCGATCTAAATCTAAAGCTTCTGCACCAGAGCTAAATACCAAGGTCACCGATGCCTCTGCTTGAGTAAACGCCTCTTCCCTAGTCATTCCAGTGCTCATTAAATACTCTGTTAATTCTGCCGCAAAATGCTGAATTTCTCGAGCGACGGCAGTACGAAATTCAGAAGAAGTGCCAGAGCGCTCACGCAGCAATAAGCGGAAAACGTTAGGACTACTTGCAATGAATTCCATGAAGGTTTCAACCGAAGTTCGAATTACACTGCCTTCTTTGACAATACGCTGGCGTGCCTGTCGCATCAGTTGGCGTAATAGCAAACCACCTTCATCAACCATGGTTAAGCCTAGCTCATCCATATCTTTGAAGTGCCGATAAAAAGAAGTGGGTGCAATCCCCGCTTCTCGAGCGACTTCTCGCAAGCTGAGATTGGAAAAACTACGATCCGCACTTAATTGATTAAATGCCGCATCGATCAGCGAGCGACGTGTTTTTTCTTTTTGTTGTGCACGGATTCCCATTGATTTCATTCTTAAACTGGCTCTTCTTTTCATTCGGGTACGAGAGTGTCAATATAACGCATATCCCCCCTACGTATAAAGCGACGTTATCTCGGTTCAAATTGACCAAAGCGAGCCTCGAACACGTTACTACTGGCTTATATCCGAATGCAATCTTCCCTACTCAATTTGTAGACATACCGCATAGCAAATAGTTATTTTATTCATTTCTGCGTGATCACTTCCACTCTCTAGCAGCCATTACATACCACCTACTGTGTAAATAAGTTAACATCCCGCAACAGCAATGTTACGCAAATATAACAAGGAAACCATCATGGCGCATGCTAATCACTATGACGTGATCGTAATTGGTAGTGGTCCCGGGGGAGAAGGGGCGGCAATGGGTTTAACCAAAGCAGGACTGAATGTCGCCATTGTAGAAAAAGAAAGTAGCGTGGGTGGCGGATGCACGCACTGGGGAACCATACCTTCGAAAGCATTGCGCCATGCCGTTAGTCGTATTATTGAGTTCAACAACAACCCATTATTTTGTCGTAATAACACAAGTATTCATGCCACATTTTCTGACATTTTAGGCCATGCAAAATCGGTCATCGACAAGCAAACTCGACTTCGCCAGGGCTTTTATGATCGTAACTCGTGCACGTTATTGTTTGGTACAGCACGCTTTATCGATAATAATTCGATTGCATTGATGCAAAGCGATGGTACGGAAGAAATCTTCTCTGCTGATAAATTTGTTATCGCGACAGGTTCTCGCCCTTACCAACCGAACAACGTCGACTTCTTACATGAGCGTATTTACGACAGCGATTCTATCCTGAGTTTGAAGCACGATCCTCGCCACATCATCATTTACGGCGCAGGGGTAATTGGTTGTGAGTACGCATCAATCTTCCGTGGACTTGGCGTAAAGACCGACCTGATTAACACTCGTGATCGCCTGCTCTCCTTCCTTGATAACGAAGTCTCCGATGCGCTTTCTTACCACTTCTGGAACAGTGGCGTTGTGATTCGCAATGATGAAACCTTTGAGAAAATAGAAGGCACCGAGGATGGGGTTATCGTCCATCTACAGTCCGGTAAAAAAATGAAGGCAGATTGCCTACTGTATGCCAATGGTCGTACGGGCAACACGGACAAACTGAACCTTGCGGTCGTTGGGCTTGAAGCCGACTCTCGCGGTCAGCTTAAAGTCGATGATAACTACCGTACCGATATCGAGCACATCTACGCCGTAGGTGATGTGATTGGCTATCCTAGTCTAGCCAGTGCTGCGTATGACCAAGGTCGTTTCGTGGCACAAGCCATCACCAAAGGACAAGCCGACGGCAATCTGATTGATGATATCCCGACGGGTATCTACACCATTCCAGAAATCAGCTCAGTAGGTAAAACCGAGCAAGAACTGACTGCGGCGAAAGTGCCTTACGAAGTGGGACGCTCTTTATTCAAGCATCTAGCTCGTGCACAGATTGCAGGTAAAGACATCGGCAGCTTGAAGATCCTCTTCCATCGCGAAACCAAAGAGATTCTTGGTATTCACTGCTTTGGTGAGCGCGCTGCGGAAATCATCCACATCGGTCAGGCCATCATGGAGCAAAAAGGCGAAGCCAATACGATTGAATACTTCGTCAATACCACTTTCAACTACCCGACGATGGCAGAAGCGTATCGCGTAGCCGCACTGAACGGATTGAACCGATTATTCTAATTCAATTGGGTTGCCATGATCCAAAAACTAAAACAGCAGGTTTCGACCTGCTGTTTTTTGTAATTAAGCGAGGAAGCTTCCCTTTCGCCACTGATAGAAGAAGATGACCCCAAGTCCAATCCCCCGCATCGCCATAAAGCTAGTCATCGCAAACCACAATGCATGGTTTTGCCAGCCAGAGAACAAAAAGAAAATCGCGAAGAAGCAGCACGTCGCGACAAACATACTGTTACGCATGTCCTTACCTTTGGTCGCACCAACAAAAATACCATCGAATAGAAAGCACCACATCGATGTTAATGGCATTACTACCAGCCACGGTAAATAAACGGACGCTTGTTGCTGTACGACTTCAATTGATGTGATCATGGCGATCAAATGCGATCCCACCAAAGCAAATACCGCAGTCAGACCCAAACAGATGATCAGACTCCAGAAAAAGGTACCAATTAACGACGCACTGAGTTGTGCTCGGTCTTTCGCGCCAATCGCTTTCCCCACCATGGCTTCCATAGCGTAAGCAAAACCATCCATGCCGTAGGAAATCAGCATCAAGAAACTCATCAATACCGCATTAGCTGCCACCACATCATCACCAAAGCTCGCTCCTTGGAAAGTCATAAAGCTAAATGCTGCTTGCAAGCATAATGAGCGTAAGAAGATATCGCGATTGAGTTTTACAAAGCGCCCTAGCCCATGTTGAGTATCGGTAAGCAAACTCTTTGGAGACGGCAACTGGCGCGCTTGCCATGTTTTCCACACGCACAGTAAGCCAAATGCCATGCCTGAGTAGTCTGCAATGACAGACGCAAGCGCCACGCCTTCTACTTTCCAACCCAAACCAATCACAAACAACAAATCGAGCGCGATGTTAGTTGCGTTAGTGATGATCACCATCCACATTGGTGCTTTGGCGTTTTGCGTTCCAAGCAACCAACCCAATAACACAAAGTTCATCAATGCCGCTGGCGCACTCCACACACGGATAGAGAAATATTGTATGCCGTAGCGCTTCACTTCCGCACTGGCATCACTCCAACCAAAGATCAGATCTGCAATCGGATGATGAGCAATAAGAAAGACCAACGCGAACAGCAATGCCATGACTGAACCTTGCATGAACACCAACGCCAACTGTTTGCGATCTTCGCCGCCATAAGACTGTGCTGCCAATCCAGTGGTCGACATACGTAAAAAGCCAAGTAGCCAGAACGTCACGCTGATCATCGTGCTACCCAACGCGACACCCCCCAGATACCAAGCGTGCTCAAGGTGGCCGATCACAGCGGCGTCAACCAAGCCCAATAGTGGGACAGTAATATTCGATAGCACCATCGGGATTGCGAGCATTAACACCTGACGATGAACTCGAGGATTTGATAAAGGAGAAAAGATTGAGTTTGTCACAGGCGCCTCTTTAGTGGGCCTGAACTCGAACAAAGAAGCCAGGCAATGTAGGCGCAAGAGTGTACATGAGAGTTTAATAACTCGCCAATAACCGCTTGATATACCAATCGGAATAACCCATCTGTTACCCTTATTGGTTAATGTTGAGAACGAACATACATAAAGCCCAGCGAGAGTGCTGGGCTTTGAGGGAAAGTATTACATCCAGTCCGTGTTGCGAATAATGCCAACCGCCAGACCTTCGATCGCCAGATGCTGAGACGTCAAATCAACTTGAATAGGCGCAAACTCTTCGTTTTCTGCATGCAGCAATACCGTTGAGCCTTTGCGCTCCAGACGCTTCACCGTCACATCATCATCAACACGAGCAACGACCACCTGACCATCACGCACATCTTGGGTTTTGTGCACAGCCAGTAAGTCGCCATCCATGATGCCAATGTCTTTCATACTTTCGCCGTTTACGCGAAGTAGGAAATCCGCTTTCGGTTTGAACATGGCCGGATCCACTTGATAGTGCGATTCCACATGCTCTTGAGCCAGAATCGGCTCACCGGCAGCAACTTGACCAATCAAAGGCAAACCTTGATCGTCGTTCGCTGCATCTTCCAGTAGGATTCGTATCCCACGAGATGCCCCTGGTATAATTTCAATCGCTTGTTTACGAGCAAGGGCTTTTAGGTGTTCTTCTGCGGCATTCGCAGAGCGGAAGCCAAGCTCACGCGCAATCTCTGCACGAGTTGGTGGCATTCCAGTATCTTCGATTTTGCTTTTAATCAAATCGAAGACTTGTTGTTGGCGCGGCGTTAACGGCTTCATATGTCACCTGTCTTTTTATACAGTTAACTGTGAGTATATCCAGTAAATGAACAAATGAAAACCCAATTGGTTGTTTTTTAATTTATTTGATTCGCTTCCTGAGCGCCCTCACCAACCTTAACTTAGCTGGCGTTTTAAACACACCGCTCCCTATTCCACGAAAGAAAGCCATCACCTCGGCAATCGACCAATTTGCACTCAATAAAATTAAAAGGTTTGATCAGTTTCTGATATCCTTACACCGCTTAAATTTTATCGCCTAGGCTTATTTCTATAGCCGTATCTATTTCCTTCCTTATTAATGTGGGGAAAGCGGACACAGAAATAAGGTTGGGCTTGTTTGAATACCTATTGAGGCTGTGAACTTTATGTCTTCTGGACAATCATTTTCACGTTCATTACTAAAACTACCTTTATCGGTAATGGTAAAGGGCACCACAATTCCATCGAATCCGATTGACGATCTCAACATCGACCTAACCAAACCGATTGTGTATGCCTTACCGTTCCGTTCGAACGTGGATTTGCTGACACTACAAAAGCAAACTCTGAGCCTTGGTCTACCTGACCCGCTCAGCCCATTGGAAGTCAACGGCAAGACACTGAACCGTTTCGTGTTCATTGCGTCTCCTCCAACCATGATGAGCAATGACAATGATGCACCTAGCGAATCGGTCTCTCTCTTTACTGACCTACTGGAATTGCACAAGCTCGACAGCGAACTTGATGTTCAGATGCTCCCAGTAACAGTGCTGTGGGGTCGTAAACCAGGTAAAGAAGAGAACCACAAGCCATACCTTCAGCCAATGAATGGCCCGCAAAAAGCAAAAGCAGTCATGGCCGCAGGTCGCGACTGTTTAGTTCGCTTCAGCCCGGTGGTGTCTCTGCGTTACATGGCCGACTCCCACGGTACGGACAGTGCCATCGCGCATAAGCTGGCGCGTGTCGCTCGTATCCACTTCTCTCGTCAAAAACTGGCTGCGTCAGGTCCAAACTTGCCTCAACGCGAAGTGCTGTTTGCTCGTCTAATGCAATCGCCAGCGATAGAGAAAGCGATTGAAGATGAAGCGCAGAGCAAAAACATCTCGATTGAAAAAGCACGCAAAGAAGCCCATGACATCATGGATGAAATTGCCGCTGACTTCTCTTATGGTTTGGTGAAAAACGGCGATCGCATTCTTGGTTGGCTATGGACAAAACTGTACCAAGGTCTGCACATCAATAACGCGTCGACCGTTCGTCGCCTAGCGCAAGATGGTCATGAGATTGTGTACGTGCCATGTCACCGCAGTCATATGGACTACCTACTGCTTTCTTACGTTCTGTACCATGAAGGTATGGTGCCTCCGCACATTGCTGCAGGTATTAACCTGAATTTCTTCCCAGCAGGCCCAATCTTCCGTCGCGGCGGGGCGTTCTTTATTCGTCGTAGCTTTAAAGGCAACAAGCTGTACTCAACGATTTTCCGTGAGTACCTATCCGAACTGTTCGCGAAAGGTTACTCGGTTGAGTACTTCAGCGAAGGCGGTCGTTCACGCACAGGGCGTCTACTGCAAGCAAAAACCGGTATGTTGGCCATGACGATTCAAGCGATGCTGCGCGGTCTAAACCGTCCAGTCACGCTAGTACCTGTTTACATCGGTTACGAGCACGTCATGGAAGTGGGCACTTACGCCAAAGAACTTCGCGGTTCACGCAAAGAGAAAGAAAACGCCGGCCTTGTGTTGCGTACTCTGCGTAAGCTGCGCAACTTTGGGCTTGGCTATGTGAACTTTGGTAAGCCAATTCAGCTAAACCAATACCTGAATGAGCACGCTCCTGAGTGGACGAAAGACATCGACCGCATGGGCGGCAGCAAGCCACAATGGATGAACCCTGTGGTGAATGATCTAGCAAACAAGATGATGACGCACATTAACGATGCGGCAGCGACCAACGCACTCACACTGTGTGCAACAGCGCTACTGGCCTCTCGTCAACGCGCCTTGTCTCGTGACTCGCTGATCAATCAGATTGAGTGCTACTTAAAGCTACTTAAGAACACCCCATATTCAAGCACTTCAACCGTTCCAACAGAAAGTGCTGAAGAGTTGGTTGATCACGCCATCTCTCTGGATAAGTTTGTGATTGAAACGGACACCATGGGTGACATCATTTCGCTGGATCGTAGCCAGTCGATTCTGATGACTTACTACCGCAACAACATCATTCACTTGTTTGCGCTACCGTCATTGATTGCACAGATGATCATTCGTCAGCGCAACCTGTCAGTAGAGAAGATTCAAGAGAACGTTGCACAAATTTATCCATTCCTTAAGAAAGAGCTGTTTCTAAGCTACAAAGAAGAGAAACTGAATGATCTCGTCGTGAAGATCTTGAACGAGTTTGCAGAGCAGAAAATGATCAGCCTAGACGGCGGTAAGTTGGAGATCAACCAATCAAACAACCAACCTTTGGTTCTGCTTGGCCGCACGATCACTGAAACATTGCAGCGCTACTCCATCGCGATGAATTTATTGGTTGCCGACCAAGAGCTAGGTAAATCAGATCTAGAACAGCAGAGCCAAGACATTGCTCAACGCTTGGGCCGTCTGCACGGTATCAACGCGCCAGAGTTCTTCGACAAAGGTGTGTTCACTGCAATGTTCAATACGTTGAAAGAACAGCAATACTTAGACAGTGACGGCAATTGCGATTTAGATAAAACGCAACAATTCGCCAAGCTTCTGTTTGCTCTGCTCTATCCTGAAGTGAAGCTCACTATCGAAGAGAGTATCCACCAACTTCAGGCATAAAAACTGAGCTCAGTACAAATTAAAAAGGCATCCGATTGGATGCCTTTTTGTCTTCGAACGATAGTGGCTTGGTAATGAATACTTACCAGAACGCGACAAGTAACCCCATCGCAATCACCATTCCCACATAATTGTTATTGAGGAAGGCTTTAAAACACAAATCGCGTTCACGGTGGCGAATTAAGTGCTGCTGATACACAAACAGAGAAGCGGCAAGTAAAATCGTCCAGTAGTAGCTCTGCCCCAGTTCGTAGTGTTGACCAAGCAGAACCAACATCGCCAAGGTCATCAACTGCAGAACGCCAATCACCAACTTGTCATGACGACCGAACAAGATAGCAGTCGATTTAATACCAATCTTTAAATCATCATCACGGTCGACCATCGCGTATTGAGTGTCGTAAGCAATCGTCCATAATGCGTTAATCACGAACACGAACCACACAATCCATGGCAACTCACCGGTTTGTGCAGCCCATGCCATTGGAATCGCCCAGCTAAATGCCAAGCCCAAAAAGAGTTGCGGCAGGTGAGTATAGCGCTTCATAAATGGATAAATGAAGGCTAATACAATGCCTGCGAAAGAAAGCTGAACCGTCAGCGGGTTCATGGTTAGCACTAATAAGAATGAGCTGATACCCAGAACCAAAAATAGACCAATCGCCTCTTTCGAGGTCACTTTGCCCGATGGCAGTGGGCGCTGTTTGGTACGCTTCACATGGCCATCAACTTTACGATCAGCAAAATCGTTAATCACACAACCAGCGCTACGCATTAGGAACACGCCTAACACAAACACGATGAGTACATTCCAACTTGGCATGCCTTGGGCGGCAATCACAAGGGCCCAAACCGTCGGCCACAATAACAAGAGTGAACCAATTGGGCGATCCATTCGCATCAGTTGCCAATATGCTTTGGCTTTCTCTGCGGTCATTTACACCTTCTCCTTAGCGTAAACTGGTGAACTAGGTAAGAATAACTCAGCGACCAACATAGGTTTGTGATTCATCCACAGTCTTGAACGACGAGCTAATAAGCGGCCTTGAGGCAAACTCACCCACCCCATTTGTAGGGCATCACGTTCAACATTGTCAGCACTAAACACGGTCAAACCTAGCGGAATATCCCCTTGCTGGGCTAAATCGTATTGCTGATCGATCAAGGTAGAACGTGGAATAAGGGTGCGTCCAATGACCCACTCACTATTGTCGCCACGCAAAATCACCTCACGCAGAAGGCAATCTTGCTCAGACAAGAGTTGGCTCTCGTTGCGTTTTAACGTCTTAGCAGCGACGATTTGATTATGCAGTAATTCCACGCTTAGGTGCTGGCAATACTGACTTAAACGGCGTGACAAAGACCCTTGTTCTTCAAGCCAATGCTTGGCGAATTCATTTGGAAATTCAAAATTTTCGGGGTTTTGCCACTCTACTTCCAATAAAGAAGCAAGATAGAGCGATGTCGGCTGATTCATACTAGTATTCAATTAGTGGCTTTATGCGTACAATAAAGCAACAACTTACTGTCTTATTGAAACTGTAAGTTCCGTTATTTGTTATAGGCGGTCATTGTATCAAGACTTAAGCGATTCGAATATCGCGATCCAGAGAAAGAAAAGTTAGAAATATGTACAAACGTTATGTAGCCCAAATTATTTTCGCATTAAGTCTACTTGTTTCCACACCCTCTTGGGCAGAAACAAAAGAAGCAGGACCACAATTAGCCTACTTTACCCTTGAGCCCGATCTCACCACCAACTTCTATACGAAAGGGAAAAAACTCGGTTATGTACAAGTGCGCATCGACATTATGGTCATGAGCCAGCAAGATTTGGCGGTCATTGAACACCACCAACCATTGATTCGTGATGCCGCAATCGAGCTGCTGGGTAAGCAAACTGAAGACACCATCAAATCCCTATCCGGTCGAGAAGATCTACGCAAAACCTTAGTCGCGACACTGAACGAAACACTACTGCCTGAAACAGGTAAAACCATCATTGCTGATCTGTTGTTTACCAAATACCTCTATCAGTAATCGATAAACTCTATATGCAAAAAGACCGCCGATTGGCGGTCTTTTATTTCGAGAGACAAGCAAAGTTACACTTGCTGGTATTTTTGCTTCACAGAATCAAACATGGCAATCGCCATACCCGAGAGCAAACCCACCAAATGCGCCGTATTGGCAATCGCCATAAACGGCTGAACAAAGCCCAGCACTAACCATACCAGCATAAAGCCAATAATCGGTTTTGGCAGGGTTAGACCAAGATGCGGCAGACGGTAGCCAAGAATCCATAAGTAACCAAGCAACGCATAAACCACGCCAGACAAGCCACCGAAGTTCGCTCCCTCAACGTAGAACTGCCCCGCACCGGACAGTGCCGCTGAGATCAAGAAGATTTGCAGCAGCTTTCCTGAGCCTAAGCGACGCTCGATATCACCACCTAGTTGCCACCACCACAGTAAGTTAAATGCAATATGGGTGACTGAAAAATGCAATAATGCATGGCTTATCCAGCGCCAAAGTTGCCATTGCTGCCCTTCAAATGCGGGAAAATGCAATAAGTCGAAGACACCTCTACCAAAGCCTAATATCTGCAGAAGGTAAATCACTGCGCACGTGAACATCACCGAGAGTGTCACAGGGCCCGCTTTAGCTTTAACCATGCTCATGATGCTCGGGCTCGCGTAATGAAACTGGCTCTTACGAGTATCGGCAACGTCCCACGAAGCTGCACTGTATTTCGATCCGGAGGGATTCGCAAGAAAGTGCTGTAATTCGGCTTCCACTTCTATTTCGTGCTGACTATCCGCAAGCCAGAGTGCAAATTGCCCTTCGCCTTCTGGCATCATTTGGATTTCAATCTTGCGTGATGCCATGTAATCAATGAAAGCTTGCGCCATGCGTGGGTTATTTAACGTTACCAATCTCTTCATTAACTTCTCACTATCGGTAGTTGTGCTCGTTGCCAGGCTTCAAAGCCACCATCCACACTGTACACCTGTTCGAAGCCTTGGTTAACTAAATATTGTGCAGCACCTTGACTACTGATCCCGTGATAGCACATCACTAAGATAGGCTGTTCAAACTCAACGTCATTCATAAACGAAACGATAGAGTCATTGGTTAAGTGAAATGCCGACTCAGCGTGAGCAACGGCAAACGCTTGAGGGTCACGGATATCAACAAGCCTTACGTCACCTTGCTTAAGTAGAGTCAGTGCGCCTTGTACATCAATATGCTGAAACTGGTCCATTTCTTTCTCTTTCTTTTGTTCATAATTGCGGATGCTATTGTAACCTATCCAGAGCCAAACTTAGACACAAGGATAATCTGGATATTAAATCTTGCTCACAATACCACCACTTGTGGATAAAGCTGTGAATTACGTTGATAAGGTATATTTAGATCTTTTGATCCACAATATATAGTAATGATCTTGATTTAGTTGTGTGTATATTTATAACTATCCCCAACTAGCATTAGACTTGAAAGCCTTATTTTGTCCGGCTTTCGAACAGTTGATGAATAATTACCTCACAGAGTTATGCACAGGTAGCACAGATAAGTGGGATCGCAAACGCTACCGATATTCGATCGAAAATAAAAAAGCCGAGATCACATGATCTCGGCTTTCTATGAAAATCTTATCTTAGATGAGAAATTGAAGTTAGAATTCCCCAACCGCCAGTTTCAGTTTCTTCATTGCGTTCTTTTCTAACTGGCGAATACGCTCGGCAGAAACGCCAAACTCATCGGCAAGGTCTTGCAACGTTGCCTTCTCATCGTCTAACCAACGAGAACGAACAATGCGCTGGCTGCGCTCATCTAAACTTGCAAGTGCATGACCTAAACGGTTGTTAGTGTGCGTTTCCCAGTTTGCCGCTTCAATATTGTCAGCCACATCAGATGACTTGTCTTCTAGGTAGACCATTGGGGCAGTGTACGAGTTTGCGCTGTCATCATCATCCATTGGCATGTCAAACGTTGAGTCGACGGCCGCTAGACGAGATTCCATTTCTCGCACCTCTGAAGGATCCACACCCAGCTCACGAGCAACGGTTTCTACTTCACCGTTGTTGAACCAACCAAGACGCTTTTTGGATTTACGCAGATTGAAGAACAATTTACGTTGCGCTTTGGTTGTCGCGATCTTCACGATACGCCAGTTACGCAATACGTACTCATGAATCTCAGCTTTGATCCAGTGAACAGCGAAAGAAACCAAACGCACACCCACTTCTGGGTTGAAACGCTTAACCGCTTTCATCAGACCGATGTTGCCCTCTTGTACTAGGTCTGCCATCGGCAAGCCATAACCCGAGTAGCCACGAGCAACATGAACAACGAATCGTAGGTGTGACAGGATCAGGCCTTTCGCCGCATCTATCTCACCATTGTAATGTAATCTTTCTGCCAGCCCACGCTCTTCTTCTGGTGTCAGCATTGGGTAGCTGTTTACAGAACGAATATAGCTATCAAGACTATCTTGCGTGACTAGAGCCATCGGATACGCTTCTTTTGTCATTCAATTCCTCATCAATCTCTGATCTGGAGCATTACATTACAATTTAGCTTCGCCATCTTGAACTTAAAATGAACAAGTTTCAAGAAGGGCGAGTAATTATCCATAAACAAATGGTCTAAACAAGAGGAGAGATATTAGCTTGTGCTAATAAATTCCAAGTATAAGACCTTTATCACCTAAACAGGTTCAATTTCGTTCAGGTGACGCTGCGCGGATACTCGTGCGGCGATACAACCCAGTAAACTACCAGTGATGATCAACAACAGAGATTCATCCCAACTCAATCCAATCAAACGGAATTGGCTGTCATAAAGTGACGCCAACTTTTCCACAGCATTATTCATAACAACGGTGATCAAAGCCGTCACTAACCATGCTATGCTTGCACCCAACACACCGAACCACATGCCCGTGTATAAATAAGGACGAAGAATAAAGCTGTCGGTCGCCCCAATCAGCTTCATGGTTTGAATCTCTTCTTTGTTCGCCAGCACATTAAAGCGCAATGTATTACCGACGATTAAAAATACCGCACCCAACATCAGTATTGTCAGGGTGATAACAATAATACTAGCAAGAGTTTTGATGGCATCAAGGCGTGCTAGCCAGTCTTCATCGAGCCTCACGTCGGTCACGTCTTGTTGCTCACGAACTTGCTTGGCAATCGACTGAATATCACTCTTCACTTCTGAATCGGGTGTAATCACCAACACGCCAGGTAATGCATAACCACTTAGTAGGCTCAACGCTTGGTCAAAGCCGGCGTATTGGCTTAAATCCGATAGACCTTGTTGCGGCGAAATATATTCCACCTCTTTTACTAAAGGCCAAGTCTCGATTTGATCTTTTAACACCATCACGCGTGCATCAGGCATGCCTTCCACTAAGTAAGCACTCACTTGCGATGGTGATGCGACGTCCTCAGCTGCTCCAGCGAGGTTTTTCCCCAGCAAATACAAACAAGCGGGCATCGACAACGCCATCGAAATCACGGCTAGAGTAAGAATGTTACCTAAAGGACGACGCCATAACGCGCCGAAAGAAGATTTTGCTTGTTTTGCATGGACAGAAAAAAAACCATCGGTATTGGCACGCTTGGCACTGCGACCTTTCCCTTTCTTCTGGGTGCGCTTGTTACCTACCATAGTCTTCTACCTCACTTAGGAAGCCTTGGTTCAATTCAAAATGGCGATATTGTGGGCGAGTATTTACTAACCCGATATCGTGCGTCGCAAGGAGAATCGTTACGCCTGCCCGGTTAAATTCTTCAAACAGTCGTAACACGCGGTTAGACAGCTCAGGGTCAAGGTTACCAGTTGGCTCATCGGCCACTAGCAAGGTTGGCCGGTTTACCACGGCACGTGCGATACCCACCCGTTGCTGTTCACCACCAGATAACTGGCTAGGCAAACAACGGGCTTTATCGAGCAAGCCCGTTTTATCCAACGCTGCAGAAACGCGGCGTTTGATTTCATTTTCGGAAATGGATTCAATGCGCATCGGCAGCGCCACGTTGTCGAACACGCTGCGATCCATCAAAAGACGGTGATCTTGGAATACAATTCCGATATTACGGCGCAAAAACGGAATGTCTTTGTTTGAGATACGTGTGATGTCATGACCATTGAAATGGATTTTTCCATCGGTTGGACGCTCTATCGCACATATCAATTTCAACAAGGTGCTTTTACCTGCACCAGAATGTCCGCCTAAAAACGCCATCTCTCCGCGCCTCAAGTGAAAATCGACTTTCTGCAGGGCTTGTCGACCACCTCGGTAAGCTTTGCTCACTTGCTGAAATTTGATCACCGTTTGATTTCCTCTAACTCTAATTACTCTTCACGGCTAAACAGAGCGTCAATGAACTCTTGAGTTTCAAAAGGACGCAAGTCTTCGATACCTTCACCAACACCAATGTAGCGAATTGGGATTTCGAACTGATCGGCAATCGCAAAGATCACACCACCTTTTGCTGTCCCATCCAGCTTAGTCAAGGTAATCCCGGTTAGAGGCGCAACATCACTGAAAAGTTTTGCTTGGCTAATGGCGTTTTGACCCGTACCTGCGTCTAGCGTTAGCATGATCTCATGCGGTGCCGAATCGTCAATTTTCTTCATCACGCGGACGATCTTGCGTAGCTCTTCCATCAGGTTTGCTTTGTTTTGTAGACGACCTGCGGTATCCGCAATCACCACATCCACACCACGCGCTTTTGCTGCTTCAATCGCATCATAAATGACCGAAGCACTGTCAGCGCCAGTATGCTGAGCAATCACAGGTACATTATTACGCTCACCCCATACTTGTAGCTGTTCAACGGCTGCAGCACGGAAGGTATCACCTGCGGCAAGCATGACTTTTTTACCTTCATTTTGGAATTGTTTCGCCAGTTTACCGATCGTGGTGGTTTTCCCCACACCGTTCACACCAACCATCAAAATAACGTAAGGTGTTTTGCCACTGTCGATTTCAAGAGGCTGTTCAACCTTAACAAGGATTTCAGCCATCTCTTCTTTCAGCAGACCATAAAGGGCTTCGCCATCTTTAAGATCGCCGCGAGAGGCTTTCTCTGTCAGGTTGTTGATGATTTTTGTTGTGGTGTTCATGCCCACATCAGCAATCAATAGCTGCTCTTCTAGCTCTTCGAAGAGGTCATCGTCAATTTTTTTACCGCTGAATAAACCAAAGAAACCTGCGCCAATGTTGGCTTTGGTTCGACTTAGACTGCGCTTAAGACGTGCAAAGAAGCTCTCGGTCGGTTTTTCCTGCTCTTGAACACGAGGAGCGACGGGGGCTTGCGGCTCTTCTGCTTCTGCTTCTGCTTCTGCTGAAACAGCCTCAGCTTTCACTGACTCTTCTTCCACACTTGTTTTTTCTTCCACCGGCTCGGCAACTTCTTCCGTTGGTTTCTGCTCGGTCGCAGGCGCTTCCGCTGCTTCTTCTTTTACTGACTCTTCCGGCGTTGGCTTTTGGCTTTGCTCTTCATCACCAAAACCTAGCCACGAAAGTAATCCGCGCTTCTTTTTTTCCGTCATCTGGGGCTATCCTAGATTGTCTCTTTATCTATTAAGTACGCTTTCCTGAAAACAGAATGACTGATTCAGAAAAGCCTGATGACAGAGTTGTGCTAACTTTCCAATTAGGTAATTCTAATCTTATTAGTGTTACACTCTGTCATCTTGAATATTCTGGGCTGCACCCAAGCTTAAAGCTTGGGCGATTGGCTATAGTATCACTTTATTAGCGGTCAAAAAATCTATGGTAAGACGTCGCCAGCAAAACTCCTCACAAAAAAAGCCAACAACGGGCTTTGTTCGCATTATTAGTGGTTTATGGAGAGGTAGAAAGCTACCTGTGCATGATGCAGAAGGTCTGCGTCCAACCACGGATCGCGTAAAAGAAACGCTGTTTAACTGGTTAGCTCAAGATGTACCACAAGCAAAGTGCCTCGACTTATTCGCAGGTTCCGGCGGCTTAGGCTTTGAATCCGCTTCTCGCCAAGCGGAACAAGTGACCATGATTGAGCTAAACCCTCAAGCATTTCTGCAGCTACAGAAAAACGTAGCCTCACTTAATGCTAGCAATATCCATGTGGTAAATACCGATACGCTGAGCTTTTTAAAGCAACCGGGCACGCCACATCACGTAGTATTCATCGATCCACCGTTTCGCAAAGGGTTATTGGATGAAACCGTGACCTTGCTAGAGCAAAACGGCTGGCTGACTGAAGATGCGATGATTTATATTGAAACTGAAAAAGAGCTGAACATGGCTGGGGTTCCGGATAGCTGGCTCCTGCACCGAGAAAAAACCGCAGGTCAAGTGAGTTATCGCTTATACGCACGCTCACCAGCTTAAAGTTTCGATTTAAAAGGATAGTTAAATGAAAGCGCTATTGATACTGGCAAAAGCGGCGATCGCCTTTGTCTGGTTTATACTAATTCTCAACATTTTTATGCCATTCCCAGGAAAAGCAGCTATCGCGCTGTACATCATGGCCGCATTCCTGTTCATGATGCATGGTTTGCAGATGGCGATCTTCATCGGTGCGTTTGGTGACAAAATTAAGATGAGCGCATGGGAAAAGTACTCGATTTTAATTTTTGGTATTTTTGCTCTGCTCGATATTCGTCGTAAGCACATGATGTAATAAGACAGATAAACGAAAGCCGCTCACAAGAGCGGCTTTTTATATTCATCCGATGAGCAAAAGTTTAACCCATGTAACTCTTCACGCCATCAAGAAACATCTGGGTAGAAATCATAACCAACAGCAACCCCATCAAACGCTCAATCGCTTTGAGACCACGCTCTCCCAAAATCCGGTGGAAGAAGCTGTAGAACATCAAGATGAAGAAAGTGGCGCCCCAAGCAATCAATACAGCGGCAGACAACTCCATAATCTTGTCTGGATGCTGAGAAGAAAGTAAAAGCAGTGCAGCGATAACCGAAGGCCCAGCAATCATGGGGATGGCCATCGGCACAATAAACGGCTCTTCACCTGCGGCCAGCCCGGTAATGCTACCAGCACTTGGGAAAATCATCTTAATGGCGATGATAAACAGAATGATGCCGCCAGAAATACTCAAGGTCTCAGGCTGAACATGAAGGAAACTCATGATGCTCTGTCCTGCGAACAAGAACAGCATCAGAATCATCAAGGCAAACACGAGTTCACGAATCAGTACTTTTCGGCGACGCTTCGCATCTAAATGTTTGAGAATGGACAACACTATCGGCAAATTGCCAAGAGGATCCATAATAAGAAACAGCATGGTCGCTGCTGAAAGAATGTCCATGTTCTGGCCTCGACTAATAAGATGGCGGCCAGTATAGGCGAGACTATGTTTGAGGGCCAATTAAAAACATTCGCCCTCACTTCGGTCATACTAGGTCGGAGCTTAGTGGTTGCAGATACGCGCCATGTTCACCACAAACTTACCTTCCAGTTCAAGTACTTTTTCGCGTTTTAGCAAAAATTCTAGCAATGCATCTAAGTCTAGATCATTCAACTTACAGGTATGAAAACGCACTTCTGCGCCAAAGTGAGCCGCTAGCTCATCACGATTCATTGGCGTTTCGCGAAGTAAGTTTAGTAGGTCATGGGCATGAATTTCAGTCATCATCAACTCCAGTGTTCAAATTCAGTGTGGTCAGTGTACTCAAATCAGCTAACGTTGCTTTGACTTAGGTTAGGATCTGTTAAACCTAATAAATGATGGAAGACACAATAAGTGCATGCGCTAAAAAGTAACTCCCACTCACCCACAAGTAAGCATGTCTCATTGGCTTACGATACCCATGAATAGCATAAACAAGCGCGGAACCCGTCATAACGAGCGTCCCAGTGAAACCAAGCGCATTGGCATAACTTGGAATATGTAGCCAGACGTCACCGGCTGACCACGCAAGGAAAACAAGCATGATGCCCATAACAACGACCGGAAATACCAAAGAGTCTAATTGAGGAAGTAGCAAGAAAAAGGCAACGATGCTTGCGGCCAACAATAACGCTAAAAGCCACCAAACAACTTCGCCGTTAATTTGCACCCAAAAAGCTTTGCTATAACAGAGCTGGGCCAACAAGTAGCTAGCAAAGTAAAGCGGCTTGCGAGATTTGAATGAATGAAGCGTGTCTGCAAGTATGAAAACGATCAATCCGCCAGCAATCCAATAGGTATGAGCTGCTGAGTCGCCCTGAGTAATTGCCAAAATAAACAACAAAAGCAGAGTAAAAATTTTAAATATCAGGGATTGTGTTGGATTAACTTGCTTCGCTCCCAACACGGAATATAGCCCCGATAGCCCAATTGCCAACCAACTCCACATGCCGTATACACCTTTTATGTTACCTCGCCGCTAGTCTAGGTAGACCAATCGCTATGTAAAGGTGCAATCTATGAAAGTTGGATCTCGCTAGCGATTCGACACATTCGTTACGCCGACCACCACTTTATACTTTCTCTCACAATAGAAGGCCTCCCCACTAGCATTAACATACAGAAAAAATTGAAAAGAAAACCATCAATATGCTCGCAATACAGACAGTATGATGGAATTATCGACACAAAATAGAAATCCACCCAATTAGCGATTCAAAAGCAGAAATATTGCAACCTTGATACAGCAAAAACCCCCAGACGCCCCGTTACAATATAGAATAAAAACTCAAGTTACACATATTAAGTATCTAATATTGATGACAATAGTTGCGTTTGTTCAATAAAACTCGACCTTAGACAATAGGATCCGTAGTGCTGCGTTTTTAGCACGATAACTTTCTCATCTGATAAGAAAATGACGCCAACCAAGCCACACACTCAATCACCCCTGCCAGAAAGCACCACCATTTTCCCAACTTTTGAGAAACACACAAAAAATACATAACCAAACCACCACCAGAAAAAAAAAACACTATCACCCCATTAATGTAACGAATTTTAACTAATAAAAATCAATAATTTATAATTTATTAGGAGAAATAAACCACAATAAGAACACTTAGCAATCAAGTCAAAAAACACTGTTTTAATCATCAAATAGCGGTGATAATGAATGATTAAGTATTGTTTTTGAAAACCTTTTGGCAATCTGGTTGATCAAAGCCTGAAAACAGTGCTATATTGATTACATCGAGTTCATCAAGGATTTAAGGGGTAGTGTTATGATTTCTTCTTCTCAGAAACAGGGGCTGGTAATGATTGCAGTAGTTATGGGTTTAATGACACTGCCAATGATGTACTAACCAATTGATTTAAATAAAAAAGGGACGCGTACGCGTCCCTTTTTTTATTATTTATTTTTTGCCAACTATAGATGCTTAGACAGAATATCCCAATGCAAGTAATAAAAACCAAGTGCGGCAAGCGTAATCAAGGTCATTAACAAAATCGCCGTTCGCCAGATAAAACGAGAGCTTCTCGGCGTCAACTCTTTTTCACATTCATCGCAGGCGGCCATAAAGCCTTTTCTATCGTCCAGTTTGTAATTTTCTTCATGTACGATCTTATTACGCACTGTTGCAATAAAACGTAATTTTGCGATGACATCATGTGGCAAACGCTCTTCACAACTGGTGATCAGTTGGTGTAGTCCCTTCCCCTCTGCATGGTATTGTGTTCGCAGAAGCTTTTCGATCGTTCGGGTACGCATGACAACTTTCTCAATATCTGACATCGTGCCCCTCCTTACTTGATCCTTCCTTTATCCATCATTTCATTCTTCTACAAATCTGGAGTTTTTTCGAGATACTAAATGCAATTTTCCTTTCAATTTGTGTCCTTACACGCAGATAAACTGTGAAGTGCGCCGAATAAAGCCCTCCCCATTTACTAAATCATCAAAAAATTATCTCAACTCATCGTTTAATCAGGAAGTTCTGTAAAATAGGGACCAATGAAACATTGGAGGTTATCATGCCAATCTCACTTATTTTAGTTTTACTCACCCTGATCGCTCTAGGAGCTTGGGTATTCTTTCGCTTTTATAGCAAGCATTATTTCGGTGAAAATGCCCCTGAGCAAAGTGCACAAGTCACCATATTAGACAAACAAGCGATCGATATACCGGACGCGAAGCCCGGCCAAGACGATCAAGAGTATTGGATTTATGTGCAGCGCGGTTCCATGGGACCGAAACGCGAATTTCAAATCGGGGTACATTACTACCACGCTCTTAATCCAGGTGACAAAGGGACGCTGACTTATCATGGCGACAAATTTCTACACTTTGCCCTCAAACGTTAATCTACGGCAGCAACCATCGAGTCTTGGCAGATCTCGAAAACAGATAACTCATTGCCAAGGCTCCTGCTCCACTTAATATGACCCACAGTGGGATCACCCATATTGGATTCCCTTGGTGCCAACCAAACGCCTTCATCGGCCACAAGAAGATCGGGTGCAACAAATAAATGCCTAAACTGTACTGACTAATGAAACTCACTACCTTCTGGATTTTCGGCGGTAACTCTTCCCCAACATAACGGCATAACATAAAAATCATCGAAGCCGCTAAAACTACGTTGAGCGTTTTGTAAGACAACCAACGACCCACCGTATATTTACCGGCATCCAAACTATTCATCACCACCATAGTAAACGTCAACGCCAATGCCACCAGCCCGAGACCAGTAAACAACATTGTGACCGAACGATTGAGTGGGATCTTCTTAAACAGCACGTAACCTAACGGTAGGTAGCCCATATAGAGCCACATTTGATTACTCCAAGGCCCATCAATCTTGAACAAGAATAAGGTGCTGGTGAATAACCACAGCGCCAAATAAGCATAGAGAGCGTTATCGTCCATATGACGTACCATCCACTGAAATAACGGAATTACAAAATAGAGCGGAATAAAGTAGTAAAAGAACCCAAGGTGATAGTAAGTCGCATGGTGCAAGCTGTTGCTCACGACTTCTTTTACCGTGGCAAAGTCAAAGCCTTGCGCTGTCCAGCCTGACAAATACGCATAAAACATCGACCAAACTAAAAAAGGCACCAACACTTTACCTAAACGCCGTTTGACGTAGTACTTGGCATCAAAAGGACGCGTATCACTGAGCATCAAGGCTCCGGTGATCAAAATGAACACTGGTACCGCCCAACGACTCACACTATTTACACCGACGGCCGTTAACCATTGGTCAAGAGGAATCCCGCCCAACTCAGTGCGGTATGGGGCCAATACGTGAATGGCGATCACTGCAATAGCCGCGACACACCGCAATAAGTCAAAAAACAGAACCCTTTCTCTCATGGTTTTTTCTACTTGGAATGACTGTACGCTTATAGCATAGGGTAATTTTCATCCAGTTAAATAGTTAACAATCTGTTTTTGCTTGTTTTTAACACAACAGCGAACTCTTAAATAACATTGATCTGTAAAATGATTTGCTGCAACACCCATTGTTCAAACGGAAGCCGTAGCCCCAACCTTTCTCGAATGGGCAACAGCATAAGTCAGCTTATTACTTTGGGATGTTGGACAGATTAATAAGAGAGGTCTTTATGAACAAAGCATTATTAAGCATTACTGGTTTGTGTTGTGACCTTAGCTGGATGCAACCAAAAGGAAGAGGCCGTAACACCAGCGCAACCGGAAGCGAACCCTATCTGCAGCGCAGAAAACCTTGCTGGCGGTTGGTCACAAGGTGAAGTGACACCTGAGGCTCAACAAGCGTTAGATTTTGTACTCGGTCAGCTGAATACCGCGGCTAAGCTAAAAGAGCTCTTGAGCGTACGTACTCAAGTCGTAAATGGCCTTAACTACGCGATTGAATTCGAAATGGACAATGGTGAAGTTTGGAACACCATCGTTTACCGCCCACTGAAAGGTGATATGGAAATGACGCGGCTAGCACTACAAGGTCGCATTTGCCCATAACCCAAGCTTGCTGATTTGCGACACTGAAGCACAGAAAGCAAAATGGCTCCCATTGCGGAGCCATTTTTTATACTGAGTCGTAAACTGATTTAAACCGCCGCCACTTTGGCTTTTGGTAACTTGATAGAGATGACCGTCGTCAGCGCTAAGAAGGCAAAAGAGACCCACAGACACGCCGCCAGACCCGCTTCTTGGTAAATCCAACCGGATAGAACCGTACCAATCAAACGTCCCATCGCATTCGCCATATAGTAGAAGCCGACATCCAGTGAAACACCATCGCTTTTCGCGTAGCTTACGATAAGGTAAGAATGCAAAGATGAATTCACCGCAAATACCGCACCGAAGCTCATCAAGCCGACAACAATAACCAGTTCTGGTTGCCAACCAATTTGCACGCCGTAAGCAATCGCGCCAGTGATGACAGCAAGGATACCTGCCCAAATCAATGCTGCACTACCGTCTGGCACTCTACCTTGTGCTTTACCGGTAATACGAGGCGCAAAGCCTTGAACGAATCCGTAGGCAATCACCCAAGCCGCTAGGAAACCGCCCACCATCAGGTGATCCCAGCCAAACACACTGCCTAGGTAGATCGGAAGTGCAACGACAAACCACACATCACGCGCACCAAATAGGAACATACGTGCCGCAGACAGGATGTTCACCGATTCTGACTTAGAGAAAATCTGACGGAATTTAGGCTTGCTCTTCGCTTTACCCATGTCAGCCTCTAGCCAAATCAAACTGGATACGAAAACAATCGCCAGCACACTTGCCATGATGACCATCGAAGTTTGGAAACCAAACGCGGACAACAGCAAACCACCAATAAAGAAGCCTGCGCCTTTTAACGCGTTTTTCGAACCCGTTAAGATCGCCACCCATTTATAAAGTGCCCCTTGCTGCTCGTCTGGCACCAACGTTTTAATCGCGCTCTTGGCACTCATCTTATTCAAATCTTTGGCGATACCTGAAATGGCCTGCGCTGCCATCACCCAAGGGATGGTCAACCACGCATTTGGCACTGCCAACATCAGCAAGGCAAAAATCTGCATCCCTAACCCGACGTTCATGGTTTTGTTGAGACCAAGTCGAGCACCTAGCCAACCACCAACCAAGTTGGTCACTACGCCAAAAAATTCATAGAAAAGGAACAGCGAAGCAATGGCTAAACTTGAGTAGCCTAAGTCATGGAAGTAAAGCACCACCAACATACGTAGTGCGCCGTCCGTCACGGTGAAGTTCCAATAGTTGAACGTCACCAGCATGTACTGACGGATACTTTTACTTAGTTTTGAAATCATAACGACCTCAGATGTACTGCAATCAGAGCATTTAGATCATGATGTTCCAAATACTCTATGACCTGAACACCAGTATTGAGCCATCTCAATACTGGTGCCAAACTGCGAAACAAGAACTGACAATAAAATTAACTATTACTTAATAATAAACAGATAGTTAAATATCAAACTGGCATCCAAGTATCACATAAAATAGTAAGCTACATGGCGTAAGGAGAGCTTTTGGAACATGATGTTCCAAAAGCTCGACAAGCTGATCACGCGCTTTGTGCGACGCGCTCGATGTACTCAACTTGTACTGGTTTGGTGAACGCGCCAGGACGCAAAGCTTGCACTTCGCGCACGATATCTTCTAGCGGCCAACCTTTCTCTAGCAGTAGATGCGCAGCAAACAAACCTGTACGACCAGAGCCGCCTAAACAGTGCATTGCGACCTTACCACCTTGCGCTAGAATTGCGTGCAATTCAGGGCTTGCTTGTTGCCATTTTGCAGCAAACCCTTCGTCTGGCGCGCAGTCGTCTTCAATCTCTATTTGAAACCATTTCATGCCTAACTGTTGAGTGATTTCGCCCAGAGCAGAAACGTCTTGCGCTGCCAACTCTGAGTTATCAAGTGCTGTCACTACCGCTTGTACACCTTGGTCTTTCAACTGCTTTAGAGAATCTTGCAGTTCAACACCTTTTGTACCCGGACACGGAGTCAAAACCAAAGCGCCCGCTTCTAAATCTAATTGCCATGTAGGATGAGACATTTTAAAACTCCTTATGCCATACCAACGTTACGAACCAATTCTGCAGTGCGCGTTGCGTAGCCCATTTCATTGTCGTACCAGGCGTAAATCTTCACCATGCGAGCGCCAACAACCATAGTGGATTGTGCGTCAACGATGGTTGAACGTTGGTCGCCTTTGTAATCGATAGAGACCAATGGACGCGCTTCAAAGCCAAGGATGCCTTTTAGCTCACCTTCCGATGCTTCTTTCAGTAGTGCGTTCACTTCTTCTGCCGTGGTATCACGTTTCACATCAAAAATGATATCTGTCAGCGATGCGTTTGCTAAAGGAACACGAACTGCGTGACCATTAATTTTGTCTTTTAGATCTGGAAAGATTTCAACAATTGCAGTCGCACTGCCCGTAGTGGTTGGGATCAGGCTCATACCACATGCACGCGCACGACGTAGATCTTTGTGCGGCGCATCCAGAATCGTTTGTGTGTTAGTTAAATCGTGAATCGTTGTAAATGATGACTGCTCGATGCCCAGTTTCTCGTGAATCACTTTCACTACTGGTGCAATACAGTTAGTGGTACAAGATGCCGCTGTGACGATGCGGTGCAACGCTGGATCGAAGATGTGGTCGTTCACACCAACCACGATGTTTGCTACACCTTCTTCTTTTACTGGCGCACTCACTACAACGCGTTTTACGCCTTGCTCTAGGTATTTGTTTAGGAATGACGTTTTTCGATGAACACCCGTTGCTTCAATCACAACATCACATTGACCCCAGTTCACCGCATCGATATCACGCTCCTGTGAAGTCGTGATGCGTTTACCGTTGATCACCATGTCTGTGCCTTCAACTTGCACTGCGTGGTTCCAACGACCTTGAACTGAATCAAACTCAAGTAAGTGGCCCAAAGTCGCTGCATCGCCCGCTACATCGTTGATGTGTACGAACTCTAGCTCTGGCCAATCAAACGCAGCACGCAGTGCCAAACGACCAATTCGACCGAAACCGTTAATACCTACTTTAATCGTCATAATCTTCTACCTTTTCAAGCCTATAAACTGTTAACGCTTACTACTAGCAGCAAGCCGCACGAGCTTTATCGTGCAATCGTGAAATATCGTCTTGGTACTCTTTCTTCAAACAGTTCGAGTCCACCAAATCATCAATTAATTTTTGCATCCATCCTGGTAACAATTCGGACAATTCGTAATACACCCACTGCCCCTGCCGTATATCAACTAAGATACCGTTCGATCTGAGTTGCGCGAGATGGCGCGATATTTTTGGTTGGCTTTGTTGTAGCGCGTAGGCTAAATCACCAACACAGACTCTTTCTTCACGAACCACCAGCATTAAGCAACGCACACGGGTCTCGTCGGAGAGAAGTTTGAAGAACTGATGTGGAAGCATAGGGAACATACCTATATATGGATATGCATATATAATTATTTAAAACTTAGGTGTCGTCAAGCGATCGTGCTCGACTGTAATAAAAGTTTAATATTTGATCAAATTATGCGCCAACGAAGCTCTGACTCCAGCGAACGGCCTCATCGAGTTCCAACGTCACATCATCAAAAGACAAACCCTGTTGTTCGTGTACGTCTAGCCAATCTGCACGCTCGCAGCACTCTCCCATAGCAAGTAAGGCGCCATCTTCCCCTTGTCGGTGAAGTAGCACTTGTTGTACTAAATGACTCAAAAGGAGCTGTTCCACCAGCGATTCCACTGATAGATCGAGCATGGTATCGAGAATTGGCAGTAAGCCAACCATGAAACCCTGCTCGCTATACAGAGAAAAAGGTTGGTAGCGAGAGATCCATTGGCAAAATTGCGCCCGCTGCAAACACAACATGTATAACTCACGCGGTTTGCGACTAGAAATGTATGAAGCAACGATTACAGAAACAAATAGCTTTAACTTATCTTGACCAAGATAAACTAATGCCTGACGAAATGAAGTAATGGGTACTTCCAGTTTAATCGATTGGGTGTTCACGAAGCGCAATAGTTTGTAACACAGCGCGACATCTTGAGTGATGATGCTTTCAATACGACCAAAATCTAAATCAGGTAGGCAAACTTCTTGGTAAGCGATGTAACAAGCTTTGTGGAGGAAAATGGATAAAGCATCGTGACGATGCGATCAGCGGGTTGGTACCGACTGAGAGAAAGTTATCCACAATCAACGGCATGCTACCCGGTTTGATTCGATGTGAGCAGGGTAAGCATTACTTTCACCATCACGGAACAACAACTCATACCCCAGCGTCTGTCTTTTTCGGTTAAAAATGGGCTGGCGAGCGACATACGCATTAATCATATTTTGTGGTTTTTATCTTTTATTATTTAGCTGCGGCTAACAATGCTCCACACCCCATAAACATCGAGCCAAATACTTTGTTTATTTTACCCATAACCTTGTCTGAGCGAATAAACCGTCCCATCTGTGCCGCTAGTGTGGTGTAGCCTAGCATGACAAACGCATCAATCGTAACTGTCGTGATACCTAGCACCAGCAGCTGAGTCAGCTGTTCTTTTGCAGGGTCGATAAACTGTGGAAACAATGCCACCAAAAATACGATTGATTTTGGGTTGGTCAGGTTAATAAGAATGGCTTTGTACAATAGTGAAGAACCTGACATCACTTTATGATTTTCCTTGGCCACTAAGCCAGACGTATCACGCCACTTTTGAATGCCAAGCCACACCAAATAAGCCGCTCCGACCCATTTGATCATGCTAAAAGCCGCTGCCGATTGCGCGACTAACGCTCCAATACCAGCCCCAACCAATGCAATATGAATAGCCAGACCAATTTGCAAACCAACAATAGCCCCTAATGACTTGCGGGTGCCGTAACTCAAACCATTGCTGATTGAGTTGACGGTACCAGATCCCGGAGCCAGACTAAAAACAATTGCAGTTACCACATAGGCTAACCAAACGTGGGTATCCATTGCATTTCCTCTATAATTCTTCGATGATACGTCACGTCAATAACGCATCTTCAGGTAATCGACTAATGGCTATTCACCATTCACCTTTGACTTATACTCAAGAGACTTTATTTGAGCAAGCAATAGGTGGTCCGATCGCTGCACTCTGGCAAACTCGCCAAGAGGGCTTCATCAAAGGTACAGAAAAAAAGAAAATCTATTGGTGCAAACTCACCCACTCTGAACACACAAAAGCGGTGCTCATCGTCAATGGCCGAATTGAGTGTTGTTGGAAGTACCAAGAGCTGTTCTACGATCTATACCGACAAGGTTACGATATATATTCGTTTGATCACCGTGGACAAGGTTTATCAGATCGCTTGATACCAGACTCAGACATGGGTCACGTCTATGAATTTGATGACTATATTGATGATATGGCATTGGTGCTCAAACAACTCGATTTAAGCTCCTATCAGCAGCGATTTATCATCGCACATTCAATGGGTGGAGCGATTGCAACGCGTTATCTGCAAACTCACCCAGAGCATCATTTCAATGGTTTGATCTTAAGCTCACCGATGTTCGGCATTGATTTACCCTGGTATCTCAATCCGGTTGCGCTCCCTGTCAGCCAGATCCTCACAGCATTCTCATCCAAACCTCACTATGCACCAGGGCACAAAGAGTACTATCCCAAGCCATTTGAAGACAACCCACTCAGCCAAAGCTACGATCGCTACCACTGGTTTCGTTGCTTATACCGTGATAAACCAGAGCTGCAAGTTGGGGGGCCTAGTACGCGTTGGGTGTGGCAAAGTTTAATGGCGACTAAACAGTGCATTTTATTAACGCGTCAGGTGAAAGTTCCAGTGTTGTTAATGCAATCAGGCAATGATCGTATTGTTAGTAATCAGGCTCAGCAGCGCTTTATCAATAAGTTAAGAAAAACCAACCCTCATGCAAGCTTGGTTTCTATCGCTGGTGCCGAACACGAAGTCTTGTTTGAAAAAGACCAATATCGTAATCAAGCTTTGGATGCCATGTTTAACTTTATGAAAGAACAGAGACAGACCACAGATTAAAGAGGAAACTTTCGCTTAGCGATTTACCCTCTTTTTCTGCCTAATTTTGGCGTAAACTGCCTTTTGTTCCCCGCACTCGATGCAGTACGACCTAGTCAATCGACGGTGCTTCGCGTGCAATCAACCTGTTCCACTCTATCCACACCGTTTACGAGGGCTTCATGAGCACATCGCTACCTTGCAAAGAGATCACTAAAATCGTTGCCTCAGATCTGGATGGCACTTTACTCGCACCAAATCACCAACTAAGCGCTTACTCGAAAGAGACGCTAAAGGCACTGCACGAAAAGGGCTACACTTTTGTCTTTGCTACGGGGCGCCATCACGTAGACGTAGCCAGCATTCGTCGTACTGTAGGTATTCCGGCTTACATGATCACGTCAAACGGTGCTCGTGTACACGACCAAAATGATCAACTGAGGTACAGCCAAAACGTACCAGAAACCCTAGTACAACCGGTGATCGACACGATCAAGTCAGATCCTGGCATACTTATCCACATGTACCAGAACGACGATTGGTTATTGAACAAAGATGATGAACAACTGCGCGATTTTCATGAAGACTTTACCTATAAGCTATACGATGATAGCAACGCGCCGACTGATGGTATTGCAAAGATTTTCTTTACCCACCCAGGCCAAGATCATGAGCACCTAGTGGTATTTGAAAACAAATTGCGTGAGCAATTTGGCGACAAGTTGAACATCGCATTCTCAACACCTTGGTGTCTGGAAGTCATGAGCGCTGGCGTTTCTAAAGGTGATGCGCTAAAGGCCGTGGCAGAATCAATTGGCTTAACACTAGAGAACACCATCGCATTTGGTGACGGCATGAACGACGTAGAAATGCTATCAATGGCGGGTAAAGGTTTGGTGATGGGCACCTCTCACGAGAAAGTGATGAAAGCACTACCAAACAATGAAGTGATCGGCAGCAACGCCGACGATGCGGTTGCACACTACCTGCAAGATCATCTGCTATAACCTGTATTGGCTATCAACAGCAGGTTATTGGCAAAATCACAAAGGGCTGCACTATGCAGCCCTTTCTTTTATCGCTGACTTGGCAACTTCTCTTTGCCAAGGATTGCTTGCCATTCTTCTTCGCTCACCGGCATGATCGACAAGCGATTGCCGCGTTTCACTAGTGGCATATTTTCTAGCTCTGGCACCGCCTTCATTACCGACAGCGGGATCAAACGCTCAGTCTTACGTACAAACTCGATATCCACCATCATCCAACGTGGATTTTCTGGGTCGGATGTCGGATCGTAGTAATCGCTTTCTAGGTCAAACTGGAAATGATCGGGATACGCTTCACGGGTCACTTTGGCAATGCCAGCCACACCTACGTTCTTACAAGAGGAATGGTAAATCAGCACCAAGTCGCCCAATTTAACTTGGTCACGCATCATGTTACGCGCCTGATAATTACGAACGCCCTCCCAACATGAAACCTTTTGGGTTCGAAGCGTGTCAATAGAAAAGGTATCTGGTTCTGTTTTAAATAACCAATATGCCATAATGCGATCCGATGCAGATTGTAATGAGGAAGATATAACATGAAGGCTTTGAAAAACCCAGTGGCACTCGCCACACTGCTGGCCCTACAAGCGTGTAGCGTGCAACCGCCACAGTCCGATGCAGGCACGCCAACCACGCTAGCTGCGTCCTTGGATAAGCCAGAAACCATCTTACCTCAAACCTTTATGCTACGTGGTGAAGTGGTAATTGGACACGAAAGCCAATACATCACCCCTTGCGGTAGCGATAAACAGTACTGGCTGCAACTGTCGCCACAACAAATACAACGTGCTGTGGCCATCACCAGTGAACCTTATCAAACCATGTATGGTGAAGTCATTGGTCACCTCAACCCACCTGGCGCCGACGGTTTTTCTGCAGATTTCGATGCTAACGTTGTGGTTGAGCAGGTGAACTTCCTTACGACAGAAAATCCGCATCGCTGCAAGCAAACCAGCAAACCCACTCGCGTATTTGGCAATGAACCATCATGGGCAGCAACCTTTGAAGGTAATGCGCTTAAATTCCAGCGACTTGGAAAATCTAACCAAACGTTAGACATCAACAGCAGTAAGCTGCAACCTCGCCAACGAGCTTACCAACTCAATGACGGCGAACTACGTATGACCGAGAACTTGTGTTCTGACACCATGAGTAACTCACTCTATGGCTGGCAAGCAACGCTGGAACACGACGATAAGACCTACCAAGGTTGTGGTATGGCAGCCAACGTAGATTCGACCTTGGAGTGGGTGAACACTTACGTGGCGACGTCAACTCAATCACAAGGCTTTGAAGTGCAGATGACACTGAACAGCGACCACAGTGCGATAACCAAATACAGTTACTCTGACGGACAGCCACCTTTAGTGGAACGCGGTTACTGGCAACAACTGAGTCCATCACAAGTACAAGTCGTGATGACTCACCACCAGCAACAGCGCTTAATGACCGAGCGCCTGTTTACTCGTGAAGGCAATCAACTGAAAGCAGTAAAAGAGAAAGTGGGTAATCTGGTTTACCCAATCGCCGATGGCGGACTTGTGCTTTACCCAGCAACAGTACACAACTCAGGCACTGAACAACCAGCCACGGATCGCAGCAACGATCCGATTGGTGCCGCTGATGTCCCTTCCAGTGCGGACTTCAACTCAAAAGTGGATGCCACCGTACGCCATTACTTTTTCATTAACCAAACCAGCCCAAGCAACAACCAATACCGCTGGCTGACTTACGATCTAAATGGCGATGGTAATGAAGAGCTGCTAGTCCAACTAGATTGGTGCGGTTCTGGCGGTTGCACCCTGCTCGTGTTCGAAAACCACGAGAATGAGTGGCGTTTCAACAGCCGTATGACGCTAGTGCAAAGCCCAATCATGCTGGGTCAACAAACCTCACACGGTTGGCGTGATCTGATTTTTAATGTCAGCGGTGGTGGTGCAACGCCGGGTCAACACGTGATGCAATACACGGGCGTAAGCTACCCAATCAACCCAAGCTTGGCGCCAACAGCGAGCAAAGAGCAAGTCAGCGGTGTGCGTCTGTTCTCGGATGGCATCAGCCCTGTTCGTGAAGGAGTATGCTTATAATGGTGCAGCCTTGTCCACATTGCGGTTTTCAATTCAACTGCATTTGTTCACTGCTGCCTAAACTCCGTAGTGAACACGCATTAATGCTGTTGATGCATCCAAATGAACTAACGCGGGACACCAACACAGGCAAGCTGATCGCACAATGCCAATTGAATGTGACCCAAGCGGTTTGGGATCGCAAAGCACCACCAGCAGAGTTACTGGAAACGCTTGCAGAACCAAGCCTATTGCCAGTGCTGCTCTTTCCCAGTGAGGAAAGCCTGACCTTAGCGCAAGTTAAACAGCAAAGTGATAAGCAAAACAGAAAGCCGCTGTACATCATCCTGGATGCAACATGGCAAGAAGCGCGTAAGATGCTCAATAAAAGTCGTTGGTTAGAAGATGTGGCAATGATGAGCTTAGCCACTCAAACAGATTCCCAATACCAACTACGTCGCAACCAACAAGAAGGCAACCTGTGCACTTTTGAAGTCGCAGCTCAATTGCTGGGGCAACTAGGAGAAAAGCAAAACCAGCAACAGATGTTGGACTTCTTCAAGCACTACCTGCCCGTCTTCCAAGCTGAGAAAAGTGGTCACACTCTAAAAACTTAAGACGATGAGAAAACAAAAAACGCAGCACTGGCTGCGTTTTTTATTCGATACCGTTTCACGTGGAACAATGACTAGTTCAGTAACTCAGGCAACGAAAGTAATTGATGAATTTCAACATCCGGCAACACACGTCCATTGGTGTGCGTCATGACAGAGCGCGCTTTATCATTAAACCAACAAGCTGAGAATCCAGCACGTTTGGCTCCTTGGATATCTGTCAACAAGTGGTCGCCCACATGCAAAATATTTTCTGCGGGCAAATCGAGACACTGCTGCGCTTTGGTAAAGAGATCGGACGCAGGTTTAGCCTGTCCATCAGGGCCGGCTTTCAATACCGATTGGAAGAACGGCGCAAGCCCCACACGATCCAAATCGACATTACCATTCGTGATCGCGACCAACGGTACCTTATCACTAAGCTCAGCCAGTACATCCAAGCTTTGTTGAGGTACTTTAAACTGGCTACGCCAATCCAACGCGACATCGACACCGGCTTGGGCCGCCATTTGCGCCTCATCATCATGGTAACCTACTTGCAAAAAGCCATGCTTAAGCTGAACAAAACGCCAAAGCGTCACATCACTTTTAAGTTCCGGCTGCTGCTGTGCTACACGCTTTTTCAACGTCAACCAATCGGCTTTATCCATCTGCGCCACCGCAGGGTGGGTTTGCTTAAGCCAGGCCAACAGCTCTTGCTCCATGCGCACTATCACTGGGTAGTTATCATAGAGAGTGTCGTCAAGGTCAAAGGTCATCGCCTTTACTGGCGCAATACGGCGGTAGAATTTCATCAGCGTCCCTCGTTTCCGCTCTTCTTACGTGCACGAGGATGAGCCTGATCATAAGCTTGTGCTAAATGCTGGAAATCCAAATGCGTATAGATTTGAGTGGTCGAAATATTTTCATGCCCCAGCAATTCTTGCACCGCACGTAAGTTGTTGCTTGATTCCAGCATATGCGTCGCAAATGAGTGACGCAATTTATGCGGGCTAATATGACTCGCCACTGATTGTTTTTTCCCCCACTCTGCCATGCGCTTTTGTACACTACGATGAGAAATGCGCGTCCCCAATTTTGAAACAAATAACGCGGGTTCGCCTGCTGCGGCTAGATCACCACGTACTTTCAGCCACTTGGTAACCCATTCCGTTGCCATACCTGAAAACGGCACTTTGCGCTCTTTGTCGCCTTTACCAATGACTCGGAGTTCACCACTACGCAATTGCACATCTCGTACATCGACGCCGACCAATTCAGCCAAGCGTAAACCGGCACCATACATCAGCTCCATCATCGCACGATCGCGAATCGACAGTGGATCCTCTTCGTTCACTTCCAATAACTGATTGACTTCATCGACATCGAGATTTTTCGGTAGCGGACGCTTTTTACGCGGAGCAGAAACGCCTTTGGCTGGGTTCGCAGACAGGTCGCCACGTAAGATAAGAAAATCAAAAAAACTGCGCAGAGAGGATAAACGTGTCGCCAAACTACTGGCTTTCATGCCTTCTCGCATGCCTTTACCAGCGAGCTGGCGTACCCAGCCCGCATCGACCTGGGACCACTCTTTCAATCCCATTTCAGTCAGGTGCTGAGCCATGGTTTCTAGCTGCTGCTTATAATTACGTTGGGTATGCAGACTCAGCCCCTTTTCGCTTCGCAAGAATTCGTAGAAACGTTCAAGAGGCTTTTGAAGACTATTTGGCAGAGGAATGCTGGGAGTTGTTGTCATGATGACTTTGCCATACCAATGTTTGAGCGAGATGTGCCACCACTAATGATAGGTGACGCAAAAACAAGGTATCCATATCTGGTTGGAAATGGCCGCCCTCTTCACTAGAAAACGCCAACACGCCAAGCGGCTGTATTTTTACCAGCGGCAATACCACATAGGAACCCATTTCTGGAACATCCATATCCCCAAACAAAGCTTCACGATCCACTTTACGTAAACGGCCTAAATACGCCTCTTTTCCATTTAAGTGATTGGTTGCAAAGCGCTGATAGTCTTCCTTACTCAGTTGAGTTTCAGCATCACACTGGCTCAACAGCCGAACATAAGCCTTCAAACCGAGCTCTTTGGCTTTGTGTTCAATGGCGTGAATGACTTGCTTAAAGTCACTGCACTTTAGGATTTGCCCTTGCAGATCCATAAATTCGTAAAAAGTGCGATCGTTGTTCGCCGCCAAAGACATCAATGTGGTGATCTCTTCTTCCAACTCTTCTATACGTTGACGCTGACGGTTCATTTGAATATGCACCAAAGAGACCGTACCTAAATCCGCATGAGGGAAAGATAGGCGGTCGACTAATGCTGGGCGTTGCACAAAGAAATCCGGATGATCCTTCAAATACTCTGCAACGACTTCCGCCGTCAATACATCCGCTTCGACTTCAGATAATGGTTTTTTCTTTTGTTCTACTAGCACGACAACTGACCATCAAATACGTGAGTTGCAGGACCGGTCATGAATAACGGTTGCCCTGGACCTTGCCAAGAAATACGCAAATCACCGCCCGGAAGTGACACTTTTACATTTTCGTCCAGTAAACCTTGCAGAATACCGACCGCTACTGCACCACAAGCACCGCTACCACAAGCTTGCGTTTCGCCCGCACCACGTTCATAAACACGTAGACGGATATGATTGCGATTCACCACTTGCATAAAGCCTGCGTTCACACGCTCAGGGAAACGTTCGTGTGATTCAAGCAATGGCCCAAGCTTTTCTACTTCTGCGCTATCCACATCATCTACAACAGTAACGACATGCGGATTCCCCATGCTAACCGCCCCACAGAACAGAGTTTTCTCACCAACACGCATGATGTAGGTTTTCTCTTTCTGCTTCGCTTTGAAAGGAATCTTATTCGGTTCGAACTCCGGAACGCCCATGTTGACAGTCACTTCACCATCGTCTTCTACATCAAGAATCATCTTGCCTTTCTTGGTGCTAACGCTAATGCTGTACTTGTTAGTCAAACCTTTTAAACGTACAAAACGAGCAAAACAGCGTGCGCCATTACCACACTGCTCCACCTCACTGCCATCCGCATTAAAAATGCGGTAATGGAAGTCGCTTTCTGGATCATAGGGCGCTTCAACGACAAGCAACTGGTCAAAGCCAACGCCCGTATGACGATCCGCCAAGCGACGGATCAAATCTTGCGAGAAAAATACGTTCTGGGTAATACAGTCGACGACCATAAAATCGTTACCCAAACCGTGCATTTTAGAAAAGTGGAAATGCATTTGTTGTGTGTTACTCCGGTAGAATCTGTTCCAGCTGCCACAAACTGGTCAGCTCCTCACGCTGGCGAACAAGGTGGCTTTGGTTACCATCCACCATCACTTCCGCCGCTCGGGTACGAGTATTGTAGTTCGAAGACATAACAAAACCATAGGCGCCTGCAGAGCGAACCGCGAGTAGATCACCTTCTTGCAGAACTAGTGCTCGATCTTTGCCCAAGAAATCGCCCGTTTCACAGATAGGACCGACTAAGTCGTAGGTCTGTGCTTCACCTTCACGCGGTGAAACTGGGACGATATCTTGCCATGCTTGGTATAGCGCAGGACGCATTAAATCGTTCATTGCCGCATCGATGATGGCAAAGTTCTTGTGCTCGGTGTGTTTTAGGAATTCCACACGTGTTAGCAAGATACCTGCGTTAGCTGCAATCGCACGACCTGGTTCGAAAATCAGTTCGAGATCTTGGTGATTCTCAAGACGACCTAGCAGCGCTTTCGCATAATCAGAAGGCTGTGGTGGCAATTCATCACGATATACCACGCCTAGACCACCACCGACGTCTAGATGACGAATGTTGATGCCTTGCGCTTTCAAGTCATCAATCAGTGCTAATAGACGGTCAGTGGCGTCGATGAAAGGTTCAATTTCAGTCAGCTGAGAACCAATATGGCAGTCGATGCCTTGCACGTTTAAGTTTGGCAGACTCTGAGCAAATTGATATACAGCTGGCGCACGGTCAAACGCGATACCAAATTTGTTATCACGTAGACCAGTCGAAATGTAAGGGTGTGTTTTTGCGTCTACGTCAGGGTTAATTCGTAGAGAAATCGGTGCAACCACACCTAGCTCGCCTGCAACTTTATTCAAGCGCTCTAGCTCAGGTTCTGATTCCACATTGAAGCACTTTATACCCAACTCTAGTGCGCGTTTCATTTCTACTGAGGTTTTACCGACACCAGAGAACACCACCTTCTTCGCATCACCGCCAGCGGTGATCACACGCTCTAGTTCACCACCTGATACGATATCAAAGCCTGAGCCCAAACGAGCCAGTGCATTCAGTACACCTAAGTTTGAGTTTGCTTTTACTGCGTAACAAACAAGGTGAGGGTGTTGACCCACTGCACTATCAAATGCTTTCCAATGACGCTCAAGCGTCGCGCGTGAGTATACATAAAGAGGAGTGCCATGTTGCTCAGCAAGAGCTTGAAGAGGAACATCTTCAGCCCAAAGCTGGCCATCATCCTGATAGTTGAAGTAATCCAAAATTCGCTTCCCTTATTTAATTCGGCTGATTATTGTGACTGCTCGCTTTGCTGAGCATCATCTGGGATGTAAAGTGAACCTGATTGTCCGCAACCAGCAAGTGTCGCTGCAACCATCACAAACAACACCGTAAGTAGTTTTTTCATTTTGCATATCGTGATTATTGAATCAATGCCCCCTATAATCGCACCACACTCAAGAAAAGCAATAGGATAGACGGATGAACGATACTGAATTTCATCAACTGGTGGACACACAGATGCAAATCATCGAAGAATCCATCGATGATTCAGGCGCAGACATTGATTACGAGGTGTCTGGTAACGTAATGACATTAGAATTTGAAGACCGCAGCCAAATCATCATTAACCGCCAAGAGCCAATGCATGAAATTTGGTTAGCATCAAAGTCTGGAGGTTTCCATTTCAAGTTGGTTGACGATAAATGGATCTGCTCCAAAACAGGCATGGAGCTGTTTGAAATGGTGAAACAGGAGTGTGAAAAGCACGCTGACGAAGAAATCGACTGGGTATAAGTCAAATCGGTCATCACCAAACTAAAAAAGAGCACCTCTGTGCTCTTTTTTGTCTTCATCTCTATACATTAACCGCTTTCATAGGTCGCGTTGGGGTACTGCCATCATTGCGGTAAGGAATGATATAGGCGTTACCCTCTTCAGGATGAATAATCTGGTAGTACTGCGGCAAGTTAAAGTTTATACACTTCGACGCCACTCGACTATCGTCCTTCACTGAAGTATAGAAGCTGTTCACTGATGCAATCATCTCATCTTTTGAGCCGCTAAACTGGTGATAAACTTCAACTTGGTTCGACTCATCCAGAACATAAATGTTGAAGCCATCATCAGTATCTTCAAAGAAAAACTGCACCAAAGCCTCACTGGCAAATCCATCCACGACTTCTGGTAATTGATACTCTTGCTCACGATCCAGCATCAACAACGGAGAACCTTTCAGTTTGTTAGTTGAAATACTACGGTAAAAGTCGACGGAATTCTCTAACTTTTGAACCGATACACCACGACGCTCAAAGAATAAGCCGTATGTTTGATTGCCAAGGCGCATCGCTTTAAAACGACGGCGCTTCTCTTGCTCAACCGGCTTCAAACGTAAGTCAATGCACTCAGCCAGCAACTGGTAAACCATATTGCGCATCACACCGCGCATGTTTTTCGCATAGCAGAATACGTCCACCGACTCTGGAGGAATCGCATCTTGATGCATCTTGCCTAAAATGGTTTTAAGCGCATCCAACATCGCGGTACCGCCCTTGAAGTGCAATGTACGCACTTCGTGCCATGAGTTTCGGTAAACCAAATCGACACTGCCGACAAGGTTAATTTGCTCAGGACCAAAGCTGAAAATATCAGTATTCTTCACATCCACCTTAAGTGAGCGACCAGACAGCTCTGCGGTTGGATCATTTTCAAAGTTGATAAACATCGCCAGCTGGCTAATTTCACATGGGCTAGCCAATGCTTGCATCGTCGGACGACGTTTACGCAGCGAGAAAGTATTACGTAAGTCACTCACCATTTGGTAGAACTTATCGATATCGATCTGAGCTTCACGTACAACCGCATGTAGGCGGGTCGATTCGGTAATCAAACCATTGAAGAATGCCCATGAAACTAACTTACTGAGGTACTCGTGATGCTCAAGACTCGGCTGACCAAGGATGCGATGCGCAATTAGTGGTTGCTTGTACAAATACCAACCCGACTTATTCATCCCGCCTTCTTTCACTTCAATGAAACTCAAGTCTGGTTCGTGCAAGTCTGGTGAAATTTGTGGGTTCAGCAGAGTCACTTTGCCCGGCAACACTTCAAATGCAGCATACAACTTGCGAGCCAGAATGCTAATATCCTGCGGACTAATTGCGGAAGTAATGTTATTGCGGCGTGCAAACTGAATCAGATTGCGATAACTCTGCATCAGGGCATCGAGCAGCGCATGGTGCACTACCTTCACCTGTTCAACCTTCCAGTTACGGCGATCATCCAACTCAGCAATCACCGCTTCATCCCAGTTCCACTTGGTGATCATGTCGCTTAATGCCTCACGACGCCAAGCTACCGAGCCCACATCAGGTTCTCGGGAAAGCTTCTCATGAGTTTTAAGGTAAAAACAGCGACGAGCTAAGTCCAGACGAGAGTCATCTTGAACTCGCTCTAAATAACGCGTTACCTTCTCAAGCATCAAGTAATACGCGTCCATGCCGTACAAATCTGGCTCATGAGCAAAGAAACGACGCTTGGTATCAATACTTAGAAGTTGCGTATTCGGGTATTCCCACGAGTAAGCTTCAAGCAAAATGGCCTTCAGCACCGATTTGTAGGGTGAATCGATACTTTTGTACAGCTGCCATAAATTCGAGCCAAAATATTCTTCGGCTGGAATACGATTCAGCTGACCAAAGTTGATCCACTCATCACAGTTGATATAGCCATCATTACAAAGCTGTGCAACGTACTCGTCGTAACACTCTTCCATTTCAGGCGGCACAATTTGCCACAACAAACGCTGTCCCGCGAGGCGTACGGCTGAACGATAGAACTCATCTAGCAATAGTAAGTGCTGAGAAGATCCACAGTTATCACCAGTCATCTCTTCAGATTGATTACTACGAAAACGCTCTTCATCCATCAGGAAGAAGTTTGCTTCGACACCTTGGCTTTGCGCCCAATCGGTGATCAACAAGCACTTGTTGGTTAGCTGTTCCCGTTCACCGCTGTCCATCTCTGGCGAAACACATACCCAAATATCCAAATCACTTGATGTGCTTTGGCCAATTGATGAAGTACTGCCCATGGTATATAGCCCAAGAATCGCTGGGGTATCTGCGGTTTCCAACGCTTGGCCGATGGTCAGTTGAGTATCATCAAGGAATTGCTGTTGGAGTTCATTGAGCTCAAACCCATACACACCATAAGGTACGTCAACATCATAGTAACCAGGAATAACAGGATGGTTATAGTTCAACAAGGCAGGAATCAAGTGGAATACTTGCTGGCTTTGCGAATCCATAAGCGCCAGCGCACGTTCAATACGCTGCTGGTTCAAGTTATCTAATCGCTGAATAAGTTTTTGGGTGTAAGCCTGCAAGGGAAATTCCTTGGTTGAACAATCACGAAAATTTGCTGATGTTTTAAGCCAAAATGACCTAAAAGCGTGATCAATTTAACACTTTCGTCAGGATTGGTAAAGATTCCCTCTCGCAAATAGTTGTGGTCCGAAAACCCTACTCTGCTCGCAAAATTGATAGCGCAGTAGTGTCGCTTGTATTCCCCCTCAACGAATACTAGTCCTTAGCCTAAATGAGAATCCAATCACACAATTTCCATAACGTCATGTCATTCCAACCACGACGCCATGAGATATCTAACTAACATTAAGACTTTCACGCCGAGAATGGTAGGATAAACAAATACCAAAACAGCATTGAGAAGACCATGACACAATCTACGCCAATTCGCATTGCCACTCGAAAAAGCCCGCTTGCTCTATGGCAAGCTTACTACGTAAAAGATGCCCTTCAGGCCGCTCATCCAGGCCTTGAAGTTGAGCTAGTGACCATGGTGACCAAAGGCGACATCATTTTGGATACCCCACTAGCCAAAGTGGGCGGAAAAGGTCTCTTCGTAAAAGAACTGGAAGTCGCAATGTTAGAAGGCCGTGCTGACCTTGCCGTGCACTCAATGAAAGATGTGCCTGTTGATTTCCCGGAAGGACTTGGCTTAGTGACGATTTGCGAACGCGAAGACCCACGTGATGCTTTCGTGTCGAACACTTACAGCAATATTGATGAATTACCTCAAGGTGCGGTTGTCGGTACTTGTAGTCTACGCCGTCAATGTCAGTTGAAAGAATACCGCCCCGATCTTGTGATCAAAGAGCTGCGCGGCAACGTCGGTACGCGTCTAGGCAAACTGGATGCAGGCGAGTACGACGCAATTATTCTTGCAGCAGCGGGGCTAAAACGTCTGGAACTTGAAGAGCGCATCCGTAGCTTTATCGAGCCAGAACAGTCACTGCCAGCTGTAGGCCAAGGCGCGGTAGGCATTGAGTGCCGCGTTGATGATGAGCGCTTACTCAAACTGCTTGAGCCATTAAACCATCAAGACACCGCTGACCGTGTACGATGTGAACGCGCAATGAACCTAACGCTAGAAGGTGGCTGTCAGGTGCCAATCGGCAGTTACTCACTGCTAGACGGTGATCACATTTGGTTACGCGCCCTTGTAGGTGAACCCGATGGCAGCTTAATTGTTCGTGGTGAAGTACGTGGCCACCGAAAAGATGCAGAAACATTGGGGGTTCAGCTTGCCAACGAACTGTTAGACAATGGCGCACGTGACATTCTAACTAAACTGTACGCAGACCACGAATAGCCATGGCTGTATTGGTCACTCGGCCGGGAGAGCAAGGCAGCGCGCTTTGCTCTCTGCTCGAAAGGCACGGCATCTTGGCTCTTCATCACCCATTGATCGACATTATCGCCGATCTCAACGAACCATACCTCTCCAAGCACATCAAACAGGCCAAAATCATCATCGCAGTTAGCCAACATGCGGTGCAATGTGCAGAGCAAATCTTAGTAAACAGCAATAATTCATGGCCAAAGCAGGCTATATACCTTGCCGTTGGTCAAAAAACCGCACACTATTTAAGCAAATATACCCAACAGAAAGTACACTATCCACAAGTCAGCGATAGTGAGCACTTGTTGCAACTGCCAGCATTACACGATGTAGAGAAACAAACAGTATTGATTCTTCGTGGAAACGGTGGAAGAGAGCTGATAAAAGACGCATTGGTACAGCGCGGGGCAAAAGTTCACTATAGTGAGACCTATAAGAGAGAATTTATCCCATTCGATCCAGTAAGCTGTGTCTCGCTATGGAAAAAACAACAAATTGACCAGATCATCGTCACCAGTGGTGAACAACTGGATTACTTATGCAGTCAATTGACCTCAGAACAATTGGCTTGGCTTAATCAACAAGAGTTGTATATCCCCAGTCAGCGAATCGCTGATATCGCAATTCAAAGGGGCTTCACTCGGGTCAGGTGCACAGGAAGCGCATCCAACCAAAAATTACTGGCTGCTCTCCAGCCCTAGCTACACAGGATATAGGCATGACAAGTAAAAATAACGACCAAAAGAATAACGATAAAAACCTTTCCGCAGAAATCACATCGGCACCGCCAGCTGAAAAAGATACACCTAAACAGAAATCTGAACCGAAAAAGGCAGAATCGACGCCTGCTCAACCAAGCAAACCAACAGAGCCAAACAAAGCTGAATTTGAAGATAAGCAAGGCAAACGCGGCGTAAAACTGGGGACCGTTGCTATCATCTTATCGCTAATTTTTGGTGGTGGTCTCACCTACAAAATGCTTGAGCAGCAATCCGAATACCAAACTCAGATCGCTCAACTGCAAAGCCAACTAAAACAGGCTCAAACAACAATGAAACAAGAGCTAAGCCAGGTTAAGCAAGAGACCATCGAGCAAGCGACCACGGTTACCCACAAAGTAGAAGTGGTTCTAGGTCAACAACAAAAGAGCATTGAAAGCCTACAACTGGCAATAGCAGATGTGGAAGGTCGTCGTCCAAACGACTGGCTGCTGGCTGAAGCGGACTACCTAGTAAAACTGGCAGGTCGTAAGTTATTCTTAGAACACGACGTAGAAAGCGCAACCCAACTGATGGAAAGCGCAGACCAACGTATCGCAGCACTAAACGATCCAAGCTTAGTCGGTCTACGTAAAGCAATGGCAAACGACATAACAAAACTTCGTACAGTGCCACTAATTGACCGTGATGGTTTGGTCCTTCGCTTAACCGCACTTCAGCAGCAAGTAGATAAACTGCCTCTCGCCAACGCATTGCTTCCGGAAGCGGCAGCAATAGAGAAGAAGCAAGTATCAGATGACATTGCCAACTGGCAAAATAACCTGATGACGTCACTAAAAGACTTCTCAGATAACTTCATTACCTTCCGTACTCGCGATGGTAATGTGATTCCATTACTTTCTCCACAACAGCACTTCTACCTAAAAGAGAACATCAAGGCGAAGCTTGAGACGGCAATCAAAGCGGTTTACCAAGAGCAAGGTGAGATCTACATAACATCATTAGAAACAGCCGAAGAATGGACAAAAGCGTTCTTCAATCAAGATGATAAGTCGGTAAAAGAGTTCATCAATACACTTAATCAACTGAGCAAAATAGACATTCAAGTTGAATACCCTGCGAAACTAGAGAGCCAAAATCAGCTCTCTGATGTGATTCGTGAGCGTCTTCGTCGCGATGTAACTACCATGACAGGTAAGGAGGATAAGTAATGGTTCGTCTTATTTTCCTATTTGTTATTCTCGGTGTTGGCCTATTTGTCGGCACCCAGTTTTCTGGTCAACAAGGCTATGTACTAATTTCAATCGCGAACAAAACCATTGAAATGAGCGTGACTACACTGGTTATTTTCGTGATTGCTACGCTTGCTGCACTATTCTTCCTCGAATACTTGGTGAAAAAGCTTGTCTACGCCAGCTCTAACACGTGGAACTACTTCAGTGTACGTAAAATGCGTCGCTCTCGCCGCTACACCAATGAAGGTATTATCAAACTACTTGAAGGTGATTGGAAAGGCGCTGAGAAGAAAGTGACACGCTGGGCAAACCACCACGATATGCCTCTACTGTGCTATCTAGTTGCTTCAGAAGCAGCGCAAGGTCAAGGTGATAAAGTGAAGCGCGATCAGTACCTAGCACTCGCAAGCCAGCAAGAGAACGCACATTTGGCAGTAGAGTTGACTCGTGCAAAACAGTTCATTCGTGATAACGAGTTCGAATCTGCTTTCGATACGTTGCAAGCACTAAAAGATCAGTATGCAAATAACTTCATTGTACTTAACCTGCTAAAAAGTACTTACATACAACTAAAGCTATGGCAACCGCTGATCGATCTGATGCCTCAGCTAACCAAAGCCAAGTTGGTCACTGAAGAAGAACAAGCAGAACTGATTCAGAAAGCACAATGTGGCTTACTACACGAAGTGGCTCAGCAACAAGGCAGCGAAGGTCTTATTTCGCACTGGAACGGCCTGGCACGCAAAGTAAAACAAGATGTTCATCTTATCGCTTGTTTTACTCGTGAGCTTATTTCTCGTAAAGCCGACACTGAAGCTTTCACCGTTATCAAAGAAGCACTGAAGAAACATCCAACACCAGAACTGTATCAACTACTACCAGCGTTGAACTTACCAGATACTCACCCAGTCATGGTCTTCCTTGAAGGTGTACTAAAAAAAGAGTCGGACAATGCAGCGGCACACAGTGCACTGGCCCACCTCTTTTTCCGCCAAGAGAAGTGGCCAGAGGCACAACAGCACTTCGAAGTCGCGCTAAAGCTTCGCTCAAACGTTTCTGACTACGCTTTCCTAGCAGATACACTAGAGAAGCAGAACCTAACCAAAGCAGCACATGAAGTCTCTCGTAAAGCTCTAGCGCTAGTTCAAAGCAACTAAACGACTAAAAGGTTTAAAGCCGACAGAAAACTGTCGGCTTTTTTGTATCCTGCAATTCCCCAACATCCCTCCAACTTGTAGCTCTGCTAAGCATAGGTAATAGCGGTTACTCCTCTATTACCTACACATCACGAAGTAAGCTGTCTCAATAGAAGTAGCTTTCCAGTAATCGAGAGCAGCACAAAGCGCTTTAATCGCATTGTTCAAGGCGGTATTCCAACACCTATCTTGTTGAGAAGAACTCTGCCTGTGGAAGAGAGCTAGCTTGGCGCTAGGTAGAAAGAATAGTATGAGTACATCAGTATTCAGATATCTAATCAACTCAACCGAGCATCCTACCTCACTAAGCAGTGATAAGCTCTAAGAAGCGATGGTGTCTATTTAAATACAGTTGAAAGCAAGCAGCACAGTAATGAGAACTTCCGCAGGCAAGAACAGTTGGAATGAACTTATATGAAAATTGAGATGATTGGATTCGAAGGCTTTCAATAACGGTCTAATCTGGAAGCTTCTGTCGCATAGGCGATTAGGGACTTGGACGCAAAACCACAGCCAGTTTATAAGCGTCAGAAACGACAAAAGCCCGTTGATTTCTCAACGGGCTTTCTATGTAGTGGCGGAGAGATAGGGATTTGAACCCTAGGTACGCTATTAACGTACGCCGGTTTTCAAGACCGGTGCTT
>NZ_LIXE01000016.1:0-50361 GCF_003584965.1 Vibrio sp. PID23_8 | reverse complement strand
CAACAAATCCCCCGAAGGTTCAATGTTGTCGCTGCCGCTCGACTTGCATGTGTTAGGCCTGCCGCCAGCGTTCAATCTGAGCCATGATCAAACTCTTCAATTTAAGATTTTGTTCGGCTCAATGAATACTGACTTCAAAACTACTAATGTAATTTTAAAGCTATTATCGTTCCAACAGAACGATAATGAATTGACTGTGCCAAGTCTTGCGACTTGATTGGTCACTCAGTTCATTGAAACCTAATTTGATACCAAGGTATCTAATTGGATTATCATCAACGAGTGCCCACACAGATTGATAGGTTCTTATTTTTAAAGAGCGATTCTTCTTTGTGATTTACATCACTTCGGAAGAGGCGGCCATTCTAGCGAGATAATCTTTTGTGTCAAACACTTTCTCAAATTATTTCGTTTTTTTTCTTTCTGACCTTGCCGACCTTGCCTTGAGCCCTTGTGAGCCCTGCCCTGTCGACAAGGACGCATTATAGAGATCGTGCTCACATTGGCAAGCGTTATTTTGCAAAAATTGCAAAAACAATGGTTAAACGCTGCGTTTTCGATCAAAGCCTTATTTATCCAACTTTACCCAAAGAACGTGAACAACTTATCCACAGAGTTATACTTTTGAGGCACATTTTCATACCTTATAAATAAAGAAAGCGGCTTTGTAGCTGCTTTCTTTATTTACCTGAAAGTCGGTTACAGCCAACTTTACGACTAGATGCCCGAACCATCTTGCTCAGAGCCATCATCTTCATGCAATCCACATTCACGCTTTAATCCGAAGAAGCGGGTTTCTTCTTCCGACATTCCGGGCTCCCACTTTATAGTCGTATGGGTATCACCTACAGAGAGATAGCCTTGGTCCCAAAGCGGATGATAACTTAAACCGTGCTCTTCTAAATAATAGTGCACATCTTTATTTGTCCAATCGATCACGGGCAAAAACTTGAAGACACCATTTTGTATTGACAAGATAGGTAACCCCGCTCGTGACTTGCTTTGTTCGCGGCGCAACCCTGAAAACCAAGTTCCTATATTTTGCTCACGTAGAGCTCGTCGCATTGGCTCGATTTTGTTTATCTTGTTGTACTTTTCAATTCCCTCTATACCTTGTTCCCAAAGTTTTCCGTAACGTGCTTCTTGCCAATTGGCACTTTCTTTAGCTTGGTACACTTTAAGGTTAAGATTCAGTTGCGCTTTCAACTGATCGATGAATTGATAAGTCTCTGCAAATAGATAACCGGTGTCCGTTAGGATGATGGGAATGTCCGGCTTTTGTTGTGTCACAAGATGGAGCATCACTGCGGCTTGGATACCGAAACTGGATGAGACAGCGAACTCCCCTTCCAAATTCTCCAATGCCCACTTTAGTCTCTCTTGTGCCGAAAGCTGTTCGAGATCGACATTGATTTGAGCAAGACGGAGAATTTGCTCCGTCTTCGTTAATGTCAGTAACTCTGCTAGCTCCGGTTTGGACGCTACAGAATCAAGCATGGAAGTCCCTCTTTGATATGAACACTTCTTGGATAATACCAACTCGAATCGTGAAGTCGCCAAATGCTTCGCCTTCCTCACGTTCAGCAGCCCAACGAGCCACCAGCTGATCAATCTCTTCTAAGATTTGCTTATCCGTAATATTCTCTTTGTACATCTTCGGCACTCGCGTTCCGCCACGGTTACCACCTAGGTGTAAGTTGTATCGACCTGGCGCTTTACCAACTAAGCCGATTTCTGCCAACATTGCTCGACCACAACCGTTTGGACACCCTGTTACACGAAGAATGATATTGTCTTCTTCAGGTAGACCATGCTTTTCGAGAATACCTTCTACATCGGTTACGAACTGAGGAAGGAAGCGCTCTGCTTCTGCCATTGCTAATGGACATGTTGGGAACGCCACACACGCCATCGAGTTTTTACGTTGTTCACTTACGCCGTCATCCATCAAGCCATGCTCACGAGCAATCTTCTCGATCTTCGCTTTTTGGCTTTTCGGTACACCTGCAACAATCAGGTTTTGGTTTGCTGTCATGCGGAAATCGCCTTTATGGATTTTGGCTATTTCAGCAACACCCGTCTTAAGTGGTTTCCCTGGGAAATCCAGCAGACGACCGTTTTCGATGAAGAGTGCTAGATGATACTTACCATCGATCCCTTCAACCCAACCGATACGGTCACCACGTTCCGTGAATTCGTACGGGCGGCTTTGCTCAAACTTAACCCCGGCACGTTTTTCTACTTCTGCTTTAAACACATCACTACCGACACGATCTAATGTGTATTTGGTTTTTGCATTCTTACGGTTAGAACGGTTACCCCAATCACGTTGAGTTGTTACTACAGCAGCAGCAACATCAAGTGTTTTCTCTAATGGGATAAAACCAAAGTCATCCGCTCTACGTGGATAAGTTGACGTATCGCCATGCGTCATCGCTAGACCACCACCAACGAGCACGTTAAAACCAACCAGCTTACCGTTATCTGCAATCGCTACGAAGTTAAGATCGTTAGCATGTACGTCTACGTCATTTTGCGGTGGGATAACCACTGTGGTTTTAAACTTACGTGGCAAGTAGTTCTTACCCAAAATAGGTTCGTCTTCTTCCGTGCTTTCTACTTTTTCACCGTCGAGCCAAATCTCTGCATAAGCGCGTGTCTTCGGTAATAGATGCTCACTGATCTTCTTCGCCCATTCGTACGCTTCTTGGTGTAGCTCCGACTCCACTGGGTTAGTGGTACACAAGACGTTACGGTTAACATCACCCGCGGTGGCAATCGAATCAATACCAATGCTGTTTAGCGTTTGGTGCATCAACTTGATATTTGGTTTTAGCACGCCATGGAACTGGAACGTTTGGCGAGTAGTAAGACGAATACTTCCATATAAAGAGTGCTCAGTTGCAAACTTATCGATCGCTAGCCATTGCTTTGGTGTAATGATGCCCCCCGGCATACGTGCACGAAGCATGACGTTGTGTAGTGGCTCCAGCTTTTGCTTAGCACGCTCATTTCGGATATCGCGATCATCTTGCTGGTACATTCCGTGGAAACGAATCAACTGGAAGTTGTCTGCAGTAAAGCCACCAGTAATGCGGTCTTGCAGATCTTGTTCAATCGTTCCACGTAGTAAATTACTTTCTCTTTTAAGGCGCTCGTTATCCGAGAGTGGACCAAGCACCTCACCTAATACTTCTTGGCTGTTTGATTGTTGATTCGCGCTCATTAGTACACATCCCTTTGGTAACGTTTCGCTTTACGTAGATCGTTGATAAATGCTTCTGCTTCTTCACGAGATAGCTTGCCTTGTTGCTCGGCTACAAATACCAGCGCATCGTGAACGTCTTTTGCCATACGAGTAGCATCACCACACACATAGATGTAGGCACCATTCTGAATCCATTGCCAAACTTGTTCAGCGTTTTCTAGAATGCGATGTTGAACATAAACCTTCTCTGCTTGGTCACGGCTAAACGCGACATCAAGACGGGTCAGCAAACCTGACTTGAGGTACTTTTGCCATTCAACTTGGTAAAGGAAATCTTGAGTAAAGGTACGGTCACCAAAGAACAACCAGTTCTTGCCTTGCGCGTCACGGTTATCACGCTCTTGAATAAAGCTGCGGAAAGGCGCAATACCTGTACCTGGACCAACCATGATGATTGGTGTGTTGTCATCTTGTGGCAGTTTGAAGTTATTGTTGTGCTCAACAAACACTTTCAGTTCACCGCCTTCTTCTAGACGTTGAGCGAGGAAACTCGATGCTCCGCCATAGCGCTTCTCATCACCTTTGTCGTATTCAACCAATCCGACAGTTAGATGAACTTCTTCGTCCACTTCCGTTTGACTCGAAGCGATAGAATATAGACGAGGTGTCAATCGACGAAGTAAACCAACCAATTCTTCTGCGCTTAGCTTGGTCTTCTTTTCTGCAAGGACATCTACGACTTGAGTATTTGCTGCGTACTCACGAAGTTTGTCTTTATCTTCCACTAGCTTTTGTAGTTTCTTACTACCAGAAAGCTCTGCAAACTTCGTGACGAGTTGAGGATTAGAAGCGGTGATCTCATATTTGCTAACTAAAGCGCTGTGAATAGATAAACTCTCACCATCAACTTCGACACTCTCGACACCGGATAAGCCTGCTTTTGCAAGGATGGCATTCGCCAACTCTGAACTGTTATCAAACCAAACTCCGAGCGCATCACCGGCTTGGTAAGTTAGTCCAGACTCTTCAAGGTCAATTTCGACATGGCGAACATCTTTACCTGAATCTCGGCCAGTGATCTTTTGACTTGTCAGCAGTGATGCAGTGTATGGGTTTTGCTTATTATAAGACGAGTGGCCTGATGCTGCCTGCCCGACTGGCAACTGAACCACTTCCGCTTCATTACCTGAACAAAGCGCTTCTTTCACTTGTTCAAGGGCTTGTTTGCGCCATTCCGCGGCAGGCGCATCGTAATCCACATCACAGTCAATGCGATCGATGAAGGCAGTTGCACCAAGCTTAGACAAGTAAGTATCGAAGTCTTTACCCGTTTGGCAGAAGAACTCATAGCTTGAATCGCCAAGCGCAATGACTGCGTATTGCAGGTTTGGTAACTTAGGTGCTTTCTTAGATTGAAGGAATTCATGCAGTTCAATGGCATTATCTGGCGCTTCGCCTTCACCATTGGTCGAGGCCACGACAATAACGTGTGTCTCTTTAGCGAGGTTTTTACCTTTGTAGTCACAGGCATCAAAGAGCTCTACAGCAATGCCTTCGGCTTTCGCTTCTTGCTCTAGTGCTTCAGCAACACCTTTTGCATTACCCGTTTGAGAAGCAAAGATGATGCTCAACTTACCTGCCGGTTGTACAGCGACAGCCGCCGCTGCGTGTGCGATTGGTGTCGCGACTGCAGTACTTGGTTGATTTTGTGCGAGACCCCAGAAATAACCACTGACCCAAGCAAGTTGCTGTGAAGACAACTCAGAGACAGTTTGCTGGAGTGAACCAAATTGTTGATCATTAAGAGGGCTTGCGATTGGCGAGTTTCCACCTTGCCCATTTTTTCCTTCCGACTCATTCTTGTTAGAAGATTCATTCTTTTGAAAAGACATTGTCACGACATCCCTATTCATTGCGTGACTATAGATTAACCACTCTCTTTAATAACAAGAAAGAATAGAAGTGAATGCTTTATAACTTTTTGGAAGTAAGCCCCTCTGCGTTACACTCAACGATCTTCGATGCGTACCTGTTGAAAGCCCACAGCCATTGCCGACTTGGACGCCGTATCGAGATCATCATACAGACACTCCTCACCATGGGTATCAGTGAGAAAAACAAATCCGCCTTGTGCGTGACGAAATTCCACGACCCAACCACCTTCTTGCATTGCAGGCTCGATGATGGCCTCTACAAGCTGTTTTTCACGAAATAGATGTCTTAGTTCATTTATAGTCATCGTAAGCCTCAGCTCCTAGCGTTTAACACTAGATAAGCATGGCCCAACTCTGCGAAGTTAGGCGAGTATTTCGAATAAGTATAATGAAGTGATATAAAAAAAACGCCGCTTATAAGGCGACGTTTTAAAAGAAGTATCTTGAGCTAACTTAAAATGAGAATTCTACACTCGCGAAAAAGCCATTGGCAAAGATAAACTCTTTACCTAAATCTGATAAAAACTCTTCTGACTCTAGGTCAATTACACGGTAACCACCACGCAAAGCCAATTGAGACTCTTGGAAAGGAATACGGTACTGTATGCCTGCCATTAAGTCCGTGCTCTTAATGCCTTTGTTATCACCAAAGTTCATTTCACCAATCACATCAAAATTGGTGTTTGGCACCGTGATTTCGGCGTAGCCGTACCAAGCCCAAATCAGTTCATCGAACTCTTCCGTACGAACGTTAGTCCCTGCATCAGTGTATTTAGTATCACTTAAGTTGCTAAACGTTAGGCCCGCATCAAAGTGCAACAAATCATGCTCAAGAATTTGGTAGTAAAGAGTGAGGTCAAGCTTATCAAAGCCCATAAAATCTGCATCAATGCTGGAATAACGAAGACGAGCATTGGGCACGTATTTTACGTCATGCTCTACCGCTGCGTAGAAAGACCCTGTTGTATTGCTATCTCTTCTTACTTCATTAACTTTGGTATCCGCAACCCAAACTTCTGCACCGACTTTCGTCGTCAAAGAAGACTCTTGTGCAAAAAGAGGGAAAGACGCGGCCAACGATAGTGTCGCTAAAGCGAGGGTCGCTTTATTTGTCATGTAATTTTTACTCCGAGATAGCTGATTTCAACATTAAGGGCATGTAAGAAATACTACCATACTCTCACAGCCCTCTATCAACTAAATCTCGACAATCCGTTACTTATAACGCGGTTGGGCAACAACACTTTTAAAGAACCATATACCTAGAGCAATGACTATCAACCAAGGTAACAGTTTCAATACAGCACCAACCATGCCAAGTAGGAACATCACCACCAATGCGATACCTGTTGCGGCGAATACCGTCATCATTGTGATACCTGTTACCAACAATGTCGCGGCGAACACTAAAATAAAGATAAGCTCCAACATAATCACTTCTCCTTTGTTTTAGTGTTATTACAGCAGGTTCTATACCAACTTTTTCAAATGAAACTAACATAATGATCTAAAAGAAAAAATAAAACCAGAGGCACTTCTGCACTCTGGCTTACATATTCATCACTTGGCAATTCTAACCAACCACTGGTGAATTTTACACATTCAGTTCTTTCGGAATTTTCGCTAGTGCATCTTGCAGTACTTCTAGACCAGAGCCTGGCTTATGCGCGTTTTCACTGATGTGGCGACGCCATTGACGTGCACCCGGCATGTTTTGAAACAAGCCCAACATATGACGAGTAATGTGCCCGATGTAAGCACCTTTTGCCAATTGCGCTTCAATGTAAGGATACATCTCTTCGACAATTTCACTGCGTTTCTTCACTGGTGCATTCGAGCCAAACAGCTCTTGGTCTACTGATGCAAGCAGATAAGGGCTTTGATACGCCTCACGACCGATCATCACACCGTCTAAATGTTGTAGATGTTCTTTTGCTTCTTCTAATGACTTCACACCGCCATTCACAGCGATAGTGAGATGAGAGAAGTCTTTCTTCAACTGGTAAGCGCGCGGGTAATCCAATGGTGGTATTTCACGGTTTTCTTTCGGGCTCAAGCCACTCAGCCACGCTTTACGCGCGTGAATAGTGAATTGCTCACAGCCGCCTTTTTCAGACACAATCGATACAAAGTCAGTGAGGAACTCATAAGAGTCTTGGTCGTCGATACCAATACGTGTTTTTACCGTCACTGGAACATCAACCACGTCCTTCATCGCTGCTACACAGTCAGCCACCAATTGGGGCTCTGCCATCAGACACGCACCAAAGCGACCGTTTTGAACTCGGTCAGACGGACAACCCACATTTAGGTTGATCTCATCATAGCCGCGATCTTGAGCTAGCTTGGCACACTTCGCCAAATCTTCAGGGTTTGAGCCACCCAATTGAAGCGCTAACGGATGCTCTTCTTCGTTGTAAGCAAGGAAATCCCCTTTTCCATGAATGATCGCGCCTGTGGTTACCATTTCGGTATACAGCAGGGTTTCTTTGGTCATTAAGCGATGGAAGTAGCGACAATGACGATCGGTCCAATCCAACATTGGTGCTACAGAGAGCCTGCAAGAATGAGTCATGATATAAACACCCGTTTTTACGTTGCCAAGTAAGAGCGCATTGTGCACTCAAAAAATTAAGTCGGGTATTGTATACCCAAGTACCCTCTAGGTGCTAGTTTCAGCAAGAACGACTGAGTTTTCAGATATGGCGACGAGTAAGGTTCGAGTAGTTCTACACCAAAATCATCACAAACTACGCTAGCCAAGGCAACGCCCCTGTGGGAGCGCCATGAATCCGCTTATGGCTGCCTGATTTCTGCACTGGTCTCTCGTTCTCTGATATCCACAGCGCATCCCTCCCTCGCGGACTTGCTTTATTTCATGATTTTCGTTCTGATTATGGGTAAAATAAAGCGCTTCTGCACAAAGTGCATATTGAAGTGCTTTATCATCAAGCACGTCCGATAGTTATGGTGAAAGATTTGGACTCAAAAATCATTGAACAAATTGAGCGTACATGCGTGGAACGTGGCGTTAGGCTGACTCCACAACGCAGACGCGTTTTTGAACTGATTTGTTCTCACCGCCGCGCTTCGAGTGCGTATGAGCTATTGGAGCAACTTAAAAAGAGTGAACCTCAGGCGAAGCCACCAACCGTTTATCGAGCGTTAGATTTTCTTTTAGAGCAAGGTTTTATCCATCGAGTCGAGTCAACAAACAGCTTTATCACTTGCTGCTCTTTCAACACTCAACAACATTTTTTTCAACTGTTAATTTGCGATAAATGTGGTGATGTCGTTGAACTTGAAGACGAGACGCTGATATCCTTGTTAGCCAATAACGCCGAGAAACACGGATTCAAGTTAACAAATCAAGTTATTGAAACCCACGGTGAATGCCAGGCATGTTCCTCGTAGACAAAAAAAGATAGATAGAAGAACGTTATGCGCGCTGAATTTGTAAACCCGTTTTTAGCTTCTTTAATGAATGTTCTAAAAACTATGGCCTCTCTAGAACTGAAGCCACAAAAACCGCGAATCAAGAAAGATGAGATCGCACGAGGGGACGTTTCTGGCCTTATCGGTATGGTTGGTCCACAAACACGTGGCTCAATGTCAATTACCTTTGATGAAGCATTAGCACTAGAAATCATGCAAAACATGCTTGGCGAACGTCCAAATGGCGTGAACGAAGAAGTGACCGACATGGTTGGTGAGATCACCAACATGGTGACTGGTGGTGCAAAGCGTATTCTTGCTGAAAGTGGCTTCGATTTTGATATGGCAACACCGATTGTTGTATCAGGCAAAGGTCATACTATTCGCCACAAATGTGAAGGCTCCATCATCATCATGCCTTTCTCTTCACAGTGGGGAAATGCCTTCATCGAGATTTGTTTCGAATAAAAGAAAAACAGGTTGGTCAGTGCCAACCTATTTTATTTCTGCCTCAGGTAATAAAAAAGGTCAGCGTTTGCTGACCTTTGTTTTTCTATTCAAACATTAAGCTTTGAACGCTTTAAACGCGTTGATCAGACCATTTGTAGAGCTGTCGTGTGAGCTGATTTCTGATTCATCTGCTAGCTCAGGTAGGATTTGGTTCGCTAGTTGTTTTCCTAGCTCAACACCCCATTGGTCGAAGCTGAAGATATTCCAGATAACGCCTTGAACGAAGATTTTGTGCTCGTACATTGCGATCAGGTTGCCTAGCGTGCGAGGTGTGATTTGCTTAACTAGGATAGAGTTCGTTGGGCGGTTACCTTCAAATACTTTGAATGGTACTAGAGATGCCATCTCTTCTTCGCTCTTACCTGCCTGCGCAAATTCTGCTTTCACTGTTTCTGCAGACTTACCAAATGCCAATGCTTCTGTTTGTGCAAAGAAGTTAGACATCAGTTTTTGGTGGTGGTCGCTCGCTGGATTGTGGCTGATTGCTGGTGCAATGAAGTCACATGGGATCAACTTTGTGCCTTGGTGGATCAACTGGTAGAACGCATGCTGACCATTTGTGCCAGGTTCACCCCAAATGATAGGACCTGTTTGATAAGTTACTGCGTTACCTTCACGGTCAACGTACTTACCGTTAGATTCCATGTTACCTTGCTGGAAGTACGCCGCGAAACGGTGCATGTACTGGTCGTAAGGTAGAATTGCTTCTGACTCAGCACCGTGGAAGTTGTTGTACCAAATACCGATTAGAGCAAGAATCACTGGAATGTTGCTTTCTAAGTCTGTCGACACGAAGTGGTTATCCATCTCATGGGCGCCATCTAGAAGCTCAATGAAGTTGTCGTAGCCAACGGCTAGTGCAATTGAAAGACCGATTGCTGACCAGAGAGAGTAACGACCGCCAACCCAGTCCCAGAACTCAAACATGTTGTCCGTGTCGATACCAAACTCAGATACCGCTGGAGCGTTAGTCGATAGCGCCGCGAAGTGCTTAGCAACGTGTGCTTGATCGCCAGCAGTTGCTAGGAACCAATCACGTGCAGAGTGCGCGTTTGTCATGGTTTCTTGAGTTGTGAACGTCTTAGACGCGATCAAAAATAGCGTTGTCTCTGGGTCGACTTTCTTCAGCGTCTCAACGATATGAGTACCGTCAACGTTAGAAACGAAGTGTAGGTTTAGGTGATTTTTGTATGGTGCGAGCGCTTCCGTCACCATGTAAGGACCAAGATCAGAGCCGCCGATACCGATGTTGACAATATCTGTGATTGCTTTACCTGTGTAACCTTTCCATTCGCCGCCAATTACGCGTTCAGTGAATGATTTAATTTTCTCTAGAACCGCGTTTACCGCAGGCATTACGTCTTCGCCGCCAACCATTACTGGTTTATTAGAACGGTTACGTAGTGCGGTGTGAAGAACAGCGCGATCTTCTGTTTTGTTGATTGCTTCACCACTGAACATCGCTTCAATCGCTGACTTAAGCTCAGTTTCGTTCGCAAGTGCGAATAGATGCTGCAGAGTTTCTTCGTTGACTAGGTTCTTTGAGTAATCGACTAGAATATCTGAGCCGAAACGTGCAGAGAATTTGTCAAAACGAGCCGCGTCTTGAGCAAATAGCTCTTTCATATCCATATCTTGTGCAGATTCGAAATGCGCTGTTAGCGCTTGCCAAGCTTGAGTTTGCGTTGGATTGATATTTTTCAACATGGTCTTTATCCCGATGTTACAGTAGGTCCTATTCCTGACAGTCTAGAGAAAACTGTGGAATCCCCGATTTAGCAAAATGTATATAAATTAGATGTTTGGGCAAATTGCCACAAAACAAGTCTTGTAATTTTTTTTCAGGCATCAATTATGACGGAGAGCTTTTACTCTCACATTGAGTTAGGTCACGTTCCCTGTTTCGAATTTAAACAATTCATTTATGATGCTAAGAATCATACCATTAACTAATTGTTGACTCTAATTGGATTAGGATAGACACCAATTCACATTTTTCCAAAGGAACGCATATGTGGGCACAAAGAACACTGCAACTGAAAGCACGATGTCGTGGTTTTCACCTCATCACTGATGAAATTGAACAACAATTACCAGAAATTCAATCGCTTTCAGTCGGTTTGTTACATCTATTTATTCAGCACACCTCGGCCAGTTTGACCTTAAACGAAAACGCCGATCCAACCGTACGAATGGATATGGAAGCCCACTTCAACAAGTTTGTTCCTGAGCGAGCACCCTACTACCAACATACCTACGAAGGCGATGATGATATGCCTGCTCACATAAAAGCATCATTACTTGGCAACAGTGTGACGATTCCTATCCAAAACGGTCGATTAGCATTAGGCACATGGCAGGGTATTTACTTGGGGGAGCACCGATATTCTGGGGGTAAGCGCTGCATTATCGCGACCATCAATGGTGAAGAGTTCAGATAAAAAAATGCTAACCACGGGGTTAGCCTTTGTTTTATCTCAATTTAGAAAGGTTGGTTGATCATCACTCGGAAAGTGCCTTCGTCTGCGCCTTTTGCCATTTCAGCACGAACCACAATCCCTTCTACTTGGAAGCGTACCGCCCCACCGACGCTCCACTTCATCTCTTCATGCAGTGTTTTTAGATCATAGTCATCTGCGACTCGTCCAACTTCAAAAAACGCTACCCATTGCCACCAAGGCAGATCGTAATAGTTGAGCAGGGGAATATCATCTAGCGGCTGCCAATCCGGTAATACGCGGTATTCAGCAGAATAGTGAATTGCACTGCGGCCGTGATATCGACCTGCGGTGTAACCACGTAGTCGATACAAACCTCCTAAGCGGACTTGATCTTGTTCCGGTGGCCGACTGCACACGCCACCATCACACTGATTCCATGTTGGTGTATCTGCAGTATAAAAATCCAATGCCAACACTTGCTGATCGAACCAATCACCAAGAGAACCAAATGAGTAATAATGACTTTTTTGGAACTCCCACTTTAGCCATAAATCTTCTGACCGCCAACTATTCGCTCCGGTAGTAAGGTCTAAAGAAGTGTGCGAACCACGAGTTGTGTTGCGCACGCTATCGCGGTTATCCCAATCAAACGTCAGAATAAACCCGCTCGCTTCTTCATTATTTCTACTATAAATATCTAACTCTCGGGAAGAGTAGAAAGGTGTGAATACCAATGAGCTCACACCTGACTCGACTGGTGAAGCAAAGCTGACATCACGAACGGGTTGAAACGCGCCAAGTAATCCGTACTCACGCACGTTCCCCCATGGTAAGAGGTATTTGAACTCCAACTTATAGTTCTGCTCTTCCCCATTAGCAATGGTTTTGTTTTGTGTTGATGAATTATTATTACCCTGACTTCCCAAGTAATAGGGATTGTCATTAAAACGGGTTCGATACATCTGTGTGCTGAACAACCAATGAGAAGAAAGAGCGTAATTAAATGCCGATAAAAAACCGACGTAGCTGTCTTTCTCCGAATATAGCCCCATACCAAACAGCGCCGCTTGTGGTTGACCCACTCCTTTTGCAACACCTGCCACGCCTATCGTACTTCCGAGCGTCTCGGTAGTGAAATAGAATGGAACAAATGCGGAATCTTTCTCTTTCGCGAACGACTGAGACGATAAAAAAAGGCTGGCAGAAAAAGCCAGCACTGAGAGTAGTCTTTTCTTCATTGGTTACTTAGCGTATTCCATTTCGACGCGAGAAGTCAGTTTCGTCACTAGCTCATAAGCAATCGTGCCAATGTGACTCGCGACCTCTTCTACTGGTAACGCTTTACCCCAAAGAATGGCCTCGTCACCAACTTTATCCGTAGCATCTGCGCCTAAATCAACCGTCAACATGTCCATTGAAACACGACCAGCGATCGGCACTTTACGCCCATTCACCAAAACAGGAGTGCCATTTGGCGCACTTCTTGGGTAACCGTCACCATAACCAACCGCTATCACGCCGATTTTAGTATTACATTCACAGACCCATGTGCCCCCGTACCCCACACTTTCACCTTTTTTCACTTCACGTACAGCTATCAGATGAGACTTCAATGTCATCACCGGTTGGTAACCAAGATCTTGTGCGGTCTTATCACTAAAGGGGGAGACACCATACATAATGATCCCCGGACGAACCCAATCGAGTTGGCTTTGTGGCCAAGCCAGTAAGCCGGCTGAAGCCGCGAGTGAACGTTCCCCCTGACAACCTGCGGTCAAAGACATAAACAACGCTATTTGCTCAGGGGTGGTATGGCTATCAAGTTCATCAGCACAACCAAAGTGACTCATATAACGAAGCGGCTTAGCTACATTCTGACACGCATTTAGGCGAGTGATAAACTCTTCATATTGTTCTGGACGAACCCCTAAGCGATGCATGCCGCTATCGATTTTTAGCCAAACCACAACCGGCGTTTCTAATTCCGCTTGTTCAAGAGCGATCAACTGCTCTTCACAATGCACCACCGTTTGGATGTTATTGGTGACCAAAACCGCCAAATCACCTGCTGAGTAGAATCCTTCGAGCAATAATATCGGCTTCACCACACCACAGGCGCGCAATTGTAACGCTTCTTCAATTCGTGCAACTCCGAATGCATCGGCATGAGTCGCATGCTTCGCGACGTGACGCAAGCCGTGGCCGTAACCATTGGCTTTTACCACCGCCATCACTTTACTTTCTGGCGCTTGCTGCTTTACTCGTTGAAGGTTGTGTTGTAGTGCAGACAAGTCAATACATGCCATTGCGGCTTTCATGTAGCTCATTGTATTACTCATCATCAATATCAAATGCAGGACCCGCGTAATTGTCAAAGCGCGAGTGTTGACCTTGAAAGGTCAAACGTACAGAACCAATTGGACCGTTACGCTGTTTACCTAGAATGATTTCTGCCGTCCCTTTATAAGGGCTATCCGGATGATAAACCTCGTCACGATAGATGAACATGATCAAGTCGGCATCTTGCTCGATAGAGCCCGATTCACGCAAGTCGGAGTTAACTGGGCGCTTATCCGCACGTTGCTCTAAGGAACGGTTAAGCTGCGACAGGGCAACAACAGGCACATTTAGCTCTTTCGCCAACGCTTTCAACGAGCGAGAGATTTCTGCAATCTCAAGCGTACGGTTGTCCGATAATGCAGGAACACGCATAAGCTGAAGGTAGTCGACCATGATCATGGATAGGCCACCATGTTCACGCGCGACACGACGAGCACGAGAACGGACTTCTGTTGGAGTCAGACCTGAGCTATCGTCGATGTACATGTTCTTCTTTTGCATCAAGATGCCCATGGTAGAAGAAATACGCGCCCAATCTTCGTCATCTAATTGACCCGTACGGATTTTAGTCTGGTCGACACGAGAAAGAGACGCAAGCATACGCATCATCAACTGTTCTGCTGGCATCTCTAGCGAGAAGATCAGCACTGGCTTCTCTTGTTGCATCGCGGCGTTTTCACATAAGTTCATCGCAAAGGTAGTTTTACCCATCGATGGACGCGCAGCCACAATCACCAAATCCGAGCCTTGCAGACCCGCCGTTTTCTTATTGAGATCGGTAAAACCAGTATCCACCCCAGTCACACCGTCTTGCGGCGTTTTGTACAACAGCTCAATACGCTCGAGTGTTTTCTCCAGAATGTTGTCCACATTCTGCGGTCCTTCATTTTCACTGGTGCGCGATTCTGCGATGGCAAAAACTTTACTTTCCGCTAGATCAATCAAATCTTCAGAGCTGCGACCTTGCGGATCATAACCTGCATCCGCGATCTCATTTGCCACGCCGATCAGGCCGCGAACAATGGCGCGTTCCGCAACGATATCAGCATAAGCGTTAATGTTCGCCGCACTAGGCGTATTTTTAGCAAGGTCGGCAAGGTAAGCAAAACCACCGACATCCTCTAATGATTCGTGACGCTCCAAATGCTCAGATAACGTGATTAAATCAAGAGGCTTGCCCGCTTCAAGAATGGTTTTGACACCATCAAAGATAAGACGATGTGGACGACTATAGAAATCACTGCTAACAACACGTTCGGCAACGGTGTCCCAACGTTCATTATCCAATAAGAGCCCACCAATCACTGATTGTTCCGCTTCCAATGAGTGAGGGGGCACCTTCAGTGCGTCTACCTGACTGTCCAAAGGTTTGCGATTTCTGTTTTCCGCCATGACTTTGCTCGATAACTACTATTGACCCGAGATTATAACCTTAAACCTAACTAATATGCTTCCCCGATACGACAATTACTTGTTAAGAGTGGAACAGGAGAAATACGTCTCTTGATGTTAAGCCAATGGCCTCTTTCGGTGAGTTAACACTCCCTAGTAACGTTAACCATCGAGCAAGCATCTATCATTATTGCAAAGAGTCAATATTGTGATTGGTTTCGCCCATATCAGTCATGGATATCACGATGGTAACTAAGCCTGAGTCTAATATAATTTAACGTACCATTGACCAAATAAAATATCTGTATCAGTATCATGCCCCACCATTTTCATTGCATTCGAGGTAGTTGTGTCACGATACTGGTTACTTGGCATTAGCTTGCTTTGTATGGGCGCATCGCATGCTGAAGAGTCAGTACAGCCAGAGCAAACCATTGAAGTGACCGTTCCTCTAGAAACTGAGGTCGAATTCGGCTATCAGGCTCACACAGGTAACACGGACTCTCGTTCCCTAAATGCTCGCCTAAGCGCTGAATACACTTCCGGTCGTCACCGTTCAATGGGTGAATGGAAGTATTACAACCTGTATAAAAACGGCGAGGAAGATAAACGATCTTCCACTTACACCGCACAGAGCGACTACAAGTTGGGGACAAAAACTTACTTGTATGGCAGTTTTAAAGGGGTAGATTCACGCTACAGTGCTTACTTTAAAGATTACACGCTTTCTGGCGGTCTGGGTTATCAGTTTGCTTACACTGAAGATTTCACTTTGGAGGTCGAAATCGGACCGGGCTTTCGCTATCAAGAACCGAACCTTGATGAAATTGACGACGATGATATTGTCTTTTCAGATATCGTCCAAGAGGCGATATTTCGTGGCAACATCAACACGACTTGGCATGCACTCGATAACTTGAGTTTTGGCGTTGACGTCACAATGGTGAGCGGTAAAAGCAACACGCGTATAGATAGCGATATTAGTATCATCAATAACATCACCGAAGATATAGCATTAAAGCTAGAGCAATCTCGTCAGTACCACGATAGGGTGCCAGAAGGGCTGAGCAAAGCAGATAGTGTGTTCTCGGTAAACCTACTATTTATCTTCTAATACCAATGCCGCAAATTATGTAGCCAGTATTAGATAATTTCTGGTCTTCCCCACCTTCCGCTTTTCATTGAAAATTAGACATAAAAAAAGCACCTCGAGAGAGGTGCTTTAAATTCGTCTTGATACTGATATTAGTCAGCAGCAACAACCTGTACTTTCGCAGTAGCGAACACTTCTGAGTGAAGTTGAACGCTGATCTCGAATTCACCAGTGTTACGTAGAGCGCCTTCAGGAAGACGAACTTCGCTCTTAGCAACTTCAACGCCTGCCGCTGTGATAGCGTCAGCGATGTCACGAGTACCGATAGAACCGAATAGTTTGCCTTCGTCACCAGCTTTAGATGCGATAACAACAGCTTCTAGAGCGTTAACTTTCTCAGCACGTGCTTCAGCAGCTACTAGTTGCTCAGCAACTTTAGCTTCTAGTTCAGCGCGACGAGCTTCGAACATTTCAACGTTAGCTTTAGTAGCCATAACTGCTTTACCTTGAGGGATAAGGAAGTTACGAGCGTAGCCAGATTTAACGTTTACTGTATCGCCAAGACCACCTAGGTTACCGATTTTATCAAGTAGAATAACTTGCATTGTTTAATCCTCTTTCTTAATAAAACGAACCGATTACTGATGCTTGTCAGTGTACGGTAGTAGAGCTAGGTAGCGTGAACGCTTGATAGCGCGAGCTAGTTGACGTTGGTATTTAGCGCTTGTACCAGTGATACGGCTAGGAACGATTTTACCAGCTTCAGTGATGTAGTTTTTAAGAGTTGCTACGTCTTTGTAATCAATCTCTTGTACGCCTTCTGCAGTGAAACGGCAGAATTTACGACGACGGAAGAAACGAGCCATGGGCTATCTCCTGATCTTAAATTTGAGTAATATTGTCGGCATGTAACACTAATTTCCCAACGCCATTTCGGCCGGTTTGATAAGCGACAAAACCACTTACCTTAATGTTACTACCTTGTACTAAATTCTGAGTTAACGCTTGTGACCTAAGCCCACTGACAACTACCGGCATTCGACAATAAACTTGTCGTGGTAGGTCAGCTTCGATAACAGCAGAGCGATGCTCTAACCAAAACCGACAGTGTTCAATGCCACTTGGGCTTTTACTACGAATGGGCGGCTTGGCAATGGTGCCACTCAGCTCCATTCGATTGGCCATAAGAGAAATTACTCAGCAGCTGCTTCTGGCTTAGCTTCAGCACGCTCTTCGCGACGTGGAGCACGCTCTTCACGTTGCTTAAGCATGATAGATTGCTCAGTGATAGCCGCTTTAGTACGCATGATCATGTTGCGTAGAACTGCATCGTTGAAACGGAAAGCAGTTTCTAGCTCATCGATTACAGCTTGGTCAGCTTCAACGTTCATTAGAACGTAGTGAGCTTTGTGAAGCTTGTTGATTGGGTAAGCCAGTTGACGACGGCCCCAGTCTTCTAGACGGTGGATTTTACCGCCAGCTTCAGTGATTGAACCAGTGTAACGCTCGATCATGCCAGCAACTTGCTCGCTTTGATCTGGGTGCACCATGAATACGATTTCGTAATGACGCATGGGTTGCTCCTTACGGATTATTCAGCTTCCACAAATGGCCCGGTCGTCCAGAGGAAGCAAGGAACTAAAGAAAATTGACCGAGTTTTAAGGAGCACGAATAGTACAGAAAGGACGCAAAATAGGCAAGTGATTATTTGCACAGCGCGAGGGATATTTTTGCACCCTTGCCTTCAGAAACGACAAAGGCTGCCAGCAAAGTGACAGCCTTTTTAATCAGTGTGTTATTACACTTATTTCAGCGCTTATTTAACTTGAGCAAGTTCCGTACGCATTTGGTCAATCACTTGCTTGTAATCTGGCTGACTAAAAATTGCTGAACCCGCGACAAACATATCCGCACCCGCTTCGGCGATTTCACGAATATTATCGACTTTAACACCACCATCGATCTCTAAACGGATATCACGACCAGACTCATCAATCATTTTGCGTACAGCACGGAGCTTATCCAAAGTGTTCGGAATGAACGATTGACCACCAAAGCCCGGGTTAACGGACATAAGTAGAATCAAATCCACTTTGTCCATGATGTACTCTAGGTGAGCAAGCGGTGTTGCTGGGTTAAGCACCACGCCCGCTTTACAGCCGTGCTCTTTGATCAATTGAAGAGTACGATCGACGTGCTCTGATGCCTCAATATGGAAAGTGATCATCGATGCGCCCGCTTTCGCGAAATCAGGAATAATACGGTCGACTGGCTTGACCATTAAATGAACGTCGATTGGTGCAGTAATACCGTAATCACGCAGCGCTTTACACACTGGCGCACCAAATGTCAGGTTTGGTACATAGTGGTTATCCATCACATCGAAGTGCACGACATCCGCACCCGCTGCGAGTACTTTTTCTACGTCTTCACCAAGACGGGCAAAATCAGCCGATAAAATGGATGGCGCAATGAGAAAATCTTTCATACCTGACCTCAGTAGTGGCGAGCAAACAACAAACAAATTTGCGCACAATTCTACCGAAGCCAGTGGGGAGATCCACTATTTAGAGACAATAGTGTGAGAACTAGGAGTCAGATTTATCCGTATCTGGGGCACGAAACAGAGCAAGCAGCTCATCAACTTTATTGCGTCCACTGCCGTTGCGGCTGATGGTTCGCTTCACTTTAACCACATTAAGCTCAGCACCATGGTACAGGCGACGCGTTAATGTCGTGTCGTGGTTTGAAATCAGAACGGGAATACCACGTTCAGTTGCAGCTCTCTCTGCAATGTCAGCCAATGCTGCTTGGTCATCAAGAGTAAAACCATTACCGGCATATGAGGTAAAGTTCGCCGTATTCGACAACGGTGCGTAGGGTGGATCACAGTAAACCACGCTGCCTTTGCGCGCTCGGCTGAATGTCTCAGGGTAACCTTCACAGACAAATGTCGCCTTCTTCGCTTTTTCTGCAAAGAATTCAAGCTCGGCTTCTGGGAAGTAAGGCTTTTTGTAAGAGCCAAACGGTACGTTGAAGCCACCTTTTTTGTTGTAACGGCACAATCCATTAAAACCAAAACGATTCATATAAAGGAATGCAAGGGAACGGTACATCACATCGTCGGTACCGTTAAACTCAGCGCGAATACTCAGGTACGCTTCTTTACGATTATTCTCTGCGACAAACCAACGCTTTGCCTCTGAGATGTAATCCTCAGGACGCTCTTTCAACAGGTTATAGAGGTTAATTAGGTCGGGGTTGATGTCTGCCAGCAAATATTGGTCATAGTCGGTATTCAGGAATACTGAACCAGCACCAACAAAAGGTTCAACTAGCTTCCGAGCCGGTGGCAAATGACGTTGGATGTCTTCAACCAGACCGTATTTTCCTCCCGCCCATTTTAGAAAGGCTCGTTGCTTTTTCATCTACTGCTCTATCTATCGACCAAAAATTAAGGCTGCGGAATGTAACATATTTTTCGACGAAGCTCAGGATTATTTCACGCGATCAATTTCGCGATGTACTTGACTCAAGGATTTTGCCCAAGGACTCACCGACTTAAGTGAATCAGGCAGTCCTTCAACCGCGTCACGCGCTAACTGAATGGTCGGGTAATCTTGATAAGTAATTATATACCACTCTGTACCACTGCGAACCGTTGGGTAAATGCGCACTTGGTGATTGAGCTGATGGAGATCTAAAAATACTTGAACATCTTCCATTGATGTCATGGCAGCAAGCTGCAAAGTATAGGCTCTTGGAGACAAAGCCTTTAACTCTTCACGAGCAAACGAAAACTTCAGCACCGGTTGACGCGAAGCCAAGTCTGAATCCGATCCTACCGACGTCTCACTATCTTCCGCCTCAACCACTTTAATCAATGATGAGCTGGCACTGCTTTGTAATGAAGCATCGGACGCTTTAACAACGGCGTCGATTTTAGCCGTATTCGCATGCTCAGGCTTACCTTCAAGCAAAGCATCGACCACATCAGATTCAATGACCACACGCTGTTGAGCCTCTTCAGAGCCAACACTTGCAACTTCGCCAGTCACCACAGGTGGTAATGCGTCCGAGTCATCGGTCACATTAAACAGATCAGAGTGGCTATCAGCATCCGTTTCCATCGACGTACCTACCGATACACCGACACTTGATTCGACTTCGGGCTCGGTTAACGTTGGGATCGCTGTTTGCTCCAAACTGCCTGTCATTTGCTGCGCTTTTTCCTCTGGACTTGGTTGATTATACATCCACCAGTAGCCACCTACTGCCAGTAACAATAACACCAACACAAGCAATGCGATGTTACGCGATGATCCGACCATTGAGCGGATAATAATCCTTTTTTCCATTTTCATCCCTCCTAACGCCATAATGTCGCCTGGAACAGGTTCAACTTTTTTAAAAGCATCTCGAACGCGTTTTTCCGCATCATCATCCACGTATCGAACCACTAAAGATTCAAAAAATCGACGCGCCTCCACTTCCGAGAGCATCTCAATGTCTAATTCAACTGGCTTTAACTCTTGCCCATAACTAAGGCGCGCGAGAACCGACTCTATCTTTCCAGCGATAGTAAAGAGTACGACATTTATTTTCCACTTTGGATTCGCTTGTGCTTCTAACACCAATATCCAAAGTTCTGAGAGCAGAGTTTCACTCAGCAAGTGAGCGTCATCGACCACAATAGCGATATCACACGAGTCGTTGCCGATAATTCGCACAAAGCTATCAATCAATCTATCTTGTTGATTAAAAAGAGCATCAGAAACAATCTGGTTCAAAATAAGCGTACGATGCTGCACATCATCTTGATTAGTTCGACACAGTAACAAACATTGATTTTTATTGCTTGCACCGAGCTCAAGGTATCGTTGTGCTAACCATGATTTTCCGTAACCGGCATGACCATTAACCGCAATCAGGTTGGACCCAAAATTGGTCAGTAAACCCAATCGATCCAACAATTCAATTTGAGAGTCCAATTCCAGTACGTGAGCGAAACTCATTTAAAAACCCTAATCAACAACAAAAATGACACCCTAAAACAGCATGACTAAATCAAATATCACGCCCAAAGTCGATGGCTTGTTTGATCACGTCTTGAGGTGTGTCCGCGATGACTTCTGCGCTGCCGATACCCGTTGGTAACACTAGGCGAAGCTGACCAGATAGCACTTTTTTGTCACGCATCATGTGCGCCATAAAGTCATCAAATGTCATACTTTCTGGGGTGTGTACAGGCAATTTAGCGCGGCGCAAAATTGCAACAATTCGATCGAACTGCGCTTGAGAAATCAACCCACGGAGATGGGATGTTTTTGCTGCCATCACTGTACCTGAAGAAACCGCTTCACCATGTAGCCAGTTCCCATAGCCTAGCTCCGCCTCAATCGCGTGACCATAAGTGTGACCAAGGTTGAGCAATGCTCGAATACCGGTTTCTTTCTCATCCTGCGCGACAACTTCTGCTTTGATTTCACAGCAACGTGCAATCGCGTAAGTCAGGGCTTCTTCATCTAGGGCGTACAGACGATCGAGGTTCTCTTCCAACCAATCGAAAAATGCACCATCATAAATAATGCCATACTTGATGACCTCTGCGATGCCCGCAGCAAACTCACGCTCTGGCAATGTCGACAAACAATTGGTATCGATAATTACGGCTTTTGGCTGGTAAAAAGCACCAATCATATTTTTGCCTAATGGGTGGTTAACAGCCGTTTTACCACCAACTGATGAGTCAACTTGAGACAATAATGTCGTAGGGATTTGGATGAAATCCACACCGCGTTGATAACACGCTGAAGCAAAGCCAACGAGATCACCAATCACACCACCGCCCAATGCGATAATCACCACATCACGCGCATAACTTCCCTCCAATAGGAAGTTCATGACTTGGTTAAATACGTCTAGGCTTTTGTATTGCTCGCCATCAGGTAACTCAAGTAAAGAGGCGTCACAGCCAAGCTGCTTCAGTTGGTTAAGAATTTTATTCGCGTACAGAGGTGCAACCGTGACATTACTGATCACGACCACTTTCTGGTTTGCGTTTTTATTTGAGAGAATTTGAGAAAGGTACGCCGGGTCCTCAAATAACCCGGCGCCTATAGAGATTGGGTAGCTACGCTCTGCTAGATTGACCGTAATCCGTTCCATCGGGGCCTCCAATTAAAAAAGATAATTGCTTATCTCTCTTCTAGCATTTTTACGATTTGGTTGGCTACCACTTTTGCACTCTGGTCGTCAGTACGAACGGTGTAATCCGCCACTTCTTCATATAGAGGATTACGTTCACCAGCCAATTGCTCCAATACTTCACGAGGTTTATCCGTTTGAAGTAAAGGACGCTTCTTGTCACGGTTAGTACGTGCCAATTGCTTTTCGATAGTCGTTTCTAGGTAAACAACAACACCACGAGCTGAAAGGTGATTGCGGTTTTCTTTGCTCATGACAGAGCCGCCACCTGTTGCTAGCACGATACCTTGCTCTTGAGTTAGGTCTTCAAGCACCGCTTCTTCACGCTTACGGAAGCCTTCTTCACCTTCTACATCAAAAACCCAAGAGATATCTGCGCCTGTGCGTTCTTCAATCACTGTATCAGAGTCAACAAACTCCATATGCAGCTGCTGTGCGAGATGTCTACCAATTGTACTTTTGCCGGCACCCATTGGGCCAACAAGAAAAATATTACGTTTCTCAGCCATATTTAGCGGTATTTTTACAACGTTAATTCAATAAGATCGTCACAAGAAAACACAGCCAAACTGCTATTCAACAAGGCTTGTGACACCAATTCCTCACAGATAATTCGTGATAAGACCCGAAATTATCCAAGCATGGTGCCACTAATGCAACTTTATTTTTGATCTAATCGCTTTTTTTACTGATTAAGCGTTACTGGATTACGACTTTGGGTGTGACAAAAACCAGCAACTCACTTTTACCTACATTTTCATAACTGCGACGGAAAAGCGCCCCCAATAGCGGCAAATCCCCCAATAAAGGCACTTTATCAACAGAGTTGGTAATGTTGTGCTGGAAAATACCACCGAGTACCACCGTCTCACCATTGTTCACCAATACCTGAGTTCCAATACGTTGAGTATCGATAGCCACAGCTTCACCAGTTCCCGTTTTTACTACTTGCCCTGGCCTATCTTGCGTCACACTTAAATCCAACACTAAGCGGTTATCTGGCGTAATTTGCGGCGTCACTTTTAAACTCAACACCGCTTTTTTGAACGTTACCGAAGTCGCACCACTTGAAGAAGATTCTAGGTATGGGATCTCTGTACCTTGCTCGATATAAGCCGGTTTTTTATTGGTAGTGATTAAACGCGGACTAGAAATGATTTCTGCTTTCGATTCTTGTTGTAACGCAGAAAGCTCTAAGTCCAATAAGGTATCAGAGCCCAGCTTTGCCACTTGGAAAGCAATACTGGTTGCACTCGGATTGGTCGCAGCTAAATTCACATTCAGGAAGTCATCAATACCGGCACTGCTACTAGCGTCTTCACCTTCACTACCGCCAGCATCGTAGAGGCCAATGGTCGCTAAATTACTCTCAATTGAACCTCCGACAGTATTGCTGCCATTGGTTGAGGTAAAGCCCCAGCGAACACCCAGTTCATCCATATTGCCTTCATAGATAGTCACAATTCGGGCTGCAATTTGTACTTGTTTAACGGGAATATCCAGCGATTCGATGATTTCTCGGATAACGGCAATGTTCTCAGGTAATTCACGAATCAAGAGTGAGTTAGTACGCTCATCAATCGTCATTTTTCCGCGTTCAGACAACATACTAATGTTACCCTCGCCATTGATCATCTCTGCAATATCTGATGCTTTAGCGAAATTAACTTTGATGATTTCCGATGATAGTTCGCCCATCTCCTGCTCGAGTTTTTGTTTCTCCAGTTGCTGCATTTCTCGTAAATCGAGCTCATCCTTTGGCGCGACCAAAATCACATTCCCATCAACGCGTTTATCTAGCCCTTTTACCTGCAAAATAATATCCAATACCTGTTGCCAGGCTACACCATCAAGGCGCAGGGTCAGATTACCGGCGACCGAATCGGACACCACCAAGTTGAATTGATTATGATCGGCAATCAATTGCAATACGTTACGCACAGGAATATCTTGGAAATTAATCGAAATCAGCTTGCCTTGCTTATCTAAGATGCTCTTATCTGGCACTTTTTCATTCGGCTTTAACTTACTAACCGTCACTTCAAGATAACGCCCAGAGAGCCGATAATCATGGGTATAACCTTCATCGATATACGCCTGCAAACGTGTGCCCGAAACCTCACGAAAGACCTCGACACTTTCAACTACGGTTGAGAAGTCTTTTACATCAAGCAGATAAAGCTGTTCATCTGCCACTAAAGTGTTGAGCAAATCAATGCTCAGCCCTTCCTGGACGCGCTTAATATCCACTATCGCTGCTGGAGAGGCCAGTTCGACTACAATGATCGCATCGTTGTCTTTGTTAGTGCGAAAATCGATACTTTTTAGTGCATTAGCTTGTCCTCCTTCAGCGTGAGCTAAAGGCGCCAAAAGTAAAAGCAGCCAGAAAGTAAAAAACCCAGTTAGCTTCTTTGGTAGGCTCGGAAATCCTTGTCTCATCTTCATTACTCAATATCAAAAAATAAATACAGCTATATCTATCTCAAAGCCAGCTTAACTTTGCGTTTTTGCCAGCACCCTAAGCCATCGGGCAGGGTTTCATTAATCGTTAAATAACGCTGGGATACATGGGTAACCTTGCCATTGTTGCGCCCAAGATATTGCCCCGGCTTAATGGGGTAAACGGTGCCGTTTGGTGCTTGCACAAGCCCTGAAACATTGTTATCTACACCCATCACACCTTTTAAACGCAACTGACTAAGAGGAAAGCGTTCCAGTTTTCCGGTACGCTTTCTCGCCGGAGGCTGCCAGCAATCTTTCCTAACCTCGGGTTGAGTCGCAATAATGGCTTCTTTCGGTAGCTCAAATGGGGCTCGCATCACCATGGGATCATAAGCGACCACCCGATATTTCTCCGCTGGCCTCAGTTTTTCCGCATCACGACGCGCTTTCTCTTCTACACCACGAATGAAATCGCTCAATGATTCATCATTGGCTTGGCACCCAACTAATACGCTGGCAATAGCAATACCTATCATCAGCAAAGTTTTATTTCTCAACTTTCGCTTCCTCAGGTTTGAACTGGTAAGTGTTCGCCTTTACGCGAAAATGCAGAGCTTCGCTCTCTTGACTGACTCGCTGCCACGTCACATCGGTAAATGTAATGATACGAGGCAGCGTCGCAATAGCTTGGGAGAAACGGCCAATATCATGAAAATCACCTGTCAGCTCAATATTGAGTGGCAAACGGTATAGAAAGTGCTCGGACTGTTTCTCCCCCCACTCAATACTGGTAAACGTCAGCTTGTTATCAATACCGAGCTCATTAACAGAGGCCAGCATGGTTGCCAGTTCTTTCTGCACTGGCAGTTGTTGCAATAGCATTTTGTAGCGCGTGGTGAGCTCATCCAACTGCGATTGAAGCTGAGGCAACGTTGCAACTTTATTTGCTTTGATTCTGAGTGCCACTTTTAAGGCTTGCTCTTCTTGGATCTGGCTATTAAGGCGTTGCTCTTCGGGAATAAGATAAAACCAATAGCCAAAGCCCTGAATGAACAACACCATTAATAAGATGACAGCCAACTGAGGATGTAATGGCCACTCTGCAATTTCATCAAATTCTAGATCTGACCAATTAGCCATGTTGACCTCCTGTCTGTTGAAGAGGCTCTTTAAACAAGAAGGAGGCTTTGAAGGCCTGAAATTCTTTACCAAAGCGCACTTTACCGTGAACAATCGAATGCATTTCTACATCGAGTAACTTGGCCGACCTCTCCATCTTATCCAGCATAGTTGCCAAGCGCGGCGTGCTATCGGAAATGCCTGAAATCTCTATCTCATAATCGTTCATCTTGATCTTATCGACGTACACACCATTCGGGATCACGGAAGGCATCAAATTCATGAACTCCGTCGTTTTGTTTCGCCCGCGTTGAAGTTCTTCAACAACCTTCAAGCGTCCTAAGATCTTGTCGTGTTCTTGCTCGGCGATCTTCATCGCTTTCATTCGTTGATCTAGTAGTGAAATATAATGTGCTAAATAATCGATGCGCTGCTGCTGCTGATCTTGCTGATACTGGTAGTACTGGCCAATGCTCCATTGAATGCCACCTGCCACTAATGCACTTAAAATCACTAGCCCGACAAAGCGACGACGGAGTGCCTCACGCTGGCGTTCGCGCCAAGGAAGAAGGTTAATGTGATACAACATTCTTACCTCCTAACCACTGAATCCCACGCACAGCAAGCCCCGCAGCCGCAGTGAAACGCGGCCAGTCCGCGGTGTAACGCTTGCGCTTAGGCACTTTCATATCAAATAAACCAAGAGGGTTGAGCAACTCACACTCTATCGCCAGTTGTTTAGACAGAGCTTCAGCGAGCATTGGCATGGTCGCCCCTTCGCCAGACAGCCAGATACCTTGGATGTTTTGTGAACCATTCATCGAGCTGTATAACTGCATTTGACGCTTCACATGTTCGATCATGTGACAGTTAAACGACTCAGCCATCCCTTGTTCATTATTTTCAGAGAGGGCATCGTGTCTCACTCCACTGACGTTGCGGGTCCCGCAGACAAACTCTTTATGAAAGAGCTCGCCTTGCTCAGTAAACATGGTGAATGAACTGCTCATTTCTCCAAGGTGAAGTAAACAATACGCACTCCTGCTAGGAAAGCGTCCTGCGGCCAACTGCCAAATGTGCCCAAGACTTTGCGAGTGCACATCCACCAGCACCGTTCTCAACCCTGACTTTTGAACGGCACCAACTCGCGCTTCTACCACTTCTTTACGCGTTGCAAAGAGTCGATAACTATCTATGCCTCGTTCCTGTTCTGCGACTTCAACTAAAGCAAAATCAAGACTCAGTTCTTCCACAGGAAATGGCGATTGATGTGAAAAAGCCCGGACGATGGCAAATTCTTTTTCACTTTCATCCAAGTGGTGTTCAATTGGCAACGTTTTACTGATCACTGCATTGTCAGGAACAGAAATAGCCACTTGTCGAGCGCCAAAAGGAAACATTTTTTTCATCTCTTTTAGGGTCTTTACAAATTCTTGATGATTTATGATGTTATTTTCAGCGACAATACCTTCCTTAAGTAATATTTCTTTGTAGCCCAATAAGGCGTAACTGTTGCCATTGGGTTTAAGTACCACGGCTTTGAGGCTGTTATGACCGATATCTATGCCAGTAACTAATAGCTTATCCATCTCTACTCTCGATCCGATATTCAATCGTGCAAAGTTGTTCTTAGCATCGAGAGAATTTTCTTCGTGCAAAGGTTGTGATTAGCATCTAAATAAGAGTTAATATCTCTATGTGCTAAATTTTTAACCTAAGAGTACAAGGGTTTGCCGTTATACAGCCTCAACCAATCAGGGATTCTCCGGTGAAGTTCATAAAGCGTTTACTATTTTTAACATTGATTTGCATAATTCTTGGAGTCACCACAATTTTCGGCTTCTACCAGTATGTAAAGCCTGAATTGCCAGACGTTGCAACTCTAAAAAATGTTGAATTACAAACACCTATGCAGGTGTTTAGTCAAGATGGAAAACTGATCGCACAGTTTGGCGAGAAACGTCGTATTCCTGTTACTTACGACGAAATTCCACAAGATTTAATTCACGCACTGATCGCGACCGAGGATAGCCGATTTTATGAGCATCCAGGTATCGACCCGATCGGTATTACACGGGCTGCAGTGGTTGTGGCGCTTTCTGGTTCAGCAAAACAAGGTGCGAGTACTATTACTCAGCAATTAGCTCGTAATTTCTTCTTATCGAATGAAAAGAAGATCATGCGAAAAATTAAAGAGATTTTTATTGCAATCCACATCGAACAGCTTCTATCTAAGCAAGAGATCATGGAGTTGTATGTGAATAAAATCTTCCTTGGCTATCGTTCATATGGCTTTGGTGCAGCTGCTCAGGTTTATTTCGGTAAGAGCCTAAATGAATTGACATTGAGTGAAATTGCAACGTTAGCCGGCATGCCAAAAGCGCCTTCGACCATGAACCCGATCTACTCATTAGAGCGTGCAACCAATCGTCGTAATGTGGTATTGATGCGCATGCTAGATGAGAAATACATCACTCAAGAGCAATATGACCAAGCTCGTTCTGAGCCTATCGTAGCACGCTACCACAGCGCTGAAATTGAACTTTCCGCCCCATATGTCGCTGAGCTTGCACGTTCATGGGCAGTCAATGAGTATGGTGAGGAAAAAGCCTACACTTCGGGCTTAAACATCTACATGACAGTGAACTCAAAACTTCAAGATGCTGCAAATACAGCCGCTATCAATAACCTATTGGCTTATGATGAGCGTCACGGTTACCGAGGTGCAGAGAAAACCTTATGGAAAGCCAGAGAAGAAGCGTGGAATACAGAGCAAATTGAAACGCACCTGAAAACGCAACCAACTTACGGAGAGCTATACCCTGCGGTTGTCACCAAAGTGGAGGATAAATCGGCACAAGTTTGGGTGAAGAACAACAATGAGCAGACTATCGCTTGGACTGGCATGAACTGGGCACGCAAGTTTTTGACCGATGAGCGTCAAGGGCCTGCGCCAACATCTGCAAAAGAGATCCTAACCGCAGGTCAGCAAGTATGGGTGCGTGCAATCAACACCACCGATAAAGAAGGCACCATCACAACCCATTGGAAATTGAGCCAAGTACCAAATGCGAATACGGCTTTTGTGGCAATGAATCCAGAGAACGGTGCGGTGCTTTCTCTGGTTGGTGGTTTCAACTTCATACACAGTAAGTTTAACCGTGCAACCATGTCTGTGCGTCAGGTCGGTTCGAGTATCAAACCGTTCATCTACTCTGCAGCATTAAACCAAGGTCTAACACTCGCTTCACTCGTCAACGATGCCCCCATTAATAAATGGGATGAGGGCTCAGGTTCGGCGTGGCGTCCAAAGAATTCACCACCAACATACATTGGCCCAACGCGTCTACGCATAGGCCTGGCACAATCAAAAAACGTGATGGCTGTTCGTACGTTACGTGAAGTTGGCTTAGACGAGACGCGCCAGTACCTAGCCCGTTTTGGTTTTGACATCAATGAGGTTCCTCGTTCAGAGACTATCGCCCTCGGTGCAGGCAGCTTAACACCAATGAAAGTCGCACAAGGCTATTCTGTGTTTGCCAATGGCGGTTATTACGTGGAGCCGTATTACATTGATCATGTTGAGAACCCGTTCGGTGAGGTGCTATTTAAAGCCAATCCAAAAACAATTTGTCAGAAAAATTGCCCTCAAATGAGTGTGCAAGCAGAAGATAAGTTCATCACAGAGTTTGGTGAACAAGATGTCGCGTTAGACAACGCCGACACAAATCATACATTGGAAAGCAATGAGCCTAATTACGCACCACAGGTTATTTCAGAGCAAAATGCTTTCTTAATGCGTGAAATGATGTACAGCAACATCTGGGGTGGTGGCAGTTGGCAAGATGGCACAGGTTGGAATGGTACAGGCTGGCGAGCACAAGAACTTGATCGCCGTGACATTGGAGGCAAAACCGGTACCACCAACGATTCTAAAGATACTTGGTACAATGGTTACGGGCCAGGCATCGTGGCGATTTCATGGGTAGGTTTCGATGACCACTCGCGCACACTTGGCCGTACAACCATCAACAGCAATCTAGGTCAAGACCAGATCTCTGGAGCAGAGTCTGGCGCAAAAACCGCAGAGCCTGCATGGATTGACTTTATGCACGCAGCACTAGAGGGCACACCACAACAAAGTAAGAACATCCCTGATGATATTGTTCGCGTACGTATCGACCGTGACAGCGGGCTGTTAACTCACAAAGTGGATGGTACATCGATGTTTGAGTACTTTGAAAAAGGGACTGAGCCTACAGAGTACGCCGGCAATCACCTCGAAGATAGTATCTACTCCACAGGCAGTGGTGAGACAGAAGAGTTGTTCTAATCGCTTAACAAAGAATAGGGAAACCAGAGGCTTCCCTATTCTTATCTACTTTTTGACTGTTCATGCCGCTATAGACGCGGTTTGCGAGCCAAGAATGTCTTTAACCTTCGCTGCTAAGGTCTCAAAACGCGCACGCAGTGGTGAACCAGGACGGTAAACTAATACGATACTTCTCGATGGCACAGGGTTCACAGCAGGTACATAGCAAACCCCATCTTTTTCCTTCTCCTTCGGAACCGAAAGCTGCGGCAATAGCGTAATGCCCGCTCCTGCTGCCACCATATTACGCAATGTCTCCAAACTCGTGGCTTTAAAACGTTCATCATCTTTGGCGCCGGCTGCAAAGCAGAAGCCTAAAGCCTGATCTCGCAAACAATGACCATCACCAAGTGCCAATACCGTTTTACCACTGAGTTCAAGCATATCAATATGATCGAGTTCTGCCCATTCATGGCCACAAGGGACGGCGACACTCATGGGTTCACTGTAAACCTCAATCTCTTTAAATGGTGCAGTCTCGGTTACTGATGCTAAAACAAGACAATCCAATTTTCCTTCTTCTAACTGACGGACCAGTTGATGGGTCTGCGCCTCATGCAAGAACAATTCAAGCTCTGGAAACTCTTCTTTTAGTTGAGGGACGATCTTTGGCAATATGTAAGGGCCAACCGTAGGTATAAAGCCAATATGCATAGGGCCAGTCATCGATCCACTTTGACCACTCGCCATATCTTTAAAGGTTTTCACTTCACTTAAGATGCGTTTCGCCTGCTCCACCAGCTGCAAACCAGAGTCAGTAAACAATACACGTCGGCTACTTCTCTCTAAAAGGGTCGTGCCTAGCTCATCTTCTAACTTACGAATTTGCCCACTTAACGTCGGTTGACTCACAAAACAGGCTTCCGCTGCCTTTCGAAAATGCTTGTGCTCTGCAAGCGCAACCAGATACTCAAAATCTCGGATATTCATGACATACGATTCGCTTTTATTGCTTGATAGAAATAATCTATCAAAACCATAGCATTAAACGATTGGAGCTATCAAAGTTTTTTTTCAATAATGAGTACATTGAAGCATGACGACGCGGAAAAACCGCTAAGCTCTCAACAAATTATTCATATAAAAAGGAAATCATCATGTTTGCATCAAAAGAAGGTCAAGCTGTACCATCAGTTACTTTCCCTACTCGTAAAGGTGACGCATGGGTGAACGTAACCACGGATGAACTATTTAAAAATAGAACGGTTATCGTATTCAGCTTGCCAGGTGCATTTACTCCAACATGCTCATCAAGCCACCTACCTCGATACAACGAATTATTCTCTGTATTTAAAGAGCATGGCGTGGATGAGATTCTCTGCGTATCGGTCAACGACACGTTCGTAATGAACGCGTGGAAAGCAGATCAAGAAGCTGAGAACATCACTTTCATTCCAGATGGCAACGGTGAATTCACAGATGGCATGGGTATGCTCGTTGATAAGAATGACCTAGGCTTTGGTAAGCGTTCGTGGCGTTACAGCATGCTAGTAAAAAACGGCGTGGTCGAGAAAATGTTCATCGAACCGAACGAGCCTGGTGACCCGTTCAAAGTTTCAGATGCAGACACAATGATGAACTACGTGGCACCTGAGTACAAGACTCAAGAATCCATCACCGTATTCACTAAGCCAGGCTGCCCTTTCTGTATGAAGGCAAAGCAGAACCTGATTGATCACGGTCTTCAATATGAAGAAGTCATTCTAGGTAAAGACGCAACAACCGTGAGCCTGCGTGCAATCTCTGGACGTACGACGGTGCCTCAAGTCTTCATCGGTGGTAAACACATCGGTGGTAGCGAAGAGCTAGAATCTTACCTAGATTAATCCTTTGTCTAATAAGCGCAGTCTACGTTGTTAACGTCCTGAGCAACAGCCTCGTCATTGACGAGGCTGTTTCATATAGGTAAGGCCAAGTAAAGATGATCCTCACTCAGATGACAGATAGAAAAAAGCCCCAAAACCAATATTAGTTTTGGGGCCCTCTTAGATTCTTCTAAGAAAAAGCAGTGGTACTTTAATAGACCAACCTTCTTCTCAAAGGTTCCAATTTTTTCGCTTATTATTTTATCCGATTTGAAAATCTTCGCTTAAGCGACGTTACTTTTCTGAATTACCTGCTCTATAAGATTGATCTCTAAAGCGACTTCATCACACGCATGTTGACGTGGACATTGGTCACAATCTTTCAATACTTTCTCCGGCAACAGTGACTTTGACGTTGGTAAGAAGCTTTGTTTCATAAAGAACTCAGGCGTGCGAGTCAGAACAAAGACTTTCTTGATCGCCATTTGACGCGCTTTCTCAATCAGGTTGTGCACAATCGCACTCCCCTGCCCCTGCCCTTGCCAACCGGCTTCAATACCTAGCGTTCTAATTTCAGCCAAACCAGAATCATAAACGTACAAAGATGCACAACCCGTTACTTCACCATGATGCTCCGCAACGGCAAAAGAACCAATATCACGCACCAGTTCATTACGTGAACGCGGTAAGTTCTCACCCATATTCGCCCAATAAGCCACCATGCCTTCCAATGTCTCGATATCGGTCAAACGTGCAGGACGAACTTTCACCGCCGAGGTATCACGTTGTGTTAGGCGCTTATCGGCTTGTTCCACCGCACAAGCAACTTGCTGTGGTGACACACCACCAAGCGCGCAACGTTTTTCTAAGCAAGATTCGATGGTTAATATATCGTACACATCCACTTCAATCACCTCGGAGAAGGTTTTGAGCTCTCGCAATGATAACTCTTCCAATGCACAACCTTTAGCAATTGCACCAACAACCGCAACACCGACAATATGGTGCGCTTCACGGAATGGGATGCCTTTCGCCACTAAGTAATCAGCCAGCTCAGTTGAGTTTGCATAGCCTTGCTTCGCCGCTTCTAGCGTACGCTCACCGTTGACTTTAATACCATCAAAGCATAGCGCTGCCATTTCCATGCAGTCGTTCCACGTATCAAGCGCATCGAACAGACCTTCTTTGTCTTCCTGCATGTCTTTGTTATAAGCCAGTGGCAGCGCTTTTACGGTCATCATCATGCCTGCGAGTGCGCCATATACACGCCCGGTTTTACCGCGGATAAGCTCTAGTGCATCTGGGTTTTTCTTCTGCGGCATCAGAGAAGATCCCGATGTCACGGTATCTGCCAGTTCGATGAAGTTAGACTCACCCGAATTGTAGAAGATCATGTCTTCTGCCAAACGCGACAGGTGCAGCATAGAGATAGACGCCACCGACATTAGCTCCATCACATGATCACGATCAGATACCGAGTCTAGCGAGTTACGTGTTGCACGGTGGAAGCCAAGATTGTGAGCCAACTCTTCACGGTCGATTGGGTAAGCGGTACCAGCAAGCGCGCCTGAACCAAGTGGGCAGGTGTCCAAACGCTTCAGGGCATCGCTTAAGCGTGAGTAATCACGCTCAAACATTTCGACATAAGCCAAACACCAGTGAGCAAAGGTCACAGGTTGTGCGCGCTGCAGGTGTGTATAACCAGGTAGGACTGTATCTTGATGCTGCTTTGCTACGCCAACCATTTTAGTTTGTAAACGGTCGAGGGCAATGAGCAGTTGCTGACCTTGCTGACGGCACCAAAGCTTGAGGTCCGTTGCCACTTGGTCATTACGCGAACGACCGGTATGTAGCTTTTTACCTAAGTCACCCACTTTGCCTATCAACTGCTGCTCAACCCATGAATGGATATCTTCCGCATCCGAATGCAAGATTTGATGTGGGTCTTCCATGACTTCTAGTTTGAGCTCATTCAGTGCGAGTTCAAGCTTTTGCTGCTCTTGTGCGGACAGCACATCGACAGAAAGTAACGCTTTAGACCACGCAATAGAACCGACAATGTCTTGCTCAGCTAATCGGTAGTCGAAACGCAACGAATCGTTGAAGTCTTTAAATCTGGTGTCTGCCGCTTGGGTAAATCTTCCGCCCCATAATGCCATTGCGTCTCTCCTGATGACTATTACTTATGCTAACCTGCTATTCATGAAGTGTTGACCAAACTGATGATCATTTGCTCACTTTTTCTTATGTTTCAACGGTACGATAAACCCAACAAAAAATAAAGTATAAATTCAGTATTATTACATATTTATTCACGATTATTTTATTTTTATGTTGGCCATATCAGCAAAATAAAAAAGACCTGCCGATAGTAGGCAGGTCTTTTATTTTATAAGGTGTTAAATTGGCTTATTTTTTCTGGCTGTTCAATGCGCGGATACGGCTGGATAGCGAATACAGACGGATGAAGCCTTCTGCATGGCTTTGATCATAAACTTCATCCTCACCAAAGGTCGCAAACTGCTCACAGTACAAACTATTGTCAGAGCGTTTTTGAGTGACCGTAGCTTGGCCTTTGTACAGCTTCACAACCACTTCACCATTAACATCCTTCGCAAGTTCTTCTGTCGCGGCAAGGATCGACTTACACAGTGGTGTGAACCAACGACCGTCATACACGAGATGCGATGCCTTTAGGCCTAACTCTTCACGGAATTCGAATGATGATTTATCGAGCACGAGCTGCTCAACCGCACGCAGAGCTTCCATCATGATGGTGCCCCCTGGCGTTTCGTAACAACCACGAGACTTCATCCCCACAAGGCGGTTCTCGACGATATCAATTCGGCCAACGCCATGCTTCGCCCCTTTCTCGTTTAAGTAAACCAGAGTGTTGTAGGGCGTCATTGCTTCACCATCAACTTCAACAACTTCACCTTTCGCTACCTTTAACGTCACGTATTCTGCTTCGTTTGGTGCTTGCTCTGGATCGACTGTCCAAACCCAGCAATCTTCGTTCGGTGCATTCCATGTATCTTCGAGAACACCACCCTCTGTTGAGATGTGCCACGCGTTGGCATCTCGCGAGTAGATCTTAGTCAGAGACGCTGAGCAAGGAATATTACGCTCTGCGAGGTAATCCAAACACTCTTCACGGCTAACAAGATCCCACTCACGCCATGGAGCAATCACATGTAGATCCGGTGCTAGTGCTGCAAATGCGCCTTCAAAACGCACTTGGTCATTACCTTTGCCAGTACAACCGTGACACAGCGCGTCAGCGCCCACTTTACGCGCCACTTCTACCTGTGCTTTAGCAATGATTGGACGCGCCATTGACGTACCTAGCAGATATTTACCTTCGTAGTAAGCCCCCGTTTTTAGTGTCGGGTAAATGTAGTCTGCGACCATCTCTTCTTTCAGGTCAGCGATGTAACACTCCGAAGCACCCGAGGCTTTTGCTTTCGCTTCAATGCCTTCTAGCTCTTCTGCGCCTTGACCAACATCGGCAACGAAAGCCACCACTTCACAATCGTAGTTCTCTTTTAGCCACGGGATAATGACTGAAGTATCTAGACCGCCTGAGTATGCGACTACCACTTTTTTAACGTTCACTTTGCTCATTTTTGTTCTCCAAACTTACCTGGCGCTGCGCTCGGCGGTCAGTGCCAACCACTTCCTAATGTTGAATTTTTTAACTGTTTTGCTTCTGCTTTATTGCGGCAGAAACTGCGTTCCTATACTTTCACCCGCGAATAACTGGGTAAGTTTCTCTGGGTAACGCCATGTCGCGACTTCGATAGGACGACCAAGATCATTGGCGGCCTCCAAGGCGGCTTTAACTTTGACGATCATGCCGTCGGTGATCACTTGCCCTTGGATCAAGGCATCGGTTTCTTGCTCGGATAGCGTTTTAATCAAATGACCTTTACCATCCAATACACCACTCACATCAGACAAAAGTACTAACTCCGCATCTAATGCACCCGCTACAGCAACAGCAGCTTGGTCTGCATTCACATTCATCATTTGGCCTTTATCTGTCAGGCCAATTGAGCTAATGATCGGTAGCGCACCTGTGTTTAGAACCGCTTGTAATAACGTTGAATCACCCGGTGATGCTTTGCCTACTGCGCCTAACTCTGGATTAAGCTCTTCGACATGACACATTCCGCCATCTGCAAGACTAAGTCCTACCGCATTCAGCCCATCAGCAATCGCTTGACCTTGCAGTAACTTATTCGCTGTACCCGCAAGCGCACCTGCAATCACAGGAATTTGCTCATAAGGCGTCACACGAAGACCATTTTTCTTTACGGTCTCAAGCTGAAGCTTTGCCATCAACTCATCAACTAGGTAGCCACCTCCATGAACGATGGCGATTTGTCGCTGCGCCGATTTTTGGTATGCCGCAATAGCAGCAAACAGTTGGCTTAAGGTTTGAGTGCAAGATAGAGCTGCACCACCGAGCTTAATGACTAAAGGAGCTTGATTGGTTTGCGTCATCGCATTTCCCTCTTTCAACGACTACAGCAACGCTGTCAGTTCTGGGTAACCGTAATGAATATTGAGACATTGCATCGCTTGACTCGATGCACCTTTAAGTAGGTTGTCGATCGCCGATATCACAATGATGTGCTCGCCTTTTACCCTCCAGCCGATATCGCAGAAAGGGGTATTTTCGACATCCTGAATACGTGGAATACCATCGCCTTTTAGACGAACTGCTGGCTTACCTTGATAGGCTTGTTCAAACGCTTGTGCCACTTGTTTTTCCGCCACACCTTGCGCCAACTTCATTGTGATGGTGGCAAGAATGCCGCGCTTAAAGTTGCCTAGATGTGGAGTAAAAATCACATCGCAACCTAAGTGTTGAGTAATCTCTGGTTGGTGGCGATGGTTAAAGACACCATATGGCTGCAAACTCACTTCGCAGAAGCTATTGACCATGGAGGCTTTACGTCCTGCGCCAGACACACCACTGGTAGCATTAATCACTGGCCATTGGTTGGTATCTAGTAATGCACTTTCTAACAGAGGTTTGATTGCGAGCTGTGAAGCGGTTGGGTAGCACCCCGCCACTGCAATCAAGGAAGTGGTTTTGATTAATTCTTGGTTCCACTCTGCTAAGCCGTATGCTGCTTTATCTAGCCAGTTGTTATATTGATGTTCGAAGCCATAAAAGGTGTTGTAGAAGCCTTCGCTTTTCACACGGAATGCCCCCGATAAATCGAATACCTGACAACCCGCATCTAAGAAAATTGGGGCTAAGTCGTGGCTCACTTCATGCGCTGTCGCCAGAAAGACGACATCTGACACTTGAGCAACTTGCTCAGGGTCGGTCAGTGGTGAAACTGGCATATCAATCACACCCGCTAACTTGCCGTGCAATTGAGCAATATTCTTTCCTGCATCTACGCTATTGGCGGAAACGTATAAACCTGATAGCGTGAGTTCAGGGTGTTTGTTGACCATTAAAGCCAACTCTGCGCCGGTGTAGCCGCTGGCTCCGATAATCGTGGTTTTTAGCATTACATGGCATCCATACGCTTAAGGTCAAAATGACTATTCATATTTAATTTTTGCTATTTTTTGATTTTTTATTCATTAAATATGACTTAGTATGTGTTTTACATTTTTACACTCTGTCTGTCAATAGGAGAATTGAAAGATCCATGCAATTACCAAGTTTTCTAGAAGTCTATGAAGGACTGATCAGCACCTCTTCGATCAGCTCAACCGATTCAAGTTGGGACCAAGGCAATGCCAAAGTGATCGAGAAGCTAGCTTCTTGGTTTAAAGATCTTGGCTTTAGTGTTGAAGTGATCGAGGTGGAACCAGACAAACACAATATGATCGCACGTATGGGTGAAGGCGAAGGCGGTCTACTCCTCGCAGGTCACAGCGATACCGTGCCATTTGATGAAGGCCGTTGGAGTTTTGACCCACATAAACTGACCGAGAAAGATAACCGCTTTTACGGTTTGGGCACTGCTGATATGAAAGGCTTCTTTGCGTTTATTTATGAAGCGGTGAAGAAAGTCGATTGGAGTAAGCAGACCAAGCCACTTTATGTATTAGCAACCTGTGATGAAGAAACCACCATGCTGGGTGCGCGTCATTTTACTGAGAATGCGCCTTTTAAGCCGGATTACTGCATCATTGGTGAACCCACCAGTCTTGTACCAATTCGAGGTCATAAAGGGCATGTGGCAAATGCCATTCGCGTAACAGGTAAATCCGGTCACTCTTCAAACCCTGCTTTAGGCGTTAACGCAATTGAGATCATGCATGACGTCATGTTTGCCATGATGCAACTGCGCGATAAATTAGTGAAAGAGTATCACCATCCTGGCTTTGCCATTCCAAGTCCAACCCTAAACCTTGGTCATATTCATGGTGGCGACAGCGCTAACCGTATTTGTGGCTGCTGTGAGCTGCATTACGACGTGCGTCCTCTTCCTGGTATTAGCCTTGATGGTTTAGAGAACATGCTGCGTGGCGCATTAAAAGAACTCGAACTGAAATGGCCAGGGCGATTGGAAATTATTCCACTGCACGAACCCATTCCGGGTTACGAATGCCAACATGACCACCCATTTATCGGCGGCGTTGAAGAGATCTGCCAAACTAGTTCAGAAACCGTTAACTACTGTACTGAAGCGCCATTCCTGCAGCAGTTGTGTCCAACCTTGGTTCTTGGCCCTGGTTCGATTGACCAAGCCCACCAGCCGGATGAATTCCTGTCTTTCGACTTTATCGACCCAACCATCGATGTGCTGTCACGTGCGATGGTGAAATATTGTTGTTAGTCGCATTCTGTACTTTCCTGACAATGCAGTTCGATTGAGCTGCTATTTGTTATCTTCGAGTCTCTTCTTCTAGCACGCTATATCCTTCTTTTGGTGAGCGGTTTTGTAATTAATTTTCACTTAGAGCGGTATAAGCGGACCTAATTTTGCTCTAAATCAGGAGAGCTGTGGAATAATTGCAAACTTACTCGGCTTTATTTGACTAGAACTGGTGGTTTTCGCTAGATTGGAGTCTTAACAAGGACAATGGATGTAGTTTTTTTACGAGGCAGGATGACAATGAACGAGAAATACGCCGCACTCAAAAGCAATGTGCGCATGTTAGGCCACTTACTGGGCAACACGATCCGCGATGCCCATGGCGAAGAAATCTTCGAGAAAGTGGAAACTATTCGTAAATTATCCAAATCGGCTCAAGCTGGAAATAGCGCTGACAGAGAAAGCTTAATAGAAGAAATTAAAAGCCTGCCAGATGAGCAATTGACGCCCGTGACCCGTGCGTTCAACCAATTTCTAAACCTGACCAATATTGCTGAGCAATACCACACCATTTCACGCCATTGTGAAGAGCATATCTGCGAACCTGACGCAATTAACTCGCTGTTCTCAAAGCTTGTGCAAAATGATGTAAGCAAGCTAGACACGGCACAAGCGGTTCGCGAGCTGAACATTGAATTAGTTCTAACTGCGCACCCTACCGAAATCACTCGTCGCACCATGATCAATAAACTGGTTAAGATCAACGAGTGTCTATCTAAGCTAGAGCTGAGCGATCTCTCTTTCAAAGAGCGTAAGAAAACTGAACGCCGTCTTGAGCAACTTATCGTGCAAAGCTGGCATTCTGACGTTATTCGTCAACAGCGCCCAACCCCGCTTGATGAAGCAAAATGGGGCTTTGCGGTTGTAGAAAACTCACTATGGGAGGCAGTACCTGACTTCTTACGTGAAATGAACGACCGTCTAAAATCATACCTTGGCGAAGGTCTACCGATTGATGCTCGCCCTGTACACTTCTCATCTTGGATGGGTGGTGACCGTGACGGTAACCCATTTGTGACCCACAACGTAACTCGTGAAGTACTGCTTCTATCTCGCTGGAAAGCGGCAGACCTGTACCTTAACGACATCAACGAGCTGATCAGCGAACTGTCAATGACAGTGTGCAACGACAAAGTTCGTGAACTTGCGGGTGAAGATCAACACGAACCATACCGTGCGATCCTAAAACAGCTACGTTCACTGCTGAACGAAACCAAAGACATTCTTGACGCGAAAGTTCACGGTCAGAAACTGGCCGTCAAAGCGCCGCTACAAAAAGTAGAGCAGCTTTGGGAGCCGCTTTACGCGTGTTACCAATCACTCAACGAATGTGGCATGGGCGTTATTGCCAACGGCTCACTGCTAGATACGTTGCGTCGTGTTAAAGCATTTGGTATCCACTTGGTTCGCCTTGATATCCGCCAAGAAAGTACCCGTCATGCGGATGCTCTGTCTGAACTGACGCGTTACCTAGGCATTGGTGACTACGAACAGTGGAGCGAGCAAGACAAGATTGCTTTCCTAACCAATGAACTTGCGTCTAAACGTCCTCTTCTACCTCGTGACTGGGAACCATCTGAACCCGTTAAAGAGGTTTTGGACACCTGTAAGATTATTGCCGCGCAACCTCGCGAAGCATTTGGGGCTTACGTTATCTCCATGGCACGAACGGCCTCTGACGTACTCGCTGTGCACCTACTACTACAAGAAGCGGGCTGCCCTTACCGCATGGACGTGTGTCCGTTGTTCGAAACGCTAGACGACTTGAACAACGCAGAATCCGTTATCAAGCAACTGATGGGTATCGATCTATACCGTGGCTTTATCCAAAACCACCAAATGGTCATGATCGGCTACTCTGACTCTGCGAAAGACGCTGGTGTTATGTCGGCGGGCTGGGCACAGTACCATGCAATGGAGTCGTTGGTTAAAGTCGCCGATGAGGAAGGCGTTAAGCTGACTCTGTTCCACGGTCGCGGCGGCACAATCGGCCGTGGTGGTGCACCTGCACATGCTGCCCTGCTATCTCAGCCACCGAAGAGCTTGAAAGGCGGTCTGCGTGTAACAGAGCAAGGCGAGATGATCCGCTTTAAGCTTGGTCTACCAGACGTTGCCGTAAACAGCTTCAACTTATACGCAAGCGCAATATTAGAAGCAAACTTACTGCCGCCACCAGAGCCAAAACAAGAATGGCGTGACTTAATGGAAGTGCTGTCTGAAATGAGCTGTGAAGCCTACCGCAGTGTAGTTCGTGGCGAGCCAGACTTCGTCCCTTACTTCCGCCAAGCAACGCCTGAACTCGAACTGGGTAAACTGCCTCTAGGTTCTCGCCCTGCGAAGCGCAATCCAAATGGCGGTGTTGAAAGTCTCCGCGCGATTCCTTGGATCTTCTCTTGGAGCCAAAACCGCTTGGTACTACCTGCATGGTTGGGGGCCGGTGAGGCGATTCAATACTCGGTTGATAAAGGTCACCAAGCACTACTAGAAGAGATGTGTCGCGAATGGCCGTTCTTCTCGACTCGCCTTGGCATGCTAGAGATGGTGTACTCGAAGTGTAATATCGACATTTCGCGTTACTATGATCAACGCTTAGCGGATGCGTCTCTATTGCCTCTTGGCGATCGTCTGCGTGCACAATTACAGCAAGATATTAAAGCGGTACTGAACGTAGAAAACAACGAGAACTTGATGCAACGCGATCCTTGGGGCCTTGAATCAATTCGCCTGCGCAACATCTACGTAGAGCCATTGAACATGCTTCAAGCTGAGCTGCTTTACCGTACTCGTCAAACCGAAGAGCCCTCTGCTGACTTAGAGGAAGCGTTGATGGTGACGATTGCAGGTATTGCCGCAGGTATGCGTAACACAGGCTAATCACTATTGCCAAAGGGATAACAAAGCTGAGCGAGAGCTCAGCTTTTACTCCTATTCAACAATAACTTTACTATATGGATAACAATTATCCAGACAATTAATCCAAAAATAAAACAAAAAGTCCGCATCTATCAACATAAAAAACCACAACCAAACACTATTGAGCATTTTATTAGTTTTTTGAGCGAATCTCGCCCTAGTATTCCACTTCATGCTTATTATTTATATACTACTCGCCTGCTGAGAGCCCTAAAAAGTCCAATCATATAGGCTCCAGCTCGATGGAAGCATCCATCACTCTAGGTGATAAACGGCTTTAAGGTGACAGAACCAACTTTGTTGGTGCTACTTATTAAATAAAAATCTCAAGCGCCAGCAAGAGCGCAGCTGAAAGTATAAGTAGTTTGTTTACAAGTTTATTGACCATTTGGATTGAAGACATGTCATTACCACACGTAATCTTAACCGTTCTTAGCACTCGCGACGCGACTGGTTACGATATCACTAAAGAATTCTCAGCGAGCATCGGCTATTTCTGGAAAGCAAGCCATCAGCAAGTTTACCGTGAACTGAATAAAATGGCTGAGAAAGCACTCGTTACCTGCGTACTTGAACCTCAAGAAGGCAAGCCTGACCGCAAGGTATACTCAATCACTGACGCTGGTCGTAGTGCATTGGGCGAATGGTTTGATCAACCAACTGCCCACCCAACGGTTCGTGATGAGTTTTCTGCGAAATTGATGGCGTGTTCCGTTCAATCGGCAGCACCTTTCCGTGTTCAGCTTTCTGAGCTAGTAGAAGAATCTCGTAAGCTGGTTTCTCACTACAAAGAAATCGAAGCAGCATACTACGCAACACCATCAACACTAGACAAGCAAGCGCGTTTAGAGCGTTTGACTCTTCGCCGTAACCTAATGCTACGTGAAGCGTGGATTAACTGGGCTGAAGAAGTGCTAACTGAGCTTGAAGTGATCAGTTAATTTTAACACTTAAGTTAGAATAAAAAGGCTTGCCGATAGGCAAGCCTTTTATGCATCAGAAGGAAGTGAATTACGCCTCAACTACCGCTTGCGGACGCACACCTAAGGTATGGCATAGCGCGTAAGTCATCTCGGCACGGTTTAGTGTGTAGAAGTGAAAGTCTTTCACCCCTTCACGGCTGAGCACACGCACAATATCAATCGCTTGGCTCGCACCGACTAGCTGACGCGTCACAGGATCATCATCCAAGCCTTCAAATTGCTTGCTCATCCAGCCTGGCACTTTCACATTGTTCTGCGCCGCAAAGCGAGATGCTTGTTTGAAGTTCGAGACTGGTAAGATACCCGGAACGATTTCTACATCGATTCCAGCGGCTACACAACGGTCACGAAAGCGTAGGTAAGACTCCACATCAAAGAAGAACTGAGTAATCGCACGGTTTGCACCTGCATCGACTTTACGTTTTAGGTTAAGCAGATCAGATTGCGCGCTTTTCGCTTCTGGGTGTACTTCTGGAAACGCCGCCACCGAGATATCAAAATCATGACGCGCTTTAAGCAGCTCTACCAAATCCGATGCATACATATCTGGAGCACCACCACCCAGTGGAATATCACCACGTAGAGCTACGATGTTTTTGATACCGTTGTTCCAGTAATCATCCGCAATGTCGATCAGCTCATCACGAGTTGCATCAATACAGGTTAAATGAGGCGCAGCCACAAGACCCGTCGTCGCTTTAATCTCTTTAATAATGGAGTGGGTTCTGTCACGTTCACCTGAGTTTGCGCCGTACGTTACAGAAACGAATTTTGGTTGAAGAGTTTTAAGGCGATGCACAGAGCTCCAAAGTGTCTCTTCCATCTTTTCACTGCTTGGTGGAAAAAACTCAAATGAGACGTTGATATTGTCTGATAGTTCAGCAATATTTTGGTTTAAGGCATCGATATGGCCTGCATGCGTGTATCCCATCTTACTCTCCCTGTGACAACTCCGTCACTAAATCAAATCCCAAAACCGACGTTTGGACGTCCATATGTCTACAGAATGTATTGAATACGATTTAATGTCAACCTTGTGATTATGAATTTTTCTCAAGTTAACAATGAGGATAGTTCAAGTTTCTTTGCGGCAACTCCGTAACCTAACTCTGCAATTCAGTATGGCATTATCGAGACAATAAAAAACCCCGGAAGCAGTCCGAGGTTTTGTTATCGTTCGCAAAAATTGGCTTGGAATAATTTAAAACAAACTAGCTAGGCGATTAAGGTCGGATTGAATCGCGCCGGCGGTCACTTCACGTCCCGCACCAGGACCTCGAATCACTAATGGATTGTCTTTGTACCATTTGCTTTCAATCGCGAAGATGTTGTCACACGGCAGCAAGTTCGCCAGTGCATGCTCACGTGATAACGCTTCGACACCCACCGTTGCCTTGCCGTTGCGCTCTAAGCGAGCGACGTAACGTAACACTTGGTCGTTTTTCTGCGCCTTGGTTAAACGCTCTTGCAGAATCTCGCTTAGGCTATCGCCTTGGTCGAAGAAAGCGTCTAGGCTCAATTCTCGCAATTCTTCTGGCACAAGGGATTCCACTTTCACACTCTCTGGTTCAATGTCCAAACCAGATTCTCGGGCTAAGATAACCAACTTACGCACCACGTCAGAACCATCGAGGTCAGAACGAGGGTCAGGCTCGGTCAAACCTTGTTGCCACGCTAAATCTACCAGCTCTACGAACGGTACTGAGCCATCAAACTGCTGGAATAACCAAGATAGTGTGCCGGAGAAAATGCCCGATAGCGCGACAATGTCATCACCGCTTTCACGTAAATCTCGAACGGTATGGTTAATTGGTAGACCTGCACCAACCGTCGCGTTGTACAACCAATGGCGGCCAATTTTAGCAAAGGCATTTTGTACTTGGTGGTAGTACTGGCTGTCAATCGAACCTGCGATCTTATTTGCGGAGATCAGGTGAATGCCTTGCTGAGCAATCTCAACATAACGTTCAGCTAACTCTTTGCTTGCCGTGACATCCAATACCACGGCTTCATCATAATGTTGAAGTTCCCCAAGTCGCGTTAGCCAACTCCCATCGTTGCAAATTCCCTCATCCTCAAAACGCTGTGCGACCACGGCCGCGTCAATGCCTTGATCATCAAACCAAAACGTTTGGCTATCAACCACTGCAACCAAATCGAAGCTCATACCATGTCGCTTTTCTAGCTCTCCTTTTTGCGCTGAAAAAAGTCGTAACCAACTAGAGCCAATATTCCCCTTACCACACAGCGCAACCGCGACGCGCTTTTGGGCTTGGAATAACTGACTATGGATACCTTGCACGAGCTCTGCCACTCCTGCGCAACGTAATACCGCCACCAGGCTCAAGCCAGATTCAGTTTCAGAGATAAATTCAACCGGCGCGTGTTTTAATTGCTGATAGAAACCGAAACAGTGACTGGCATTTTTTGTCACCCCAGCGCCCACCGCAGCCAATAGGGAATAGCCTTCCTTGAGCTTGATTTCAGCTTCTACTGCTAGCTCTTGCAAGTACGTCAGTACTCCACTGGCAATTTCAGCTGTGTACGCTAAGCGCAGCGTTTGTTGATCCGATTGAGCTTCATACGCTAAAGGTTCTAGTTGAGCACGTTTTAGAGCCCGCAAAACCTCTTTCTGTGCACGTTCAAAGTCATGACCATGGAGAAAGGCTAACTGAACCAACAGCACTTCATCCAGCGATGTAATGATTTTAGCCCCTCGCCCCGAAGCCAATACACGCTCAATACGTGTCGAACCCGACTCTGGTTCATAGCTGCATTTAAGATTCAAATCCATTGCGCTCTGCGCAACAGGCTGAAGCGTTCGACTATGTAACACCGGAGCCGCCAAGCGAGCGAGTTCACTCGCTTCATCCAAGCGCAGCAAAGGGAGTAGACAAGCATCCGACACCAAACGAGGGTCTGCACTGTATACGCCTGGAACATCACTCCATATGGTCACCATACTCGCTTCTGCCAGAGCGCCAATCACCGTTGCAGAGTAGTCTGAGCCATTCCGGCCAAGTAATACCGTCTCGCCAGATTCATTTTGCGCCATAAAACCTGTAATAATGATTCGCTTGTGACTGTTCTGCGTAAGTACCGTTTTAATTAGTGGATAAGATCGTGCACAGTCTACTTCTGGTTGAGTCCCGGCATCAGCTCGTAAAAATGCTCGTGCATCCTGCGCGACTGCTGGCAAATCGTACTGTGATAACAAGGCAGCAAGTAAGCGTGAGGACCACACCTCACCATGCCCTAGCACTGCGGCTTTTTGTGCTTCCGTTAGTGGAGCCGACAACTCTGCTAATGTACTGAATTCATCTTGCAGAGAAGCAAGTAATTGCACCTGCGCTTCGCCTTCCAGCAAAGCTTCCACCAACTCGGTTTGGAACTGTCGCAAACTTTGCAAGGCTTCATGAGCAATGCGGCCGTCTTTATCTAACCCTTCTAAAAAGTCAATAAGCCGATTCGTCGTTTTACCTGCCGCAGATACCACGACTAAATCATTCTCTGCCGAATACTCTTTAAGAATCCCAACCACACGTAAGTAGCACTCGGAGTTGGCTAGACTACTGCCTCCAAACTTGTGTAGCTGACGTTGTACCCTCATGACTTTCTCCCCCTAATTACTGCGCTGCTTTCGCGAAGGCTTGCTCAAGATCAGCAATCAAATCTTGTGCATCTTCAAGACCAACAGACAAGCGCAATAACTGTTGAGATACGCCCGCTTCTGCTAATGCCGTTTCCCCCATTGCACGGTGAGTCATGGAAGCTGGATGACAAATTAGACTTTCTACCCCCCCTAAAGACTCAGCTAAAGAGAACAATTCCAGCTCTTTCACAAATACTTTTAGCTGTTCAAACGAACCGGCGAATTCAAAGCTCAGCATTGAACCAAAGCCAGATTGCTGTCGCTTCGCAATATCATGACCCGGATGTTCTGGCAGGCTAGGGTGATAAATCTTCGCCACCAACGAGTGCGTTTGAAGATAGCCCAACACAGCGAGTGAACTTTCTTCATGAACTCGCATTCGGGCACCCAACGTACGAATTCCTCTTAATGTCATGTAACTATCGAATGGTGTTCCAGTCGCGCCAATGCAGTTCCCCCACCACGCCAACTCTTCAGCATGCGCTTCACTCTTAGTGATCACCACACCACCAATGACATCTGAATGCCCATTGATGTACTTTGTCGTTGAGTGAATCACAAAGTCTGCGCCCAGTTCTAAAGGCTTTTGGTACACCGGAGTCAAAAAGGTATTGTCGACCGCTACTAAAGCCCCCACTTTTTGGGCTTTTTCACATATAGCCGCGATATCCACCACGCGAACCAACGGGTTAGATGGCGTTTCTAACAAGATCAATTTGGGCTTTTGCTCAAGTGCAATATTCAGTGCCTGCTCGTCAGACTGGTCAACAAACTGAACCTTGAAATCACCTTTATTTGCACGAGTATTAAACAAACGATAGGTACCACCGTAGCAGTCATGTGGAGCAACAATGAGGTCATCAGGGCCTAAGAAAGCTGAAACCCAAAGGTTAAGTGCAGAAGTGCCACAGTTGGTTACCACCGCACCTTTACCAGATTCTAATTCATATAGAGCTTTCTCTAGTAAGCCTCGGTTCGGATTTCCTGAACGGGTATAATCGTACTGAGGAACTTCTCCAAAAGCGGGAAAGCCATAGTTAGTAGAAAGGTAGATGGGTGGAACAACAGCGTGGTACTGACTGTCTGACTCAATACCAGTGCGTACAGCAATGGTCGCAGGCTTATAGGTGCTCATGGGGGTATCCTTTCACGGCTGGTGACATCTGAGTGGGAATGCGCTATATCTAACCTATCTTATTCGATTGATTAACACTCTTCCCTGACTGTTAACCTCACTTTACTTGTCTAAAATTAGGACGTCAACACCTCCAGACGTCTATATGTCTTTGCTTATGGCGGTAAATGCAGCTAAAATCAGCACCTATATTTATTTTTCAACTTATTATATGAATGAAGGTGTGCAATGGCTGACTGGAATGGCGAATACATTAGCCCGTATGCAGAGCACGGTAAAAAAAGCGAACAAGTAAAAAAGATTACCGTATCTATCCCGCTAAAAGTTTTGAAAGTGCTGACTGATGAGCGAACTCGCCGCCAGATCAATAACTTACGCCATGCAACCAACAGTGAGCTGCTTTGTGAGGCTTTCTTACATGCTTACACAGGGCAACCACTACCAACGGATGAAGACTTACGAAAAGATCGTCCAGACGATATCCCAACGGAAGCAAAAGCGCTAATGACGGCAATGGGCATCGAATTCGAAGCATTTGACGAAGAATAATTGCTTACAAATTTGCCATCGTTCAGAAGCGGCATCGGGGCTCGTTTCAGAAACAATAAAAAAGGGATGCAATCGCATCCCTTTTTTATTCCAACGACTTTCTTCTATGAGATCGTTACTCTGCCATGTAATTTTCTGGTATTTCAATACGAGCAACACCTGAATCAACGGCAGCTTGAGCAACCGCTTTTGCTACGCGTGGCAACAAACGAGGATCCATCGGTTTAGGAATGATGTAGTCCGTACCAAATTCAAGCTTGTCCACACCTGCCGCTTTCAATACTGCTTCTGGTACTGGCTCTTTTGCTAGTTCACGAATTGCACCTACTGCCGCTAACTTCATTTCATCGTTAATCTCGCTTGCACGTACATCAAGCGCACCACGGAAGATGAATGGGAAGCACAATACGTTGTTTACTTGGTTCGGGTAGTCACTACGACCAGTACCCATGATCAAGTCATCACGCACTTCATGCGCGAGTTCCGGCTTGATCTCTGGATCCGGGTTTGAACATGCAAATACGACCGGTTTATCGCCCATTAGCTTCAGCGCTTCTGCTGGCAATAGGTTTGGACCTGACACACCCAAGAATAGATCAGCCCCTTCAATCACGTCTTCCAGCGTGCGCTTATCCGTATTGTTCGCAAATAACTGTTTGTATTCATTTAGGTCATCACGACGTGTATGAATCACCCCTTTACGATCCAACATATAGATCTTCTCACGCATTGCGCCACACTTAATCAACAGCTCCATACAGGCCACTGCCGCTGCGCCAGCACCAAGACAAACGATGGTAGATTCTTCAAGCTTCTTACCTTGCAACTCGATTGCATTCAGCATACCTGCAGCCGTAACAATCGCCGTACCATGTTGATCGTCATGGAATACCGGTACGTCACAACGCTCGATCAAGCGCTTTTCGATCTCAAAACAATCGGGAGCTTTGATGTCTTCTAAATTAATGCCACCAAAGGTATCGGCAATGTTTGCTACCGTGTCGACAAACTCATCAATAGTACGATGTTTTACTTCGATATCAATCGAATCCAACCCCGCAAAACGCTTAAACAACAGCGCTTTACCTTCCATCACAGGCTTAGAAGCCAGTGGACCAAGATTACCCAATCCTAGAATCGCCGTGCCGTTAGAGATCACCGCAACCATATTACCTTTCGCCGTATACTTGTAAACGTTATCGGCATTTTGCGCGATTTCACGCACTGGCTCAGCAACACCTGGGCTATATGCTAATGCAAGATCGTTCGCCGTTTCTGCAGGCTTGGTCAGTTCAACCGCAATCTTTCCTGGCGTTGGGTATGCGTGGTAATCCAATGCTTGTTGGCGGCGTTCTTCTTCTGGGGTCAGTTCTTGGCGAGTGTCTTCAGACATGGGTCGTTTCTCTTTTTATGGTTTTTGGGTAAGGGGGATAAATCTTAATGTATAGAAATCAATCTTCATAGGCAAGATTGCGAGCTATATCTTTAAAAAATGGGAAAATAAAAGAGATTAGACCAGACATTTGTACTTAATACCTGATTTAAAGGGTAGTTGCTTCAAAAACATAAAAACGTAGAGCAAAGAGCAAATACTGGTAGCCCCAGTGGATTAAGCACTGCACTTTGGTGAGCTTATAAACCGTTCAAATACGTAATAAGGAGCGAGAAAATGAAATCGTGCGTGAGGAGATGTTATGTTTAAAAAAACAGCAGGATGGGGGTAATAATGACAATACCGCAAATAATGATTAAATAATGAGTGGAATGGTTATCATCACTAACCCAAAAACGATATAAAAAAGGGAAGCCTTAGCTTCCCTTTCGATGCGCCTTCTTCAATGAGAAGAAGAGTGCAAGATTTCGTTTAATTCGTTAAGAATTATTCGAAGATCTTAGCAACAACACCAGCACCTACAGTACGGCCACCTTCACGGATAGCGAAACGTAGACCTTCGTCCATTGCGATAGGAGCGATTAGT
>NZ_LIXE01000015.1:0-55171 GCF_003584965.1 Vibrio sp. PID23_8 | reverse complement strand
TGGAGTTATATCGATGAGGTGTACTTGAACCCTGAAAAGTGTGCCGCGTAATTATTCACGTTACTAAATTGTAAAAAAGACGACAACTTGCTTGAAAAACAGCGGAAATGGGTGATCGGATAATCCCGAAATGACTGATCGGAATGCTCCGAAATATGCAATGTGATTGAGCATATTCCACAAGTTCATTTTTATTAGGGTTAAACTGAATCGTTGTCATATCTGCTATTTCTTCATCTTCAAACTTATTTTCCGCAGAATCATATCCGTTATTCACCATTTCTGAATACCGCTCTAGAGTTTGTTTCACATAAAACGCCATTTCGATTAAGTCACTATCAGTGATCGGGGGATTTTCTGTTATTTCTTTAACGTTGATTTTGAATGTCATACGACCTCTAGCCTTGGGTTACATTGGTGATGTAATTAAAGGCTAGTTACATTAGCAATGTAATGCAAATTGGTTGGTATTTTTAATATGAAAAAATTTTTATATCATTGTTTCTTATTAATTTAAGTTAGTAACATAACACCACATAACCAAGTGTGATCATATCGTCACAGATAGAAGTTGCTTGAACGACGTCAAACCAATGTTCATTCACGTCACCAACATAAGAGCGCTGGAAAGGGGCTTTGTTGCGTAAATCGATGGAACTAAATCCAAAGCATACGATCTGATCAGCTACATTAATTCAAGTATGTAGTCTCATGGCAAAACCTCGTTACAAAACAAACAACTGGAAGCAATACAATCAAACTCTAATCAATCGTGGCTCTCTGACGTTCTGGATTGATGAAGAAGCGATAAGCGAGTGGAAGCAAAACAAGCGAGGGAGACCTCGTGTTTTCGGTGATTTAGCCATCACAACTGCTTTAATGGTAAAGCGTATTTTTTCAATGCCACTTCGTGCTTCTCAAGGGTTTATTGATTCTGTGTTTCGACTTGCTCAAGTTCCACTACGCAGCCCACACTATAGTTGTATCAGTCGTCGAGCAAAAGATATTGATGTGAGTTTTAAAACGAAAACAAAAGTTCCGATTCAACACCTTGCTATCGATGCAACGGGTCTCAAGGTTTATTGTGAGGGCGAGTGGAAAGTCAAAAAACATGGCACAGATGGCAAGCGCCGAGTGTGGCGTAAGCTGCATATTGCTGTGGATACGAGCACCCATGAAATTATTGCCGCCGAATTGAGTTTATCAACGGTCACTGATGCAGAAGTTCTGCCTAACTTACTCAAGCAAACAGGCCGAAGAATCATCGAGATATCAGGCGATGGTGCTTATGACACAAGGGATTGTCACGCGGCAATCCGTATTAAACGAGCCGTAGCTCTGATCCCTCCAAGAGAGGGGACTGCATTCTGGGAACGGGGCCATCCAAGAAACTTAGCGGCTGGCTGCCAAAAGCTATATGGTTCAAATACTCATTGGAAAGAGCGATATGGCTACCACAAGCGCTCGCTATCAGAAACGGCAATGTATCGTGTGAAGCAGTTACTTGACGGACGGTTAAGTCTAAGAAATTACAATGCACAAGTTGGTGAAACTTACGCGATGATCAAAGCGTTGAATAAGCTTACTGGGCTTGGTATGCCTAAAACTAGCCGTATTGGCTGACAATCAACCGAAATGGGCTGTTCTAGTTCGAAAATAAATTACGCAACAAAGCCGCATTAACAGTGAAACTATCGTTCGCTTTTTCTGTAATTTAAGAGAGAGTTATCCGTTAATCCATAAGCTTAATATCATCTTAGATGGTGCGAGATATCACCGCAGTGACTTAGTCAGAGATACGGCGTTTGTCCTTAATATTGAACTGCATTATCTTCCACATTACAGCCCAAACCTCAACCCAATAGAGCGGCTATGGAAAGTAATGAATGAGAAGTGCGAGGAACAACGTTTACTTCAAAAGGAAACGAGACTTCAAGGCGGCAATAGACCAATTTTTTGCTGTGACTCTTCCAGAGATCGCAGGCTCTTTGACATCTCGAATTAATGATAGTTTTCAGGTTCTCAAGCCTGCATCTTCAAATTGATTTGGTATATACCTGTGAATACAACATGCAAGGATGTTGTTATATTCTAAAGACTTTAAAACACAGAGCCTCATCTAACACTCAATAAACCATTAACATTCATACACTTAGCAGGATTATTGTAGCACTCCCAATAACTAGCATTTTCCTTAGTTACACGCGTGTAACTAAGGAAAATTAATTTCTTGAAGCACCATATTTGTCACTCTGCTCTTTTCTTGAATCAACATCTTCCAATTTCTGGCCTCCTTGCTTTACATCGAGCATTAACGCCTAAGCGTTTAAAAACGCGCTCCACAGCGCAAAAGGAGAAAACATGAAAAGACAAAAAGTATCGCCAATTTCATGATTCGAAGTTCCTAACTTTGTTGAAGCACCGCAGAGTGACCTGACAACGTTTCCAAATCGAGAGAAAAAAAGGGCGATTTAAAGATTTACTCACGTTCATCACCACTTCGTCTAATTTCATTATAGAAATTAGACGAAGTATCCGATCTCGCGTTAAGCCAGTTGTGGCAAGGGCTCAAAGAACTTGCTCTTAAAAAGTATCAAGAAGTTCGAGCGCTATGTGGTGATTGAGAGTGACAGTAGACTACTAAAGTACGGTGCTGCTGTTCCAATGCCAACTCAATGCTATAACGTTTAAAAGACATTAAGACAACACAGTTCATCAAAAAGTTTCACTACATGGTAAAAGCGATGGGCAATCCTGTTGCATCTACGTTCTCTTCTAAAATGTATTCCGATTTCCGCAGTAAAAGGATGTCTGGGGAGTTGGTGTTTGTTGATGAAGACCGTTGGAATCGTGGTAAACCAAGTATCTCGACACTCAACTCCGAATTAGCACGCTTTAAGGCAGTGCTTAACAAGCTCAAAGAACTCGGTGAGTGGAAACTGCCTAATACTTTGGAAGATGTGAAACCCTTTAAAGAATCCGAGCGGGAAATGGTTTTTCTTACCAAAGAACAAATCCAGGATTTACTAGCACTTGTTGGGCGACATGAACGAGCAGACATGCTCAAGATCGTGAAGCTATGTTTGTCCACCGGCGCACGTTGGAATGAGGCGGCACAATTAAAGGGGACGCAGCTATCCCAATACAAGGTGACATTCACCAATACAAAAGCAAAAAAAGAATCGTACTGTGCCAATCGCTAAGGAGCTCTACGAAGAGATCATTAAGCCAACCTCAGGTGCTTTGTTTGAAGAGTGCTACACGCCGTTTTGCTACATTCTAAAGACCAAGTTAGGCATTTCCCTACCCTCTGGACAGGCATCTCATGTTTTGCGCCACACCTTTGCCAGTCACTTTATGATGAATGGTGGAAACATTTTGGTTCTACGCGATGTATTAGGGCATGCCGATATCTCGATGACAATGCGTTACGCACACTTTGCACCCGACCCCTTGTCAGAAGCCATTACTCGCAACCCACTCAACAATTTATAGCCTGCCGCCACTTACCAAAATTTAGGCAAAAAAAGAGCCGCTAGTAGCGGCTCTCCATTATTCGATTTTGTTGAAAAAACCATAACGTGATATTTATGATCTCTTTTCTTTCAACATCTTATCCAAAAAACAACCATATGTTGATATCAACAAAAACAACCATAATTTGATATTTTTGTGAAAGTGCAGCTTTACTTTAACAGCAACTGAAAGAAAACTACTTTCAGTACAAGTAAAGCCTACACCACCTTTGGTTACTCTTTGCTTTCAACTTTTTGTAACATCGCCATTGCAGCTTGTTGTGACGCCCCTTTAAATGAAGTCCCTTCACCAAAAGTCAGCTGCCCATTAAAGGAGCATTTTACTTCAAAAATTTGATTATGCTCTTCTCCTTCAGCTTGGGTAGTTTCATAGATAGGTAATGGTACTTTTAAATCTTGAGCTACTTCTTGAAGCTGAGTTTTACTGTCTTTTCCTGATTTATTTATGTACTTATCCTTATTTAAGGATTCGCTGATCTGCTTAAAAGGTCTATACCTCATTACTTTATCAATATCAGGAGCACAAAAATTCTCTTCAAAAAGGCATAGGTAAGATAAACCATACAAAGCTCTAATAACACTATTTATATACAAGACCTGCTCTTTAGAAGGAATCCGACGAGAGAAAGGTTCTCTCCAAATCATAGTGTTAAGCCAATCAAGCTCATTGTAGAAGTCATCACTTACTAACTCCCTAGAAACTCCAGCATGACGTTGCGCTATAGACCAATCATCATTCTCTAAACATTTTCTAATCAATTCCCTTGATATTATCGCCTGCTGTAAGTTTATCCCCAATTGAGCCAACGTTTTGTTGCCACCATCTGATGTTGCATATTCTTTCCAAAGTCTTGCAGGAACAAATGCTACACCGCTCTTGATTTCCGGTGGAATTCCAAAAAGTTGGGCAACCTCCTTTTGAACCCTGAAATTATTACACTTCGTCCACTTATGTATATCTTTAGGGCGAATATATATTCGCTGCACACTAGAACTATGTGAGGTTGATTTGGCTTTGTTCAGGTTTTGAAAAAGCTTAATGGCAGCGTCTTCAGAAGCCTTCTTTTTTGAATTTCCACTGCCAACAGCCTTTTTATTTTCAATACTGCACTGGACAGAGAAAACTTGATTGTGTTGAGGGCCTGTGATCTCGACGACATCATATTGAGGTGCCTGAAGTTTTTTGGATTGCGCATATTCTTGTAAAACCATTTTCATAGGTTTTTCGTTTGATGAATCTAAACGGATATCTAAAGTCTGCGCCAATTTATAGAGCCAGCCGATCTGATTCATAACCCAAGATGTACCAAGGAGCTGCATAACTACTTGATGTTCTATCTTTTCAGATTCCGCATCTGTTATGCCACTTCCTTTTCGTATTTTATCAATTAGCCCTAACTCCAATAGCTTTTCTCGTACACCCGTTATCAAGGCTTTCTTTACTACACCCACATGTCCTGAACTTGCAAGACCTACAGTATTTTGAATTAAGTGAACGGCAATTAGCTCCAAACTCTGCTTGCCAGCATTAGAGAGTAAATCTAACTGCATCTTGGAAGCGTCTGGATGTGAGTAGTGATAAAATGCAATATCCCACAGTTTGGATGGTTTATTTGATCCTATTAACTTTTGCAGACTGCTTTCACCTATATCTCCATGCTCAGATAAAGTCATTTGACCGTTTTTGTCGGCAAACTCACTTGGTTTATAAGTATCTACAGCCTTGGCTCCTAAAGTGTGAGCTTTGCTAGTTCTCGATTGCTCATTTACGCCAAAACTCGAAGATTGATTCAACTCGACATCAACCTTATCATTAAATAAGTCGTTGACTTCGCGATTAAAGTTCTGCTGAAGGATCGGCATGAAGTGTTTGTTCCGAACTTTTTTCTCTTCCTCGACATCCCTCTTCTCAAAAAAGTCATAGTACTTAGGCTGCTGCGTAGTCCAATCCAAAAGTTTTTTGGAGACTTCAGAAATTAGCTTAGGTTCAAAACTCACATAACCTACTGGAAATGAAATATCACGTTGATCATCTAGTTGGGCGTGAAACAGACTTGCAACCATTAAACCTGGAATGATCATAAATTCAGCATTTTCACCACCGAATCTAGCTGGTAGATCCATTAGTAGAGCGTCCGACAGCTTCCAAAAGTTATTCCTTAAAGTCATCGACTCTTGATAGCTCTGGCAAGTCATACCTAAAATTACTTTTGAGGTTTTTTTCCTCTTATCGAAAAAGCCATAAACTTCATCTACTAACTTACTTAAATCCGTAGTCTTCCCCCAGGTTTTTGATTCAGCATTGGTAAGCCAGATCAATCCAGAGTTATCCGGTTTTTCCGCAAATATTCCCTTAAGCCGATTCGTCAAAATGTCTCGATTTCTTTCAGTATAAAAATTGCCAAGTAACATAAATGTATTGTCACTTAGCTTGGTTAGTCCATTTTCATAATGATTAGCCACAGCTTTGAGATTCAGTGTTCTAGCGTCGTCATCCCAATACTGAACTAAAAGTGGATCATTCGATGCTTCTAGATACTCGCTAAAACTTTCCTGTAAATCCTTAGCCATATCAACTTGAATAGTAGAGTCCATGAGCGAAAACATTGATTTATCTTCATCCCATTCATCGACTGTTTTAGAAACATATTCCATTTTTAATATGTTTGGTGACTCTGTATCTACAAAATACTCAATCTCAAGCGGTAGTGTTGAGTCAAACCTATCTGACACTTGATTGATTTTATACAAATCTTTTATTTCTGAAAAAACATCTTCTTTTAAGACAAGCTCTCTAAATAACGTAAAATTTGTATCGAAAGCATTTTGAGCTTTACTCAATAAGTTCCGGTAGCAATCGTCTGGCAAATTGAGAGATACACTAAAATCTTGAGAACCAGAGCGCCTCACGTCGGTAGATAGCATACGAAAGCTGTACAATTCGAACTCGACTGGAGACGCTTCATCAGTTACCTCAAAGAAGGTAGGTCTTAAGTTCCCATCCTCTTCTGTGAACTTACTCATCGCGTAGTAAGTCAACTTTACCTTTCCAGATTCCCACTCAATCAAATTCTCTTCTTGTAAGTCGTCTACAATGGCTAGCATCTCCTTGCTCGTAAAACCAAAGTAATCCTGTATCGTTTCCAGACTAGTCGAAGTCAATGAATAGATTAGTCTAATGACAAACTCTTTAACGACTGGCAACTCGCGCTTTTTACTAACAGTATAATCAATAAAAAAAGACTTCATCGGTAAGCCAAAGCAAACCTTACTTAATTGGATCTTCATTTTTTTGCCTCCAGAAACTGTGCGTTTACAACCGAGTACTCTTTTCCGCTATGCTCCGATATATAGTTGAATACCCGACCAAAAGCTGAGCCTTCGTTGTGATTGTTCCACATATCCGAATTACCAATTACAAACAAAGCCTCTTTAGCTCTAGAAAGAGCTACGTTTGCTCGATTCTCTGAAGATACATAACCTTGAATGCCACTTGCATTACTCCTCACTAGAGAAACAATAACGATATCGTTCTCTTTACCTTGGTAACTATCGATCGTATCTACCTTTATGATTCCTTTTTCTAGTAGTGTTCGAGCCCATGCAACGCCATTAATCTCTCGAATTAGATGCCTTACTTGTTCACCATACATACAAATGATACCAATCTTAGGCTCATCATCTTCCACAAGGAGGGATTCCGCATTGTCATGAGATACTAACTTGCTCAGAAGCCCCAATATAATTTCAGACTCATACCTATTGACATAGCTTTTCTGGTTTGCATTTTTTGCTGTCGGTTTAGACTCAAAAGATTTCCTTCTAGCTTTACTTGTGTCGATCCAAGTCACTGGCGTGCATATCTCTTCAAATAGCTCTAGATAAGCTTTTTTGGTTGCTCCCCTGCCGGTTTCTAAACCACCTTCTTCTGAGTAGAAACATTCCGATATAAGGTTTCCTACTGCTGGTATCATACGATATTGGATTTTAAGAAAACGTCCGACCGTCTTTCCATAGCTAGAAACAAATGCTCTTTCAAAGTCACTACGCTTAAACTCATTAGTACTAACTGTTGGTAAAATTCTCTTTGCTGCTTTTATATGTTCATCATCAAACAAAGGAGGTAGTTGCTTATGATCCCCAACCAGAAGAACTTTACGGCCTACCTGCATTGCAATTGCAAGTTCACTTGCTGGTGAACGAGCGGCTTCATCAATAACAACTAAATCATAAATATTCTCTTGAATCCCATAGTGGTTCCGTCCTATCCCAACACAAGTTCCACATACTAAAGTCCGTGTCTTTGACAAGAAATTTTGAAACTGCGACTGACTAGAAGCCATAACGCTCAGCCACTCATTTGAAATAGAGACAATATTTTTGAACTTTGACAGCAAATCACCAGAGAAAATTTCATAGCGTCTCGCAAGCGCTGAATAAATGAACTCTCTATAATAGGCAAGTTCGATATCACCTAAGTCCAGATCCATACCTGTTTTCCGGGAAAAAAATTCCGGTAATTTTTTGTTTAATACTTTTATCTGATTCTCTAAAGCACCTGCGATGTCACTATCCGTATCCTTCATGCGTGAAAGTATACGGTCTAATTGCTTGCCAAATGACCTCTCAAATTCAGTAGCTACTTTTGTAAACTCTTCATCAATCCCTAACTCTCGTGCGACCTTAGTAATACGCTCTTCGTATTCAGCTTTAAATCGATCTCTATAGTGCTCCTGGAGTGCCTTCTCTCCGACATCATCAAGCTGTTCGGAAAGTACATGCTGATCACCAAGACGAACAATATCTATTTCGGTGTCATTTCGCCCGAATAATGATCTAACTTTCTCAGTGGCATTATTGACAGCTTCGTGAGATTGACTGACCAATAATACTCTTCTGGCACCATTAGAAATACAGTAATGGATGAAAGAACCAATAAATGCCGTTTTACCGGTGCCCGGTGGACCTTGGAGCAAACTTACCGGTCCATATTTATACAAGCCTTTGAAAGCTTCTCGCTGCTGTTCATTTAGCCTAAAAATAACCTTTCCATTGCTGTCTAGTTCAGTGTAAGAATCTAACTCAGCGTCAGTTGGCTCTGATTGTACTGTCGGTTCAACAGCAACTCCTGGAGAGAAGTAATCTGCAATATTACGGATAACACTTCTGTTATTTACCAGGTTCTCCGTCGCTAACTTTCTTTTATTTAATGATGATGCAGTCAGTGCACCTTCAAGAACCAAAGTATCACCCTGCTCAGCTTTGGCTTTACCCCAAAGGCTTATTGCCATCGAATTTGGACCAATATCAACGAGAGTTCCTATTCTTCGTAACTCTCCATATCGCTCTGCATACACAAAAACACGTTCTGTATTTAAGTTAAAGTCTAAAGATACACCTTCGCTAGTATATTGAAATGTATACTTATCTCCTTGAATTCGAGGGTCTGTAGATATCTCAACTCTTGGGTTACTTTCGTGCTCGGTTTCAACAAGAGCTTTCCAAACATCTCTTGCATCCGTTACTTTAGAGCCTTTTATGTTAGCTGACGCTGTTGTTTCTTGATTTGAGTTGTTTCGCTCTGGTCTTTCACCATCTTTACAAAGCTCTAGGTATACCGGGCTTTGAAGTATTTCATCAAAAAAACCTTCTGAGCTTTCAGCCTCAGAGTCACAAAATTGAATATCCCCACTCAATTCTAAGATTGATCTTTTCTTGTTACTGATGAAATCATTATGTCTAATCTCATCAAGTTTTGCTGAAACGATAACTTTCTTCTCGGGATGAATGAGCATACTCAAACGATGTTTCACGCCCGTAATTCGAACAGAAACTAAATCTCCGTTATTTCCCTTGTTTATTTCTAAATATAGATAGTACTTACCATCATCAGACAGAAACCGGCTTTGCCTAGTCCGAAGGTTTTTATGATAAATCTTAAAAGTATTCACTAGTTTGAGTGGTGGAGGGCTAATAATACCTTCTAGGTCATCATGCAGTTTTATAATTTCCTGCGTCGATATCTCAGGAAGTTCAAGAAGTTGATTTACGTATTGACTCAAATGAGTCAACTGCTTAAAATCCGACAGTTCACTAACTATCTTCACAATGGCATAGCAATCTATGCTTTCCCTAGAAATATTTTCATGGTTATCAGGTGAATACGTCGGCGTATATCGACTTTCATCTAGCTCGATGATATCGATAAATACCAATTTACCATCACCAACGATAATGTTATTGGGGTGAATATCACCATGATGGATGTTTGCCGAATGTAACTCAATTATTGACGATAAGAGTTGCTTGATTTTTGGCGTTGGATCGTCAAATGATTGAGATTCAACACACTGCTCCCAAGTACTACCTTTTATCCACTCAAACTGGAAAAAGGCACAGGTCATTTGTGGATTCAAACCATAGTCAATAATTTTAGGAAGACACTTTATATCTGCATTCTTTCTGATATCCAGTCTATTAAAGAATGACAGTAGTTGACTATTAACTCCGCCGTCAATTGACACATCGGTGACGCCAAACCAAGCTTTCAGGCCAAATGAGTCATCAATAGCTTTGAAGAAATTAAAAGTTCCCTCTGTCTTTACTGGGCTGATACTGCCAAAGTCGACATAGATGTTTTTTGAAGAGTGATAGCGTGCTAACAGGCCTAGTTTATCTTCTCCATCTGACTCTCCTACATTCAACAGTATGTTAAGTTCAGTGAGAGCCTCTCGCAGATCCTTAAAACGAGCAGAAGCTTCAAGCTCTAAACCTCTCTCAAACCATTTTTCAAGCCGTTGGCATATTGGGTTGTCTTCGATTGGCTCCCAGAGATAAATTCCATCTTCTTTTACTGGGGGCTTACCAAATGCAATATAGTGACATGCAGCTGCAGCTAGATATACATCACGAGTAAAATGTGTACCATGTGAATCATCGTACAACTCTTCCGGTGTTGAAATTTGATTGTGTTGCAGAATTTCACGAATATTTGATACTGTTTTATTCTTCGGGTCTGGATAAGTTGCCGTTAGGAAATTAGACAATACAACCTTACTCGGTAAAGATACCCAGATGCTGTGATTACCGAGGTCGCGGTGTGCCACATCAATATCATGAAGGCTAGCTAAACGACTGACGAGAGCTTGGATTAGGTTGAGTCTATTTTCTTCAGTAAGCTTTGTACTGTTCTTTCTTACAAACGTATCTAGGCGTTCTTTTTTATTTGGCCATTCATACAATTCAACAAAGTCAGAAGATAACTCACTAGGTATATATTCTAATCGAAGGTATGTATCCTTAAGATCTTCATCTTGACTCGCGATATAACCAAGTACATCACTTTCTCTGTGAGCTATTAAAGATCTTTGTTCTGGAGTTCTAGCATGTTCAACGATGCAAGGGGAGGTGAAGTCCCATCTTCGCATAAGCGCTTTATAATTATGATTATCGGAACGTTGGCTATGGTATTCAGAATATAATCCATCCCTATGCTGGAATAAAGGATGGCCTTGCAATACATAATTATTAGCAGAGTAATTTTTTGCTTTGAAATCAGCACTATTACAAGAAAATATTTTGTCCCATTGCTTTATGTTTTTATTAGGAGCGTCCTCTTTACGCTTTATCATCCATGAGACATCATTTTTGAAATACTTCTTATAAACTTTGTCTTCGCCTATTTTAGAGAATTCTTCTAACGTGAATACATAGTCTTGTTCATCAGGGTGCAGATCCTCTTTACCAGCGGTTCCACATAATACCACACAATGATCAACCCAAGGTACAAACCTGTTACTTAAGCGCTCTTTTAATTTAGTCGATAATACCTGAGCCGACCTTCTTGCTTGGCGTACACCATTACTTCGATGTTCCTCTCGCCCATCTGGAAACTGTACTACCCACTTACCATTTTTAGAAAAAATTTTTCCTGACCACTTTTTAAATTCAACATTTATTATCCGGTCATGGGTTACGAGAATTAAATCACCTTCAAATTCTCCACTTTGTCTTCCCCTCATTTCTAGAGATGAGTAACCTTTCCAACTGTTAGGGAGGGCTTTCTCGAGCCTTTCGTTTGCTTCTCTTTCGTAGCCATTAATCCCTAAAGGGTCTAAGCATGTTATTTCCATTCTCTGTCCTCTGAAAAATATTACACTAGCTAACCGAGAACAAATTAGTCATTGACGTACATAAATTCTGGTTCATTGTTGCTGATTTCTTATAAACTAAGCCCAGCTAATTTTGAAAAACGATACCTACAAAACTACATCCCAACCATGCGCTGCATGCTTTGCGTCCAAGACGCTTTAAAAGCGGGGTCTTGTGCAAATAGCTTGTATAGTTCTAATTCGTCTTTACGACGTTGAAGCATGATCTCTTTCAGCATCTTCTCAAACGCTAGCTCTCGCGTATGAGGGTCTGCATTGTTTTGGTATTTAGCTTTGAAGTCTGGGTGATTCCGGATACTCTCAGCAATGTTCACAAACTTAACTCGTTGCTCTTCTGGTGTTGCGCTCCAGCCTTGGAACCAGCGTTCGTTAAAAACTTGGATGATCTCATCTAACGGGTCTTTTTCATTTTCAGGTCCATGAGCTCCGCGCGGGTTTGGGTTTTGAGGATCTAACTCAGTTTCAGAGTCATCTAGCTCGATGGAATGGTTAAGCTTAACCCTTTGTAATCCATAAGAGCTCAAATCGACTGAATCTAGTAACGAGTCTAATGCTTCTTTATCTGGGTCTTCGACCGAAAGCTTCGGAATCAAAAACTTCAAGAACCAGAACAGTTTTTCCCACTGAACGACCTCATAAGGCATGATAGATGCCATCTGGCCGTAGATTTTCACAAACTGTTTAGCCTTCACTTTGAAATCGACTTTAAATTCGTTCTCTAGTTCTAACTCGTGGTTAAAACGCGCAGCTGCGATGTCAATAATTGGGCTTAGGTCTTGAGCATCTCTTCCTTCAAAGAAGCGCTTGTTGAACTCCTCAACTTCAAACCACTCATAAACACCCGTGTCGTCCATATCATCTTTTAGCTCGTGTAGAACATTGACATCTGTCGCTTCAGAAAGCGTTGTTGATGTATAGAAAGGGTCGAATGCGGTTTTGATATCATCCACTGAGTTGAAGAAATCCAACACAAACAGATCTTCCGTTTTCTTACCGTATTTTGGTGCCGAGCGGTTCAAGCGTGACAGCGCTTGCACACACAAAACGCTAGCCAACTTTTTATCCACGTACATGGCACAAAGCTTCGGTTGATCAAAGCCCGTCAAATACTTATTCGCCACGACCAACAAACGGAAAGCATCTTGATCTACATGCTTAGGAATTGGGGAATCCGACTCCTTACGCTTGTAATTCACATCAAAGTAATCTTTGGTATCACCTTCTGGGAACCCATTAAGATCTGCTTCAGTGTATTCAATACCATCAACTTCTTTGGTGCCAGAGAAGGCAATCGCGACTTTAAATGGGTTACCCATCTTATCGAGTTGCCTTGTTAACGCTCGATAGTAGCGGATAGCTGACTCAATATTTTGGGTCACCACCATGCCTTTGCCTTTACCTTTGAGCTTCTTACCGTTAATCACATGTTTGATAAAATGCTCAAGCATGATCTCGGCTTTGGTATCTATCGTCTCTTGGCTTGCCTCTACATACGCTCGCAAACGCTTCTGCGCTTTTTTACTATCGAACTCAGGGTTATCTTGGATTGATTTTTCAATCTCGTAATAACTCTTATAAGTCGTATAGTTGGCAATAACATCGAGAATGAACCCTTCTTCGATCGCTTGTTTCATCGAATACAAATGGAAAGGAGCGTAAGTTCCGTCCGCTTGTCGCTGACCAAACTTTTCTAGAGTGGTATTTTTTGGCGTTGCAGTGAACGCAAAATAAGAGGCATTTCCACGCATCTTACGAGAGCGCATTGCCTGTAGGATTTTGTCCTGAGCATCTTCCAGCTCTTCCACTTCCTTCTTACCCATTGCACGGTTCATATTGTCATGAGCGGAGCCTGACTGAGAGCTGTGAGCCTCATCAATAATGACGGCAAAGCGCTTGTCACTTAAATCTGCAATACCATCAATAATGAACGGAAACTTCTGAATGGTGGTAATGATAATTTTCTTGCCATTCTCCAATGCAGACTTTAGCTCAGATGATTTGAACGCTGGCGCAACAATGTTCTTCACTTCGGAGAACTCTTTAATATTGTCGCGTAGCTGCTTATCGAGCAATCGGCGGTCAGTAACAACGATGACCGAATCAAATAGAGGCACTTCTTTCCCTCTACTTCCTGGTAGATCATCGCTGATAGGATAAGTTTCAATGAGCTGATATGCAGCCCATGTAATTGAGTTAGACTTACCTGAACCCGCTGAGTGCTGTATCAGATAGGTTTGCCCAACACCATTAACTGAGCAGTGATCAACCAAGCGACGTACGACATCCATTTGGTGGTATCGAGGGAAGAACAAAGTTCGTTTGTCCAACTGCTTTTTGCTGCTGCCATCAAGGCGAACAAAGTGCTGAATAATATTAGCGATGCTTTCTTTGCGAAACACCTCTTGCCACAAGTAAGCCGTCTTGTGGCCATATGGGTTAGTCGGGTTTCCTTTGCCTAGATTGAAGCCTTTATTGAACGGTAGGAAGAATGTCTTTTTACCTGCCAGTTTGGTCGTCATATAGACTTCATCGGTATCAACCGCCATATGAACCAAACAACGTGCGAAGTTCAACAGAGGTTGATTCGCGTCTCTATCATCTCGGTACTGTTTCTGACCATGATAAGCCGCATTTTGTCCCGTCCAATGGTTTTTAAGCTCAAGAGTAATCAGCGGAATACCATTGATGAAAAGCACCATGTCAATTTCTTCCAATGGATTTGCATTGGAATAACAAACTTGGCGAGTCACACTGAACAGGTTGGCAGAAAAATTTTTCTTTACCTTCTCAGAGCTACTGGCGAGAGGTGCTGGATACATTAACGTTAGGAACGCATCATCAACGTCTAGCCCCTTTTTCAACAAACGCAAAACACCATGACGCTTGATCATACGATCAAAACGCTCAAGGATTTTTCTCTGCCAGTCGTGGGGACTGGTGCGCTTGAGTTTTTCTAACTCACTCGCTTGAGTATCTTCAAGGAACTGCCAAAACAAACGGGTATCTAAAGCGTACTGTTTGTCAAAGTCACTTGGAGAGCCAATAAGATAAAGATCATTATTGTAACTAAGAGGCGCTTCACCCAGCGCTAGCTCTTCTTTACAAATACCTGCTAAACCTTTTTCTATTGCGGCCTCTAATGCTTGTTCATTTGTTTTACTAACCATAAATACCACGTTGTTTAGTTTAATGACTCGAAGTTTTTATTGATGTTTATAGTGCAGAGCAAAGACTGCCATCATGTCTTCTAGATGGTCATCTATCTGCTGTTTGCCCCATAGTCCCTGCCCTTTTACACCAAATATTTCTCTTAATTTGAGTGCATCGAAATGGGACTTCCTATCAAAATCGATACGCTTTTTGTCAACGTCTTGATTGCTATAAGAAGAGTTTTCACCGGGACTAAGTAATACTAAATTACCAAATGAGTTTAACGTTTCATATGCTAACTCACTCTTATACTCATCATTTTGAGGATGAACATGTTCTACTGAGTTTTTGGATGTGATTCGGTACTTTTTGAACTTATTCACTTCTTCAGAAGACAATGAAGATTCTGAAGCCTTCATTTGCTTCCAAATCAAATATTCAAGCTTCTGAAACCAGTAGTGCTCGAAACTCGTCCCTAACGACTTTGCAAAATACGTAGATTGTGATTGCCAACTCTGGCAGTTAGGCTCTAAGCCCTCAGCGAGTGCAAAGCTGGCCTCTTTCTGAGTATCAATTGATAGCGACATTTTGTTGTCGATGTTTTCAAGCAGCTCTAACGCCTCAGAGTCTTGCTTGATACTCAAACGGATCAAGCCTGAAATAAATGGTGTTAACCAGTACTGGGCGCTGCGCTCACCGGTAAAGTTGCGAACACTTTGCAGAAGCACACTATCCGTCAGCTCTTTCTGCGTTCGGTTGATGTAGTAAGTGTCATTCGACTTACTGCGAGATTGATACGTTAAACCAAGCTGCGCATCTGTGGCATCATCACGTTCAACCCATTTCACAACCCAACGGTCAAACTGGTAGCGAACCTGCCATAGCGTTTCGATAAACTGCTTTACCGATTGCTCATCGCCATTGATAAGTGGGGTAAATATTTCCAGCAATCGGTCGCTATGGAGGCGCGGCTCAATATCGTTGTGATCATTGAGTGCTAGGTAGATACGGTAAGCATGAATCAATAACAGCGGGAACTTGATGATTGGGCGACAGTAAACGGTTTCTACGTCCAGATCGTACGTTTCAAACTTCTCTTGCTTGGTGTTATCAGGAATTGAACTTACTTTAACCTGTGACGCTAGCTCAGCAATCGACAAGCCAGACAATGCCTCTGACGTTTCATCTTTTGCTGCGAAGCGTTCAGCATCAAAAGACGCCAAATGTTCGGGTTCAATATGGTACCAATCAGCATTAGGGAATACTTTGCGTACATTGCGTTCAAAATAGTTTTCCAGATGCTCACACGCCACCCACATTGCATCATACTGTGCTTTATCGGTAAGGATATTTTTGAACAGCTTCGCCTTTAAAATGTCCGCTTGCTCTAATTGAATGCCAGCGGTGTTCATGGTGGCGAACAATCGGTTTAAGTCCATTTGTGTTGGAACAACGTTGTTCACCCATTGAACTTGGCGGTAGAGGTATTCCCCCATGACTTCGGCACTCACCTCATTATCTGATTTGAGCTTCTCTACCTCTTTGGTCAATACATCTAACGCCACGCCCATCTGTTTCAAATAAGCATTGTCGGCGATCGTTTCCTTAGACGGCACTTCATAGTTCTTAAGCCCTGCAAGGCCACCCAAAAGCTGCTGAACTGGCTCACGAATTGAAAACTGGAGGCGTGGCTTATCTTCGCCGTTCTTCGATGTATAAACAGCAAGCCCAGCAAGATCGGATTTAATGCCTGCGTATTTAAAGGCAATGGTCATGAGCATCAGCGTCGTCGTTCGCTGCTGACCATCGATAAGCTCATAGATCCGCTCTCCATCTTGTTCAATGCGAGAGGACAGGATGGTGCCGATAAAATAGTTTGGCTCTTTTAATCGACACGCTTCTTTAATATCTCTGAACAGCAGCAAGACATCATCATCTGACCAGACATAAGGACGCTGATAGCTAGGAATAGAAAACTGGTAGTTATCGGTGTAGATTTTCTCAAGCGTCAGAAGCTCAGTTTGCACTGATAAGTGATCACCCATGTTTTGCTCCTAACGCGAAGATGTGTTGGCTAAATGCAGGGCCAAATTGATTAGCATAATCTTGCTTTTCTATATCAAGGCCAAAGTATTGAGACACTTTTTCGACGAAACGTTTTTTAACGCTGTTTTTATCGAAGCCACTCTTGTCCACCGACAACTTAAAACCGTCTAGCTGTGCGAAACACTGCTCTGGGGTATAGCTCATCGCAATCCAGTCCAACACTGGAGTTTCTTTCACAAAAGCAGGAACCGATTTCTCTTTTACTGCTTTCTGGTTCTCTACTCGTCGAGAGTAAACCACGCGGAATAGCTTTTTCGCTGCGATCTCTAGGCTTTGCTGCCCATGTTGGCTGATATAAAGCAGCAAACAAGCGTCATAAAGCTGTTTAAGATAACCGCAGCCATCAAGTTTACACACTAGCTTTTGATAGAACTCGTAAAAACCTGAAAGCTCACCTTGCGCTGTGTTATTCAATAAATAGGTTTGGCGCAGTTGCTCAAAATATTGCAAATAGTGAATGGTATTAGCGCCACTATTTAACGGCTGGCGCAACTCATAGCCAACTTGAGGCTGTGCCAAGCTCTCTCCACCGTTGGGCATATAAGTACGAGCAATTCTACCAAAGGCAATATCGTCGCCTTTGCCTGTGTGCTCTGCCAATTCGGCAACGATGCTATTACGCACTTGCTGAGTTTGGTTGTGCAGCGGGTAGTCTCGGAAGTTCAGATATTGCCAATGGCGACCACGCAGTAAGATATCGACCACAGGGTTTAAATCCCCTAGTGCTTCCCAACGAGTGGCAAAGGTGTTTACCGCAGGTTTGTCTTTTTCATCCACTGCACGCAGATGGTGCGCTTTGATAATATCTGGCCCTGCTAATCGCACCCCACCCGTGTTTTGGGTTTCAAAAAAGCGGTAAGCTTCATCTTCGCTGTCTGTCACTACCAAGGTGATGTTGATTTGCGCAAAATCGATATCAGCCAAAGACGCTTCATGCTTATACAGCCAACCAAGATTGTGTTTGATTTGCTGCTGACTCTCTGGCGACTCGTAAACGAGCTTAAGATCGGCATGTTTATTGGCCAAGTAAGACATCAAAGCCATAGTGGTCAGGCGTTGCTGACCATCAATGACATTCAGCTTGCCACCTTGTTGATGCAAAATCACACTGCCCAAATAGAATGGGCAATGCTCCGCTTCAGGCTTACCTGACAGCTCTTCCTGATGAAGCTTGAAGTCATTCAATAGACGGGTGATTTGCTCTTCATTCCAGCGATATGGGCGCTGATATTCAGGGATGGCAAGCATCCCATGAACGTCTTTTTCAACCTTACCGTCTGAAGCTAAAATCGGCACGCCAGAATACAGCTTTTCTAGTGTGCAACTGGCAACTACAACCGCCATTTATACCTGCTCCGTCACTTTGATTTTACCTGTTACGGCGCTGTTGATAAGGGTGGTTTTGTATTCTTTTAGCTTACTTACTTGCTCAGCCTGAACAGTTATAGTTTCATCAACTTTCGAACATTCTCTGCTTATGTAATCAACAATCTGTGTTTGTTCCTCATAAGGAGGAAAGCCCATAGCCATATCAAACAACATATGCCCATAAAAACGTAATCGAGAAGAATGTAGTCCTGTAGAGACCTTGTTGTAGTACTCAACATACTTAGTTGATTTAAGTAGCATCTCTAGATATTTAGGTACAAAAGTTCCCTCGCGCTGTTCACGGAATACCCCATATGATGGACTCACAATACCTGTTCTGTCAGATACACCTAACGCTCCCATCCATGCCCACATTATATTGATAACTAGATCACCAGAGTGGCAAAGCTTTGAACCTGTATAGTCTTCCGCCATAAACATGGTGACATTCTTCTCTGAGCGTGGGGTCACACCCGTCATGTGAGAGACTGACAATAGTTCTTCAAGCCCAGTTTCAGAACGCTCATTGATTTCATCTAAAAGGTATTTAGCTCTTTTGACGCTCCAATGCTCTGGAATTGTTCCTATCCAGTCCACACCAGAATCTTTCATCGGCACATTAGGATTCAAACCTTGTGTCACTGCTTGCTGAATGATGATTTGCTTACGCTCTTTTAGCAGCTCGATTTGCTTTTGTTTGATGGAAATCGCTTCATCGATTTGTGATGTTTTTTCATCAAGAAAATTGGCAATAGCGATTTGCTCATCAAGCCCCGGAAAAAAAACTAATGCCCTTTTTAGCTGTGGCCAGTATAGATTTCGCTGAATAGTTCCCACACCTTTTGAGTTAACAAGATAATTGGCCACCATAGATCCATCTCGGAACAAATAATTTCCGAAACGAGGATAAATTTTTGATGATAACTGTAATACCAAATATGCAGGGCTAACGATCCCTCTATGAGCAGAAACACCAACAGAGCCGCGCCATGCCTGTTGATTATTTAAGACAAAGTTACCCGGTTCAACTAACTGATACTTACTAAGGTCTAAACTTGTTACATTCGTGCGCTTCGCTTCAACCTCATCAAATCGAATTACACCTTTATCCAAGTAAACAGAGAGTAATGGCTCATCCACATGGTTCGTTATCGACTTCAGCTTTGATACCGAACAAAGAGGAACGCCCTCCCAATGAGAAGGTATAGAACCTAACCAGCTTATACCAGAATCCTTATATTCATTATGTTTGAGCATTGGTGTTAGTGAGTTCATTTAGTGTCCCCTTTAACTACATCCCCCCCCAAAATGTCAGCAATCAAACCTTCCGCTTTTTGCTCAAGCGCAATAATGTCTTTAGCGACTTTATCCATTGAGCGCAATGGCTTATGGCGGTAGAAATATTTGTTAAAGCTGATCTCATAACCAATCTTAACTGACTCTAGGTTCACCCAAGCTTCATCAACATGCGGCTTTACTTCATCAAGGAAATATTGGTAGATGCTTTGCTCAAGTGGCACGGATTCACTATCACGCAGATCTGAGCTTGACTCATAAGTGACGAACTCGTTGTTGTTACCCGTTGGGTAGTAACCGAAATCAGGCAAGTCTTGCAGTTCGCATTCGTAGTTTTCTAGCAAATCGTCTAACTTGTCTTGCTTAAGCTTGACGACTTTCTTGATGACTTTTTCTGCATTTTCGTCATACCAGCTGATAGCATCCAAAATGGCTTTCTTTTCAGGTGCGGAAAACTTAAGACCGAGTGATTTAAGCTCTGCATCTACCAATTTTTTGAACTGGTTAAAGTCGTTGTAAACTTCGTCACCAATCTTGCCGTGCAACAGGCTTGCTGCACTAACCAGTGTGCGCTGTTTAATCCAGTTTTTCGTATCCAGCAACTTGGTTTTTGCTGCTTTGTTTAGGCTGATATTGTTTTCTTCACACCACTTGGTGATCTCTTTGTCAATGCCTTTAACAAAACCTGCTTCATAGACATTTTCGCCATGTTCGGCGTACAAGTACTCCATCACTTCACGCAGTGATTTTTCAAAACGTAGTGGCTCAATCAGGTCAGCACGGAATTGGGCACTGCGGCGATCTGGGCGTTCAATATTAACTTTGTAGTAACCAAAATCTTGGTTCTTGAATACTTGTGCGGCAATACCCACCGAATCGCCTTTCTCATCGATAGCACGTTCAATGGTTTGGTTATCTAGATAGGTCGAGACAATTTCCGCAATGTGCTCTGGTGAAAATTCACAGTTTTTATTTCCCAAGTTCTTACGCAGTTTGCGGAACAGTAGGCTAGCATCAATCAACTGCACCTTGCCTTGGCGGCTTTCAGGCTTGTTGTTATTTAGAAGCCAGATATACGTGGTAATACCCGTGTTGTAGAACAGGTTGTTTGGCAACTGCACAATCGCATCCAGCATGTCATTTTCAATAATGTAACGACGAATGTTGCTTTCACCACTGCCTGCGTCACCGGTAAACAAACTTGAACCATTGTGAACCGACGCAATACGTGCCCCTAATGGGCTGACTTGCGGCGACTTCATTTTGGTGACCATTTCCATAAGGAACAGTAACTGACCATCACTTGAACGGGGAATAGCATCTTGTTCTGACTCAACGCCCCAGTAGTCTTTTAACTTCACTTTAAAGCGACCATCAACGACTTCTTTGCCTTCTTTGATGTGCTTTTGTTCACTCGCCCAGCTCTTGCCGTAAGGCGGGTTAGAAAGCATGAAGTCAAAACGCTCTGATGAAAATTCATCGGTAGAAAGCGTTGAACCAACACGGATGTTTTCTGGGTTGTTACCTTTGATCATCATGTCTGACTTACAGATAGCGTAAGTCTCATCGTTGATCTCTTTACCGTAAAGGTAGATATCACGGTTCGATGCTGGGTATTTTTCTTCAACAAAGTTCTGTGTTTCTGTCAGCATACCGCCACTACCACATGCAGGGTCATACACTGTGATTGAAAGTGGCAAGTTATCTTTGATTGGATCAAAGACAAGGTGCGTCATCAGCTCGATAACTTCACGTGGGGTAAAGTGCTCACCCGCCTCTTCGTTGTTCTCTTCGTTGAATTTACGGATCAATTCTTCAAATACATAACCCATACCAAGGTTGCTGAGCGCTGGTAGTTTGTTGCCCTCAGGATCTTCTTTCACCTCTGGCGTTAGGTTGATGTATGGCGATACGAATTTCTCAACCACATCTAACAGAACGTCTTTCCCCGCCATGTGGCGGATTTGAGCTTTCAGGTTAAAACACTCAACAATCTCTTTTACGTTGTCGCTAAAACCGTTGAGGTAATCTTCGAAGTTAGCCAGCAGAATCTGTTGGTTGTTAGTCGCTGTACTAAATAGTGTTTGGAGGGTCCACTTAGACGTGTTGTAGAACACATAACCTGATGCAGCGCACAATGGTGCGTCATCAAGCTCAGTTTCATTCATTTCTTCTACTTGGAATTTAACTTCTTCCAATACTGCTTCTTTTGATGGCTCTAAAAGCGTGTCGAGACGGCGTAGCACCACCATAGGCAAAATAACGTCGCGGTATTTACCACGAACATAGACATCACGAAGGCAATCGTCGGCAATCGACCAAATAAATGAAACGAGTTTGTTATGTACTGAGTGGTCCATATGGGATCCTATTTTTTTGTTATCCACACCTAACCGTGTGGACGGCATTAATCTTATTGGTTGAAACCAGGTAAAAGCTGTGTGCTTTCTAAGCCTGATAACACATCTGTATTCTTTAAGTGCAGCTGATATTGCGAAGCGTTCAGGGAGCCCTCTTTCGAGCAGTCTACATTCCACTGCGTGAGTAGATATCCCACCAACGCAGAGCGAACTTCAATACCTAGGTGTCCTTGGGTCATTTCATAATCAAGTTCAATAGCCTTTGGATGCTTTATTTGAGGGTGAACACCAATCTCAAGGTGCAGAACTGTATTCCAAGCATTGTCGTAACTTGCAGATTCACCGTTTTTGGGTGGCGTTGCTGAGCTCTCTACTTTTGTAAATCGGCTACAAACAAAATCACGAAAGCTGTTCGTCTTTCGATCATATGCTCGGACATGCCAACGATGACCATTGTTTATGATGGCGTGAGGGACAATGGTTCTATTGCCAGCGCCAGAGGAAAGTGAATGGTAGCTGCATTGGATAGCCTGATTACTATGAATTGCTCGCATCAACGCTGCGACAATGCTTTGCTTCGGTTGCGTCAACCGAACAGCATCAAAGCACACTTGAGACTTGTCACCTTGAAGAGAGGTTCCATGCCCTTGCATCAGTTGATTCAATGCCTGTTCAGCATCATGAGCAAACAAAGGTGTGAAACTATCAGTGCGCACGTACTGCTTGGTTTGGTGTACTAGCTCAGCATTATCAGGTGCCAATTCTCTGTACAGGGTGAGATCTCTAGAACAAGAAGCCAAACCCGTTTGGAATTGTTGAACTAGGTCCGCCCTAGCAACAGCCCCATAGTATTCGAGGCAGAAATCGATGAACGCTAAACGTTCCCGCTGCGCGTGATTTAATTTGTCTGTTGATTCGTGCGTCATAATAATAAAGATGGCATGTTGATAGAAAGATTCTATACCATAGACTTGCACAAGTAATCATTTTGATACTATCTTTTTGATATAGAGCAATAGAGATTACTCAACAAGGATAGATAGCCTCTGTGTTTTTGCAAAGACCTAAACCGTACAACGATGAAAGCCTCGAGAGCTTCTTTATTCGTGTGGCGAATAAAAATGGATATGATGATGTTCATCGTTTCCTTGAGGCTACAAAACGCTACCTGCAAGACATCGACCACAATGGCTATAAGAGCTTTCCTACTGATATAAATCGGATAAACCCATACTCAGCCCAAAATAGTTCCAGCGTGCGAACCGCCTCATTCCTGAAACTCGCTCAATTGACGTTTAATGAGCCGCCCAAGCTGCTTGGATTGGCAATAAACAGAACAAACTTAACATACTCACCTTCAACCAGTGCTGTTATACGTGGTGCTGAGGTTTTTCCTCGTAGCTTACTCCGAACTAAGTCCATACCTTGCTGCCCATTGTGCTTACAGGGAAATGGCTACGCTTCTTACCTTTGGCATTTTGAGGGTTATGATCATTGCCACATTCACGATGTACCGTTAGTCAGCACTTGTGACTGTGGTGCTGAATATGACTATAGGACATCGGGGGTAAATGGAATTTGTGGCAGTTGCAAAGAACCAATAACTACACATAGTCGTGGGAGCAGTAGTGACGCTGTCTCTGCTGTAGCAAATTGGCTTTCTGGTAATGAATCTAAAGATCTACCTGACCTCACTCAAAGCTATCGCTGGGGCTTGGTACATTGGTGGTTTCATATCAGCAATGGTCCGTTCGAGCACCTTTCGTTCGTCCAATTTTTCTCGAACTGGCCAAGTTCGTTTCATTCTATGATCGATGGTGAGATCAAATTCAACCTAGAGCACGCCATTGTTGGAAGAAAAGAATTACGGGTTAAGGATCTTTTGGGACGCATTTTTTTTAGCGCTATTCGATTACCAGAGCGTAACCTCCAGTACAACATCATCCTAGGAGAGCTCCTACGGCACGTAGAGACTAATTTATGGGATAACGGTGGTTTGATCGCTAACCTTCGTATGAACGCTCTAGAGGCTACTGTGTTCCTTAATTGCAGTTTGGACGAGATAGCCTCAATGGTTGAACAACGCATCTTAAAGCCAAATCATAAAACTAAGCCAAACGCGCCTATAGAGGTTAATGATTACCTGTTTTATTTTGGTGACATTTTCTGTCTTTGGTTAGCTGAATTTCAGACTGATGAGTTTAATCGTTCGTTTTATGTATCGAGGTGGTGAATGGAGAGCCTGAAAGAGTTGCTCCAATCAGAGCCAGAAGATTTGAACAAGGAATTAAAGCAAGCATTCCGCCCTCTCACTCCACATATCAAAATCGATGGAAAGGAGTTAGACGCTCTCACCATTTTGGTTAACTTAACCGATAAAACCGCCAACCAAAAGAACCTACTTGATCGAGCGAAATGTAAAGAAAAACTGCGGGATGAAAAGTGGTGGGATCTTTGCATGAACACTGTTGAGTACATTAAAAGCCATAACCTAAAGTTTCCTGACATTCGAGCAGACGGTGTTATTCGAGCATCTACTTTGGGCTCTCTTCCAGAACATTTGTTGTCATCATCTAAGCTGCCACAACACTATTGGGCTTACAGCCATGATTCAAAGTACGTCAATAAAAGCGCTTTCCTTACAAGTGAGTTCTGCTGGAACGATTCAATTTCATGCCTTGCTATCTTTCTACAAGATGATTCACATATTTTATGGACTAAGTTGCTGACACTAGGCTGTTACAAGAAAACAAAAAAGGCAGTAATTAAGCAGTTGCAGAGCTTTGATAAAGAAAAAATTGACGTCACATTAACTGGCAACTACCTAACACAACTTTCATTGCCAGATGACGAAGATTCATATATTTCAATATCTCCTGTTTCCTCTCAAGCGATGCAAAGTCACTGTTATCAAGCGCTAGAAACTGAGTATCGCTATACAGCATTAACCCGTTACAGCCGCGGCACTAACATGGGAGTATTACCTATGACATGTGGTGGTGCTTTAAGGATGCTTACATCTGTTCCTAACTTTTCAAATACACATCACCACAAACTCAACAGCAATGAGCACTGGCTATCAAGAGAAAGCATTCAATCTTTAAAAGGCTATCTACAGCTGAACAGGCTAGTGATATCTGAGAATCGAAAACAGGCACAACGTAAATTGGTAACCGACAATATTCTAATTATGATTCGAGCATGGCTTTCTCGACAAGATGCTGGGATAGATGCACAAACACTAACAGAACACTTTAATTACGACCTTTCTCAGGCAAAAGAAACGAAACGTTTTGCGTATGTCCCCAAACTCACTAGGTTGTTTCACAGCCTCCTAAAACAAGAATTAAAATGCCCATTGCCCCAACCTCGTGTCAATGAACCTAACTCAAACTCTGGTTTATTTTTGCTCTTACCCAATATCACTGTCTCTGGAGCAACAGCTTTGAGCTCTTCTGTAACAATCGGCATTCCCTCACTAACAGCATTCTATGGATATATGCATGCATTTGAGCGCAATTTGAGAGAGCTACACGCAGCAACGAAAATTGAGTCGTTTGCTATCTGTATTCATCAGTTCCATTTAGACAAACGAGGCCTAACCAAAGAATTTGTTGAGAAAGCAAACAGCACTATTTCTCCCCCATCAACACATGATGACTGGCAGTGTGATTTCACATTTAGCTTTATCCTAAAATTCTCGCATAAGCCAAACATACCCAATGACTCTATTATTAAAGCCCTACCAAAACGGCTTGCCCGAGGGGCCACAAAGATTTCTATTGCAGACTTTCATAGCATTCAGCCATTCGACAGCTTAACTTCCGCCATTAAATATGTGCCAATACAAACAGGAAAATGGCTCTCACTCTATAAGGGCCACCTGAATAGCTTTGATGACTTGATAAAAAGCGTTAGGGAGAAGCGGTGGCTAACCCTCTCTTGCGTTGGATTTCATCTGCTAGAGCGACCAGTAGAGAAAAAGGACGCGTTACGAGGCTATAAGCACGCATTTTCCGAGCCTATTATTGGGCTCATAAACCCTATCATTTTTGGGAACACGACAGACCCCAATAAAATTTTATGGCGTTATAAGTACCATCAAAACCATATCGCATTACAAACTGAGGCATAACTATCATGGAACTACCAACCAACTTAGCTTATGAACGCTCCATTAACCCCTCCGACGTTTGCTTTTTTGTTGTTTGGCCTGATGGTACAAAAGAGCCTCTAACATACACTTCTCGCACCGTGCTTGGGCAGATGGAAACTGCTTCATTGGCTTATGATTCAACCGGGAGTATCAAAGATAATGCGACAGCAGAAACGCTAGCGCATGGAAATCCGCATACCGTCGATTTTTGTAACTTACCTTTTGCCGCAAGCCACATCGAGTGCTTCTTCTCCGTATCATTCTCCTCTGAGTTGCGCAAACCATACAAATGCAATTCAAACGCTGTTAAAGATACTCTCATTAAGCTAATTAAGCTTTATGAGAAGCGAATCGGTTGGCAGGAATTAGTAACTAGGTATCTAGCCAACATTTGTAATGGTTCTTGGCTGTGGAAAAATACAAAAAAAGCATACCGCTATGACGTTGAGCTAACCCCTTGGCCGTGGTCTAAAGAGGCTGTTCTATTTGAAGATATACGTGCAAACTATGCAGAAAAATCAGCATTTGAAGCTCATCAACAGTGGAGTGCAATCCGTCAGTTAGTTGTTGATGCATTCAGCCAATCGAATGGCCTCGCAATATTTGAAGTTAAAGCCACTCTGGTACTCCCAACAAATAGTGAGATTTACCCAAGCCAAGCATTTACTGAAAAAGAAAATAAGATCACAAAAAAAGTAGGCAACAAGGACAAGGCTCGAACATTCCAGAATACTCAGATTGAAAACGCACACTCTCCAATCATTGGTCTTTATAAAGTAGGAGCGGCCATTGCAACAATTGATGATTGGTACCCGAACGCCCTTGAACCATTGCGAGTTAGTCGATTTGGCGCTCACAAAGGCGATGTGACTTGTTATCGTCATCCATCAACAGAGAAAGATTTGTTTACCATTCTTCAAAATGCGGAGCAATATATTGAGCGCTTGTCTGCACCAGGAAAGTTGAGCCAAGAACTTACCAGTGACCTACATTACTTGGTTGCAAACCTCATCAAAGGCGGAATGTTTCAGCATAAGGGTGATTAACTATGAATTGGTACTACAAGACCGTCACGTTCATTCCTGAGCGTTGTGACAATGAAGTGCTCGCCGCAAAGTGTTTGAGCACGCTTCACGGGTTCAATTACAAGTATGATACGAGAAGTATTGGAGTTTCTTTCCCTGATTGGTGTAAAGATACTGTCGGCAAGAAGCTAACTTTTATCAGTACGAGTAAAGTTGAGCTCGATTTGTTGTTGAAGCACCATTACTTTATTCAAATGAGACGGCTTGGTTATTTCGATATTTCAGCAACGGCTAAAATCCCCGAAGATTGCGAATACGTTTTGTTCGTGCGTAATCAATCAATCGACAAATCCACTGCCGCCGGTCAAGTCAGAAAGTTGAAGCGCCTTCAAAAGCGCGCAATGGCTAGAGGAGAATCTTTTTATCCAGCTCTGATGAGACAAGAAGAGTCTATTATTGTCCCTCACTATCACTCTCTCGAGGTTAGCAGTCAAAGTAAAAACAGCCCCTTTCGGTTGAACATACAAATGAAACCAGAACAAAGTTTTGAGGGGAGTTTGGTTTTCAGTAGCTACGGGCTGTCAAATGCAAGCAATTCGTATCAACCAGTTCCCTTTATTTAACCCTATTTTTATCGATAAATTTAAAGCATTGAACTATATAGCTTTTTACATCTGTGAGAAAAGTAAGGTTAATTGGCAGTAAATTTACTAACTGATTGATAAATTCATACTATTCTTAAGTTAGTAACTGTGTACTGCCGAATAGGTAGCTGATCATAAGCCTCTACAGCAAGCAATACCAAGCCGATCGTGTACTGCCGAATAGGTAGCTGATCATGAGTAATAACGTACCGCAGCCACCTTCAACCAGTGTACTGCCGAATAGGTAGCTGATCATAACCATTATTTGTCATCGTTCGATGAAGAACTGTGTACTGCCGAATAGGTAGCTGACTCTTTAATATCAATACTGTTGCTTCCAACCTCAAACCACTATTCTGTGGTTTGCTTTAGAACAAAATGAGGACTATAATCCTTGCAACTGCTGTGAAGTAGCTGATAATAAACGAACCACTTTCATTCGTGTTCAAGAACAATTTACTGCTGAATAAGTAGATACTTTAGGCCTTTTGCCGTTTGACTTTCAAGGCAACAATTCTCTCACATCACACTCAAGAACTTCTGCTAACTGATACGCTTTCTCGAGTGTGATGTTTACTTCTCCACGCTCAATCCGTCCAATATAACTTCGGTCAATATCAGCTGTTAAAGCTAATTGATCTTGTGAAACACCTCTATCACGTCTTATGCCACGCAATTTTGCGCCAAACTTTTTTGCTAAGTCTTTCATTTTAATCAGCCCATAAAATGAAAGACTATCGCCTCTTGATGCACACATAACCACGGACTATAATCCTCATTTTAATCACAACAAAAGATCATGACCAAAGAAGTTCGAGTCAATCGTGATATCTACGAGATCATCTCGCTACCATCAATGAGCGAGTTTCGTGTAACTCAAATAAGAAACCTGATTGCGAAAAATTCTGAGCATTACAGCAACAAAGACACCGCAAGACTGTATGTGGCGCGTCAACTAGAACGCTTAGAAAAACAAGGCTTACTCGAGAGCCAAGGTGTACGCCACAATAAAATCTACAAAAAAACAAGTATGTTTGCCGTGGCAAATTTCATTCTAAGAGAAAAGCGTGTTAAGACAAAGCGGACTAAAAATGTTAAGTCCAGTGATGCCACTTCAGAAAAATTTAAGCTGATAGATGAGAAAAAAGACATTGAATCTAGCCTCACAATCACACTAGCTGAGATTGACGAATATAAATTACTAATGAATCGTTCAAAGAGCCTCCACAATCTGTTGCACACCTCCCATGCTGACGCTGTTAAGAAGGCTGCAACTTTGGTAGCGAAACTGAATGTTTGGACAAACACAATAAAACTCGTAACGGAACAAGAGGCTACGTTGTGTTAAGAAAGTGGCAGGTAGAGTGCATCACTCTAGCTAAATCGAAGTACCGAAAAGGCCACGTACACTTTCTTACTCAGGCCACACCTGGTGCAGGCAAAACTATTATGGCAGCGACGTTGGCGAAACAAATGCTCGACACAGGGGAAATAGACTTCGTACTGTGCTTTTCTCCCTCAAAGACCGTTGCAGAGGAAATAAAATCGACATTTTCGAGGTTACTAGACTGCTCATTCAATGGTGCGATTGGTGAAACAGGCTGCTCTATGACCTACCAATCACTACGGTTCGTGACCAAACGTTTTTGGGACACCCTAGCAAAATACAAAGTACTGTGTATATTTGATGAGATTCATCATTGCAGTGGTGATAACGAGCAGAACTGCAATTCATGGGGTTACCAGTTATTAAGAGACGTTCAACATGCTGCAACTTTCACTCTTGCCCTGACTGGAACGCCGTGGCGCTCTGATAGTACACCGATTACGTTAGCATCTTACACCGATCCCGAAGGAAAAATCATTTGTGATTATCGATACTCACTCGCTCAAGCAGTTCAAGACGGCGTTTGTCGTAAGCCGAAAATTGCCCTTATCGATTGCGAAGACGTAAAGGTGACCGAGACCGAGGGTTCACGTTCATATAACACCATCAATCAGCTAATAAATGAAGGTGATGTAACATACAGCCTAATACTCAAAGACCAACAAGCACTTCTTCACCTAATCGGGGAAGCAGTTAGCCGGCTCATTAGTATTCAAGCAGAAAACCCAAACGCCGGTGGACTCATTGTGGCGTCTTCAATCCAAGAAGCTAATAAAATAGCCAGTATCTTAACTCATAGTTACTCGCAACCTTCGGTAGTCGTTAGCTACAGAGATACAAGTTCTCACGAAAAGATCAAGGAGTTCAAAGAGGCCCATTCCAAGAACTGGATTGTTAGTGTTGGCATGGTCAGCGAAGGGACCGACATTCCTAGGCTGCAGGTCTGTTGTTACCTAACCAAGATTAAAACAGAGCTCTATTTTCGCCAAGTACTCGGTCGTATCCTCCGTGTCACAGAGTCACCTAATCAGGAAGCTTGGTTATACACCTTCGCCGAGTCGAACATGATTAGATGTGCAGAAGAAATTGAGACTGACATTCCGGATACCTGTTTATACCTAAACTACGAATATCCAGACTCACAACCGTCTCGCGTGGATGAATCAAGCCAAACGAAGGCTTTAGATCCTCAGCTTTTTCCAGCATCGGTAGCAGAGATTTCATTTAACTGGAGTGATGACTTGTCTGCCTCTAAGCCACCTAATTGCAAAAACAACGATTCATTTGAGTCAAGTATTCAACTGGCACGATTCAACCAAAGAGTTATTGAAGCTTTTCGGGGGGTGTAGCCGTGCTGGAAGTGCACAGGACTAATGCTACCAATTTGAGCCTGGTAAGAAGGAGTAGTTTTAGGCAAGCTCTCAGGTACTATAACAAAATGTACCTCAATCAGGACAACTCAAACATATTACCACCACTGCCCTTTTTGTTTGACTTCGGTATTTTGCTTTTAAGATAGTCCTCCCACCCAATATCCTTTGGTGGAGGACGTAGCATTTGGTCTGTAATTTTGACATTCTCTCCAAAAGGATTGGTCCATGTACTTAACTTGTCACCACTCGTTAATTCTGCTGCGAAAACAAAGTCCTCTATTGTAATAGTGTCATGGTTGTTATCAATTGCTTCTACTGATGCATGATAAATAAGATTTCTCAATGACCGCATATTTCCTTGGGAGAAAGCATATAGCTTTTTTTGCAGGTCATCATTGGCAAGACCAACCTCTTTCTCAAAAGGTAGCGCTCTGTCAAGATGGCTCAGAAATGTCTTGAATACACCCTCACCTCCTTGATAGCTGAACGGTCGAAGTTCAAATTGGATTGAGAACCTTCCATGCAGTTGTGAATTTGCTCTTAATACGACCTTTGAGTACGGCATACCAAAAAGAACGATCGGGCACTTCGCTCTATTGAGTATCATCTTGAGCCAGTTCCCCACTTGTGTGAGGACCCGATTTGACCTCTCTTCAACCAAGTGCTGAAATTCATCAATAATGATCAACTTAACACCAACCAAAGGTATCAAGTCAGTCAGCTTTTGCGTCAATCTCGCCAGATCGGTATCATAAAGCGCTAAGGGGTCACCCATTTCAAGCAACAACTCTCTTGCTGCATCAACAGGCTTCGCATTGTCTGGTAACTCGATATGCAGAACAGGAACTACATCTCCTCGCACTTTAGAGTCCCGATTATTTTGACTTAAATATTTGTTGATAACCGTCGTCTTGCCTACTCCTGATGCACCAAAGACCATCATACAAGTTGGCTCGGATTCAAAATCTGACAAATCCCTACATCTATCCATGTAGCTCAAAATTTTCGTAACACTCGGCGTTGATACAAATGCTCTTTTGGCTTTTGAGATGCGCGCCTCTCGAGTTTCATTCATCTATTGATTTCTCAAACATAATCAATATCCCAATCTTCATTATCTACAATTACAATTTCTTCTTCGTCTTTCTGGGGTGGGACCAGCTTAGTATTGCTGATGCTCTTTGCTCTTGCGCTATTTTCTTGATGCCTAGCTCCACGCCTACGAGATCTAATTTTCTTTGTTTCAAGAATTGAACGGTCAGCAATTTCTTCAATTTTGATCTCTGCATCGATTTCCTTATCTTCGTCATATTCTGCTGAATTTAATTCTGCTAGATATTTCATATTGTATTTATGCTGCCACAGAGAGACTCTACTAGCATATTCATAATCTATAGCATTAACCGTAAAGTATTCGTTCACATCTTCATCTAACACCCAAATGACTGCCATACACTCTGGATTATATTTGAACTGCACTTTATGATTCCCTTTTTTACCCCTATACCCAGCTAAACGTTCACTGCTGTATGTCAGCCCTTTATAAACGGTTACACCTGCTTTGGTTAGTTGTTTGCTATCAACAATAGCGAATTTAAAGTCCAACTCATCTTTAGATCCAAAAAACTCTTCAGGCTCCCATTCTTGACACCCATTTCGCCAAGCGATATTCGGACAATTAGTGCCTCTCTGGTTAGAGCCTTTATGATAAATATCTACTAACCAAATCAAGTAAATTTCTTGAATTTCATCTAGTGTAAGAGTAGCTTCACCCACTGAATCATAACCCTCTCTCTGAAGGTATTGACTAAAAGCTTTCCCTGGTAAATCGTCTAATAGAGAAGTATTGATCGTCCCGTATTTACGTTCAACATCAGGCTTATTGTCAGGCACTTCGACTCTGTTTTGATGAACATTGATCAACAGTGACTCACATGCTTTATCAAAGGCTTTAGACAAGAATTCTTTACCATTATCAGTTACGAGCAAGTCAGGGATACCGTAACATAGCCATTCATTTTCAATTGATTCATATGAGGACAATAAGTCATCTTTGCGTTGTATTGCATTTTTTAGGGCTAACGATACCGATACGTAACTGGGTGGCTCAAAACCTAAATAAAAACCAATTACGGCTTTACTATAACAATCTACTAACTGCGTGAGCCAAGGTCTTCCTAAAGTAACTCGATGTACTGGGTGTACCGTAAATATATCAACCATTGTATGGTCTATTTCCACCCGCTCTAATACGGCCGAGGTTGTTATCTTCTTTCCCATCCGGCGGAATTCTCTTTTAGCTACTCGTTCGCCTTTCTTTGCTACTAACACTTCGAAGGGCGTTTTCTTTTTAACCCGTATTCTTACAGACTCGTATTTAGGATAAGAATAATTTGTGCCGTGCGTTAAGTTATATTGTCGAACTTTACGTTTAACTCGCCTGTGTGCCGAGCTGATATTGATCTTTCGACCAGAAATAACTCTTTCAACTGCTTGTTCTATTATCGAATCAACAATAGGTGGAACTTTAGCCCCCCTATTTCCTCTACTTTTAAAGTCAGGAGCTAAACTAACCGGTTTGTAGTCTGATTTCCGTAAATCTAACCACCATCGATATATTGATATCGCACTTGGAATATTCCTGTCATGTAAACGTTGTAATGCGACACGATGTGGCTCGATGGTCTTGGGAACGATTTTTTCACACTTACTGGCTAGATAACGAAGAATGCTTAGACGAAAAGTAATCTGATTGGCTATATTTTCAGGAAATGCGGATATATCTTGATATGTTGCTTCATCGACATCGCTAGAATCAACGACCCTATCACTCTGCTCAAGCCTTTCTTGCTGAAGTGCTGACTTCCTATGAAAACTCGAAAATGATTTCTTAGGCATAACAACCCAATTCAAATTCAGACTCGAGTGATAGTGGGGTTTCTAAGCTAGTTTTAAGGAGGTTTCGAGAGAGTAAATCACACAGTAATGGTAATATTTTTCTTCCACTTAGACCGAGTTGGTGCCCTAAACTTTTTGCTGTTTGCGTACCATTCATTTTCAAAATAGTAAGGAGAGTTTGATGAGAGTCGTTCAAGTTATCTCTTGAAGCATATCGATGCAAAAGCTTAAGGTTGCGAAAGATAACCTTGTCCAGTATATCTTCCTCTGTAACCAGTTCTAGCTCCAAACCCAACTCTAGTGCAGCTTGAACTTTTGCTTCCCATTCACATTCAAATTCGGCTTTTGAGCTTTCCATATCGGACTTTACCTCGTACAACTTGAATTCACCCGTATCAAATTGAACTAGAAAATCTGGAACATAAGTATGAGACTTGCCGTTTAGGCAGTATGAAAATCTTATCGGCTGAGAACAAAAGCGAACGATACTCGGTTCGAAATCAAAATGATAACAAGCAGCACATTCTAAAAAAGACTCTACCGTGACTCTTTTACCCATCTTAGCACTGACGTAACGGTGTATATTTTTTCCACGTGATTTAGTTAAGTTTCGAGCAGGCGTTTCAAACGCAGTTTCAAGCTCAAGCAGGGTGGTAGTAGAAGGGAAAGGTAGAGCAGACATAATATTGCCTCTTCACGATTTTGTCGTAAACTTACCTAAGTCTAGACCATGAACAGGCAATATCAATTTATGGTTGTGCTAAATATCAACTTATGATTGTAAATATCATTTTATGGTTGTATCGACAGATTTTTCCGAAAAGTAATCGACTTACTCTTTACCGAATACGTTGTTTTCTTGCTCTTGAACGCGGATAAATGTCGTTCTCTTCGTTAGCTCTTTAAGCTTTGCTGCACCTACGTATGTACACGTTGAACGTACGCCGCCAAGGATGTCTTGGATAGTACCGTGAACGCTGCCACGGTATGGCAATAGTACGGTTTTACCTTCAGCTGCGCGGTACTTAGCAACACCGCCAGAGTGCTTATCCATCGCTGACTGAGAAGACATGCCGTAAAATTTCATGAACTGTTCGCCGTCTTTCTCGATGATTTCGCCGCCTGACTCTTCGTGGCCAGCAAGCATACCACCAAGCATAACGAAGTCAGCGCCGCCACCGAACGCTTTAGAAACGTCACCAGCACAAGAACAGCCACCGTCACCGATGATCATGCCACCTAGGCCGTGCGCTGCATCGCCACACTCAATGATTGCAGAAAGTTGCGGGTAACCAACACCTGTCTTAACTCGTGTGGTACATACCGAGCCTGGGCCAATGCCTACTTTAACGATGTCCGCACCTGCTAGGATTAGCTCTTCACACATATCACCCGTTACAACGTTACCTGCAGAAATCACTTTATCTGGGAATGCAGCACGCACGCGTTGTACGTACTCTACTAGGTGCTCAGAGTAACCGTTTGCGATATCGATACAGATGAAAATAAGCTCATCAGAAAGCGCCATGATGTCTTTCGTTTTTTGGAAGTCCGCATCAGACGTACCAGTAGACACCATTACGTTGTTGAGTGTTGTTTTATCCGCAGATTTCGCAAACTCAGCCCAGTCATCGACTGTGTAGTGTTTGTGAACCGCAGTCATTACACCATGCTCTGCTAATGCTTTCGCCATTGCAAAGCTACCAACCGAATCCATGTTCGCCGCAATTACTGGAACGCCGGACCATTGACGACCACTGTGCTTGAATGTAAAATCGCGGGTTAAATTTACTTGAGAACGACTTTTTAAGGTAGAACGTTTCGGGCGAAACAGTACATCTTTGAAGCCTAACTTAAGTTCTTGTTCGATACGCATTGTGTAATTCCTTGATTCATAAAATTATGTGTCATATCAGAGTGCGTAGTGGAATCGTTGGCAGACGAGTTCACTGTTCTTCGGACACAAAAAAACCGGAGCGTTGGCAGACGCTCCGGTTTTCAGCATTATAGGTCGTGATTTCTTTCCTACAAGTCTGATATTTGCATTTTTTTTGTGATACCATCTTGTAAAGTTCATATTAAAAACTGCAACTTACCTGATAACTATCATCTTCATTCTATAATTCAATAAGTTATCTATCAGAAGCTCACAATCGATTGCGCAAACCTTTGCGTCAAAGTTTCCACATGATCTTCCCTAACCTCAGAATAACGAGCAAAAAACACGCAGTCGAGCGCAAATCAGTAAAAATGCCTGCTATTTTCAGTGCGATAAATTTGCGACAAGAGTCACATTCCAGCAACTAAAATTCAAAGAAAGCACAAGCGGGAGTCTCTGCCGCACAGTGAATATGCTCACCTTTTAGCATTCCGAGTGAATCGCTTGCCTCAGCGTGGCGACAACATCACTGGCAATTAAACCTTGCTCTCCAAATTGTTGTGCATTGATATCCGCAGCATAACTGTGTATGACCACACCTAAACGAGCGGCAAGCACGCTCGATAGCCCTTTCGCCAATAAAGCGCCAATCACCCCCGACAATACATCCCCCATGCCGCCACTGGCCATTCCTGGATTTCCAGCCAGACAGACATACATTCGCACTCCATCATAAATCAACGTACCAGCACCTTTAAGCACGACAACGCCGCCATAACGCTCCTGTAATTGCTTTGTTGCTTTAAAACGATCGCGTTCTACATCCGTCGTGGTTACCCCTAAAAGGCGAGCTGCCTCGCCCGGGTGAGGGGTAATAATACGAAATTCATCTATCGCGACGTCAGTTGCTCCTCCGTCCGTCAACATCGCAAGAAGGTTAAGTGCGTCAGCGTCTACGACCTTCGGCTTATATTGTTGTGAGAGCATTTGATAAGAATTTATCGCCCATTCATCCATACCGAAACCGGGCCCAAACACCAGCACATCCGCCCAACGAATACGCTGGGTAAGTTCGTTTTCCATTTCTTGTAACGCTTCCAAGGTAATACTCTGACTCATTACTTCGGGGCAACTTACTTGCAGCGGAATAAGGGAATCAGGATGAGAAATCGCGGCCGCTAAACCAGCGCCGCAACGAAGAGCAGCAGAAGCACAGAGCCGAATAGAACCGGACATCCCTTGATTCCCTCCAACACAAAGTACTTTTCCGTTATCCCCTTTATGCTCGGCGGCTTTTCTCCGGGGGAGCAGTCGACTGATAATCTGGTGATCAATACCTAAAGCACTTTCCTCTTGCACCGACTCAAATGCAACGTTGACGCCTAAGCCAGAAAAATGCAACTCACCGACATGTTCTCTTGCCTGTGCGGTACACAAACCTTGCTTAACACCAATAAAAGTGACCGTGTGATCAGCGCGAATCGCACCACCAAGCACAACACCTGTGTCTGCACTTAAACCTGAAGGAATATCGACAGCGATTACAGGGCAGTGTATTTGATTGATTTGCTCTATATAGCGCTGAATGTCTTGCCTTACCTCGCCACTTAAGCCTGTGCCGAGCATCGCATCTACAATAACATCCGCTTCAAGCAAAGCCGTATGCCAATCGTCCCAACTGCTGTTTTTACCATCCACGGATTGCCAATCTTCAAACGCTCTTAACGCATCTCCGGTCAAGGCTGTGGGATCACCCAGTTGAAATACGTTTACATTTAGCTGAGCTTGTTTTGCTATTGTGGCAAATACGTACCCATCCCCACCATTATTACCTTTACCGCAAACCACCAGCACATTTCTCGCGCGGGGATATAAATGAAGAAATCGCTCGTAAACCGCCATGCCTGCACGTAGCATGAGGCTGTACATAGAAACGCCGGCAATTTGAGCCGCAACGACTTCCCCATTCTTAACTTGTTCTGCGGTATAGAGCTTTAGAGCGTGATTAAAGTCCATTTAGACATTCTGTATTTGAAGGCACACAGAATAAGTATAGAAAAAAGCCAAGACAGTGCTTGGCTATACATCCCAGATGTTCGAGCGATTATGATTGAGAGATGATCGCTTCCGCTGTCGCGTCTTGGATAGATAGAAACAAGGAGTTTATTTTACCTGTTGGAGAGCGCATCGGGTTCAACGTAACATTCTGATACATAAACTCAGCTTGCTGGGTGACAGGACGTACATTACGGCAACAAAACAGATAAGGACGCTGACGCCAAGTAATAAAACTCCGACAACCTAAGTCATAAACAGGTTTGGTTTTTAGCTTGAACCATTCTTGTGGGATCTCCGGAAAAATATCGAAGATCGAACGCCCTATCGCTTCATGAGATTGTAAACCACTATGGTGGGTCATAAAGCCGTTCCACACTTGTACGTTGTAATCTTTATCAATCACTACAAGTCCCATATCGACATTCTGCACCATGTCGACCATCCAATGGAACTGTTCGAATTCTGCAGGCAAATTCAGCATTAGAAATCCTCCATCAAGTACGACAATTTATTGTCGAGCAACGGCAATGATTCATCGACAAACATAAACAGAAGATCACAACGGATCGAGGTGCCTTCAATGTTGTAGCTCACTTCAAATGTCATGGTACGGCTAAATGCCCCCGTCGTGGACTCTATAATGGAATCAATCGAAATATGCTGACCGAGTAATACTGGCGGGCTCTGGAAGAAACGCACTTCAGATTGCTCCCCTAGCCCATTTAGGAACGAGCCAACTAGGATGTTGGAAATATCCATCAACAGCTCAAGCTCTTCTAACTCTTCACTGTCTGCTGGTACCTTCATCAGCTTTTTTAAATCCGCAACGCTAGAGTCACTCAAAATGACAAGCGCTTCGCCTGCAATGCCCTCCCCACAAAAGCCTTGGCACACACCTGAGACGTTATCGTAAGAGGCCAAATCGCGCAACGCCATATGGAGTTCACTCACTTCAAAAATGTTCACGTTTGGCAGCGGCAATTGCACGAACACATCGAAGTGACGCGCCAAGGCATCCGCCGCACGACCGATCGAGACGTTGGCGACTTCCATATAAATATCGCGACGACGCAATATTGGCAATTCAATGATAGTCGGCGTAATCACTTGAGGACGGGATTCAGGTTGAACCAGTTCTTTTAACGCTGACTTAAGCTCATCTTGTGCGATGGGCTTTTGAATAAACGCTTTTGCACCAAGTGCGAACACTCTCTCTTTTGCTTTCGGCTGTATATCACCAGAAACGACGACAACAGGGGTCTGTATTCCTAGTCGCTGCATGTTTTCTAACGTTTCGAAACCGTCCATCTCTGGCATGGTGAGGTCAAGAAACATGAGCTTAAATTCTTTCTGCGCGAGTTCTTCAAGCGCATTTTTGCCATGACTTTCTGCGCGAGTTCTTCAAGCGCATTTTTGCCATGAATAGCAAATGTCACATCTGCATTCAATGTTGCAGGCAGGGCTCTCGCCATTTGCTTACGAGCTAAGGCTGAATCATCACAGATAAGTACAGGGAAAGACATTCAACCACCTTCAATTATTCAACACTCTGAGCAGAAGCTCACCAGATAGTTACCATATATAATACGAAAAAAGCAACGAGGAATTCATATTTATTAGTCGCTTATCGAGCGATACGCAATATGGTTGACTGAGTGAATATAGTAAACTGTTATTTATTTAATCCGCCGTATATTTATTTGCCCGAATAGCCAGACTGATCAAATAAAATCAACTTACTTTAGGCAGTGCGTAAGTCGTGTAGTAAGGGGAATTAATAAAAATGAAAAAGCACCCTGTAAAGGGTGCCTTATTATCTTAAAAAGAAGCAGTGACCTCTATGGCACACCATGGCCTTTAGAAGCAACCCAAACTCGGTACCATTGCTCGCGTGTCAACTCAAACTCCAATGCATTCACCGCTGCATGAACGCGCTCTATTTTACCCGAACCAATGATTGGAATTGGCTTCGATGGTAAACGACGCACCCAAGCGTAAATGACTTGATCAATACTGTCAGCACCCATTTCTTGACGAATCGCTTCTAATTCATTACGAACGCGAACTGCTTGTTCCGTTTCACCGGTAAAGATGCCCCCTCCGCCAAGACATGACCACGCCATTGGACGAGTTCGCTGCATCTGCATTTGGTCGAGTGTTCCATCGTGCGCCACGGCGAAGTTCAGTGGGCTGATTTCCACTTGGTTGGTGACTAATGGTTTGTTCAAACGAGATTGCAGCAATTCAAATTGGCGTGGCGTAAAGTTAGACACACCAAAATGTTTTACTTTGCCGACTTTATGCAACTCAGCAAACGCTTCTGCAACCTCATCTGCCTCCATCAAAGCATCAGGACGATGGATCAGCAGCACATCTATTTCATCCACGTTCAGACGCTCTAACGAATTATTCACCGATTGGTAAATGTGCGCTGCACTGGTGTCATAGTGATTGATTTTACGCTCTGGGGTTTTGTCACCACACAAGTTGATATCGCACTTAGTGACAATCTGAATTTGCGAACGAACACTCTTGTCTAATGCTAATGCTTCGCCAAATAACGTTTCACATTCGTAGTTTCCGTAAATGTCCGCGTGATCAACCGTTGTAATACCTAACTCAATATGTTGCTTGAGGAAAGATAAACGCTCTTGCGCACTCATCCCCCAATCAACTGCACGCCAATATCCTTGAACCAGTTCAGAAAATTCTGGGCCGTTCGGTGCAGTCACGATTTTTGCAACCATGGGTTTTCTCCTTTTCTTAATCTGCAACCATCCTAGTCTTGTTTTGAGGCTGTCTCAACAGGTAAACTTTCGCAATTCGAACTGGAGTACGAAATATGTCATTTGCGGAACGTTTAGCCACGTTAATTGGACAAGAAAGTATCAGCGGATTTGCACGTCGTGTCGACGTTTCTGAAGCATTGATCCGAAAATACTTAAGAGGCAGTGAACCGAGCTTAACAAAAGCCAACCAAATCGCGATGCGTGCCAATTGCTCATTAGAATGGTTAGCCACAGGTTGTGGCTATTTGTATCGCCAAGCAGAAGTCGTCGATATCGAGGCGTATAAAATCGCTTACCAACACGTAATGAATAATTCGATTTCACAGAGTGAAGAGGCGAAACATCGTAAGCTCATTGCAGGCTATCAATACCTAAGAACTCATAAAAAATCAGATGGATTCTTGGACGAATCGGCGATGGTGACCTTCCTTGCACTACACAACGAAACTAAAAGCGAATAATCTTTAGTTCAATCATTTCACCATCACTGAGCAACCTAACTTTGACTCTCGGTAAGGGAGAGTCAAACTCGTCTGCCAATCGCCAATCAAGGTGTCGCTCTGCATCTTGTGGATAGCGATTGATAAATAAGATCAGATCTTTATCAACCTGTGTCGGAGATTCCTCTTTTAACGCATTTACTACATCGAACTGTTCTTTTTCTATCACCATATTGCTCAGTACGAGCCCATCCTTTCTTAGATTTAAGATCAACTCACTGAGGGTTTGCGCTTGGTAATCGGTCAAAAAAGACAAATGTATTTCATCTTGTCGCAACGTAAGCTCACCATATAAGTGCTGCTGATAATACTTAAAGTCATCCAAGCAGTAAGCATTAACACCCGCTTGGGAATCACATTGATACCAATCTACACTCTGCTGTAACTTTTGTTGAAACTGAACAAGTGGCATATTAGACAACATTGCCAGCCACCAAACATTTTGCCCGTGGGCCTCCGATGAAAACAGTCCAGCGATGAATGTCGAACCGAGCAATAGAGAAACTGAAAATCCGTGCATGACGCTTTTTATTAACGTGAGTGAAGTGAGTATCTTTACGTCTATACTGTGACAGCGCAAGCACAAACATCAGATTTGACGCATTTAAAAGGCGCACATTTGCGTGCGCCTCAGCCTCGTAACTCAATCGTGAGTATGCGAATTGGGAAGTCTATAGATGCATCCCAAACAAACAACGAGGAATTTCTGTAGGGTTTGAATCCATCCAAATTGTGTGTGAAACCTCACATCCCTCCTATAAACAGTTATGTTGCGTTACATCTAAAGCATGGTTCATTTTGCTCAAAAAACAAGTTTTACCTATAAAAAAATATTGCATAAAATTAAACCAGCGGCCTAAGAGAGTTACGACTCAGTTGATGGATAAAAAATCAATAGTGGAAAGCTACATTGCACCTTTATTGATTAGGTCTAACCTCTGCGAGGCGTATAATTTCTTTCGTTCCTTCCACTGGCGTTTAGGAGAATCTATTAATGACCAAGCACGAGAGAATAGTGAAATCTGTATTAGCCCGCGTACCAAAAGATGTAATTAATCAGTTTGTCTCTCGAGGGGCAACGCCATTTTCCGTCCTGTTTATGGCCACTATCATCGGTACTTTGGCAGGTTTGGTCGGTACATACTTTCAAATCGCAGTGAACTTCGTCTCTGAAACTCGCACTGATTGGTTAAAGAGCGAAATTGGCAACGTGCTACCTCTTTGGCTGGCTGCCATTATAATCAGTGCAGTCCTTGCTTTTGTCGGCTACTACCTAGTACACCGCTTTGCCCCTGAAGCAGCCGGGTCAGGCATCCCAGAAATTGAAGGCGCGATGGATAACATTCGCCCAGTTCGTTGGTGGCGTGTCATTCCCGTAAAATTTTTCGGCGGTGTGGGAGCATTAGGCTCAGGCATGGTGCTTGGCCGTGAAGGCCCTACCGTTCAAATGGGTGGTGCTGTCTCTCGCATGGTCACCGATATCTTCCGAGTAAAGGATGACGATACGCGTCACTCACTACTGGCTTCTGGTGCCGCTGGGGGCTTAGCCGCTGCGTTTAACGCACCGCTCTCGGGCATTATGTTTGTGATTGAGGAGATGCGTCCTCAGTTCCGTTACTCATTAATATCAATTCACGCGGTGATCATTTCTTCCATCATGGCGACTATCGTTTTCCGTGCAATCAATGGCCAAAGTGCGGAAATCACCATGCCGCAATACCAATCACCAGAGCTTCAATCACTATGGCTATTCCTGCTGCTTGGCTCTCTATTTGGTGTATTTGGCGTTCTATTTAACAAACTGATCACCGTTGCTCAAGACAGCTTTGTCGCACTACACAAAAATGATCGTAAGCGTTATTTACTCACTGGTGCAACCCTCGGGGGCGTGTTTGGCTTGCTACTGCTTTACCTTCCTCAACTAACCGGGGGCGGTATCGCTCTCATCCCTGATATCACCAATGGCAATTACTCCATTTCTCTATTGGTGCTACTGTTTGTTGGGCGTGTGGTCACTACCCTACTTTGCTTTGGCTCTGGTGCACCTGGTGGCATTTTCGCGCCAATGTTGGCATTAGGTACTCTATTTGGTTACGCATTTGGTGCAAGTGCTGATGTTTTGCTACCCTCCCTTGCCATCGATCCCGGTGTGTTTGCGATTGCAGGTATGGGGGCGTTATTTGCCGCAACCGTACGTGCCCCAATCACTGGTATTCTGCTCGTGATTGAGATGACCAATAACTACTACCTAATTTTGCCACTCATTATTACCTGCTTGGGCGCGGTCATTGTGGCACAGTTACTTGGTGGACAACCGATTTACAGTCAACTACTGCAACGTACGCTTAAAAATGAAAAATTACGCCAGCAAGATCTCCCTGATAATAAGGCTTAAGTTAATAGTGGCACCAAATTATCTTTGATAAATAAAGCCAGTTTGGTGCTAGTTAGCGTAATTTTTTGCATCACCCTACAAATATTCGCCATCAACCTCACAAAATTCCCATTCCCTGATATTTACCGATATAGAATAAGGGTAACCATTCATTAATCTTGCTAGTATTCTGCCCATTATAGAGTAATCCACCCAAATACTGTAGATTGGCATTGAGCAACGACTTTGGGTCAGCATCGAGCAGTAGAAATTCGGAGTAGGTTTGAACTGGAGAAGACTTGTGCAATTTTATAGTGTCCCGCCATCTCAAGCGGCGTTGGCACTCGGCATGATAGGACTTGGCCAAGCATGGGCACTTTATATTCCTGAAGTTGGTGAGCCAATAAGACCGTTTCTCGCAGCCATTGGAGCGATTCTTCTTGCCCCAGTTCTGATCAAATACGCGACCAATCCTCGCCTATTTTTAGCTGATATCCGCCATCCTTTAAGTGGTAGTTTAATGGCTCCAATGAGTATGGCCTTGCTGGTTTTGTGTGACTACCTTGCCGCCGTTGCCCCTATTATTGCGTACCCATTGTGGTTTGTAGCGATACTGCTCCATTTTACGATGATGATGCTGTTCTTCGGCTTCCAGATCGTGAACTTTAAGATGTCGAACATTGTGCCAAGTTGGTTTTTATATCCGGTAGGATTAATCAGCAGCTCGCTGGCGGGTTCTCAGTTCGGCCATAATGTGTTTTCTGAAACCCTAGCGATGATGTGTATTGGCATCTACTTCTTTATGCTGCCACTCGTTTTGTATCGTTTGGTTTTCTTTGGCTCTTTACCTCGCAAAGCACGCCCGACTCTGGCGATCATGGCGGCTCCAGTGAACTTATCTCTCGCCGCCTATTTGGTTAACTTTGGCGAACCAGACCCAATTTTGACGGGCGCACTAGCTGGCATTGCGATTACGATGACGCTGCTGATTTACTTGTGTTATTTCCGATTACTACGTCTCAACTTCCAGCCTTCTATCGCGGCGGTTACCTTTCCATCCGTGATCAGTGCGATTGCCATGCATCGTTTAACCTCGTTCTTTTCGGAGTCTCACCCACATTGGCATTGGCTGCATGACTTTGGCTTTTTGGAGCTAAGTATTGCAACGATTTTGGTGGTGTGGGTATCGGTTGGTTACGTGAAAATGTATTGGCCAGAAATCGTTCGTACACCCTCAAAACAAACCTAAAAAAAGGGGCCGTAAATGAGGCCCCTTTGGTATCCAAATAAAGTTGATTTCCCGGTAAATCTGGCTCTATTCGAAGAACTTGGTTTTATCCGATAAATTTAGCCATGAAGTTACTAATGTTGGTCATGCTTGATGCTGCCATCACCATTACAATCGCAATACCTGTCAGCATCAGATAGGCTGGATGCTTGTAGTCACCAACAATGTCTTTTCTGCGCGTTGCCACCAACACCATGCCCAATACGATGGGTAGAATAATGCTATTAACAAGACCTGCTAGCATCAGAAGAAGAATTGGCATATCCATTATTACTGTGCCAAGCGACGTAATGATAATAAAGCCGACACACCATGCTTTTTCATTACGAGCGACGATTGGGAATAGTGTTTTAATTAGAGAAATTGCCATGTACGAGTTACCCACTACTGAGGTAATCGATGCGACGAACAACACTAAGCCAAAGATAAAATAGCCCACATCACCAGCCCCTTGACGGAAGGCATCTGCTGCTGGGTTCGATGAATCTAGCGTTGCACCTGTTGCGATGACGCCAAACACCGCCAAGAAAAGTAAGATTCGAATCACAATCGCAATGGAGATACCAGCCCATGCTGCGGTTTTAATGGCTGGGATATTCTCTTTACCTTGCAAGCCAATATCGACCAAACGCTGCGCACCTGTGTAGTAGCCACCGACAGCACCACCAACAATCGTCAGTGTTGGAAGCAGCAGGCTACCAATGTCCGTTGGCATCACAGCAGCACTTAGGGTTTCACCCATTGGTGGTAAGCTTGTCATCGCAACGTAAGCGATCAAGATGATCATAAACAAACCAAGGTAACGAGCCATTTGGTCCATGCGCTTTGACGCGTTGTGCACCACAAACAATAAACAGCCAACAACGCCCGTGAACATTGCGCCCCATGTGGTGTCGACACCAGTTAGCACGTTAATACCAAGAGCTGAGCCACTTACGTTACCAAAGTTAAACGCGACCGCACCAAGCGCGAGTAGAATACCAACAGCATAACCCATACCCGGTGCGACTTTATTGGCGATATCTTGAATACGCATACCTGATACACCAACGATACGCCATAAGTTCATCACAATGCCAAACGTGATAAACATCGATGCGAACACTGGGAATGCCATGTCAATTTTGTAGATATTGGTGAAAACCGCCGTTTGGGTCAAAAAGCCCGGACCTACTGAGGTCGTCGCCATCAAGAATGCAACGCTTAGGATAGCTTTCTTTTGCCAGCTATTTTCAGATGCTTGAGTAGAAGCGGGAGTTACCGAATTGATGGTAGTTTGTGTGGTCATGCCAAGTCTCAATTTTGTTGTCTTTCTATAATTAAAAAAAGAAAGACAACTGACCGAGATCAGCTGAATTTGAGGGGTTACATGGTGAAAACAGATAGGTTTAACACCTCGCAACCGTTTTCTGGGCGCAGATATTAAAGAGATATTATGTAAGTGTCAATACAGAGTTCGATAAATGATTTTTGTCGTATCCAGTTTAATTTGTCATTTAATTTCAAATAGATAAAAAGAGGATGACAATTGTCATCCTCTTAGAAATTTACTTTTCAGCTCCACACAAGCCGCAATGATTAACGCAAGCCGTGTAAAAACTCGGCACGAGTGGCAGGGTTACTCTTAAAGATGCCACCTAACGCCGTCGTAGTCGTTTCACTGGTTGCATCCATCACGCCACGTGATTTCACGCAATAATGAGTGGCATCAATCGTTACCGCTACATCATCCGATTCTAATAACGTTTGAAGTGCGACTAAGATTTGCTGAGTCATGCGTTCTTGTACTTGAGGGCGCTGTGCGAAGAAACGTACGATACGGTTGATTTTTGATAGACCAATGATTTTACCACGCGGAATGTAAGCGACTGCCGCTTTACCATCAATGGTCACAAGGTGGTGTTCACAAGTACTGGTTACGGTGATGTCTTTCACACGAACCATCTCACTGACATTCATCTTGTTCTCGATCACGGTGATTTTAGGAAAGTTCGCGTAATCCAGACCAGAGAAGATCTCATCAACGTACATTTTCGCGATGCGGTGCGGCGTTTCTTCTAAGCTATCGTCGGTAAGGTCAAGTTGAAGGAGGCCTAAGATCTCACGCATGTGGTATTCGATCTTTTCCTTCTTTTCTTCACGGCTTACGCTATTAGGACGCATTGGCGTTTCCAAACCACGTTGCTCTAGCGCTTCTTTTACTAACTTTGCTGACTCGCTAAGACCCGACATTCCACTTCCTCTTTTGTTACTGCTGCTAAACGCCCTAAAATTTAATTCAAATTTCATTCACGCGACTAGCTTTACGCTGCCCAGTTTCGTGTCTGACAATAAGGTGCATAACAGGAGGTTACTGAGCTGATTATGTTGAGTTCCGCAGGTGATTTACCCCTTTCGGATGGCTGACAAGGATACTTGGATTTTTGAATAATTACACCCATATTTTATCGGTGGACATTCTTACTCGATCGGCTTTTTATGGTAGAGTTGCCACAAAACAAAAGAACACAGGATTTTCTCAATGGGCTGCTGCGACGCACCTGGCTTGATGCCAATTGAAGACGCGATGGATAAGATGCTATCGCGAATCAAACCTATCCAAACCACGCTTGCTCTACCCCTTGCTGACGCACTCGGTTTTGTACTGGCTGAAGACATTCTTTCTCCAATCCATGTACCGCCTTTCGATAACTCAGCAATGGACGGTTATGCTATCCGCATTCAAGATCTTGAGTTATCTTCGGTGTTGCCACTGGCGGGTAAATCTTTTGCAGGTCAACCGTTTGATAGTGAATGGCCGCAAGGCACTTGTGTTCGCATCATGACTGGCGCAAAAATCCCACAAGGGTGCGACGCGGTTATCATGCAAGAAAACACGGAAGTGACGGATGCTGGCATCCAGTTCAATCAGACTGACGTGAAGCCACAAAACAACATTCGCCCAACAGGTGATGACATCAAGCAAGGCGATATCGTCTTGGTCAAAGGCACACGTTTAACGCCTCGTGATATTCCCATGATCGCCTCTCTTGGCGTAAGCCATGTGATTGTGGTTCGTAAACCAAAGGTGGCGTTCTTCTCTACGGGTGATGAACTGAAATCATTGGGAGAGCCTCTGGAAGAAGGACAAATCTACGACAGCAACCGCTACGGCATTAAGCCACTTATCGAAAACTTCGGTTGTGAAGCGATTGATCTTGGTATCATCCCTGACTGCCCTGAAACACTCAAAGCGACATTCGAACAGGCTCAAACACTGGCAGACGTTGTGGTCACTTCTGGCGGCGTGAGTGTCGGTGAAGCGGATTACACCAAAGACATCTTAGAAGAGCTTGGTGAAATCGGTTTCTGGAAACTGGCGATCAAACCAGGTAAACCCTTTGCTTTCGGTAAGTTGAGTACAGCTTGGTTCTGCGGCCTTCCAGGTAACCCAGTTTCTGCCGTGCTGACCATGTATGTTCTCGTTCAACCTATGCTGGCAAAATTAGCAGGCCATACTGAGTGGAAAGCCCCGGAATCGATTCCTGCTATCACCAAAACTGCATTTAAGAAATCACCAGGTCGTACCGATTATCAACGTGGTGTCTACACACTTGAAGACGGTAAATTTGTGGTAGAAACCACTGGTAACCAAAGCTCGGGCGCATTCCGCTCAATGAGCTTGGCAAACTGTTTTGTTGTGTTGGAGCGAGAGCGCGGCAGCGTTGACGTTGGCGAAACGGTTCAAATTCAGCTGTTCAACTCAACCCTACACTAGGAAGCTGCTGTGGATATTCTTTCCGATCAGGAAATGCTACGTTACAACCGTCAGATCATTTTGCGCCAGTTCGATTTTGACGGCCAAGAAGCGCTAAAACAGAGTTCGGTTTTGATCCTTGGTGCTGGTGGTTTGGGATGTGCTTCTAGCCAATACTTAGCCACCGCTGGTGTGGGCCAAATCACGCTGATTGATGATGATATTGTTGAGCTGTCGAACTTGCAGCGCCAGGTACTCCATCACGATGCCGATATTGGTCGCAAGAAAGTCGAATCAGCCGCAGATGCGCTACGAGAGCTTAACCCTCACATTACGATAAAGACCATTGCTAAGCGTCTTGATGATGCCGAACTGCAATCATTGATTGAGCAACACACGATCGTCGTTGATGCTTCTGATAACGTCGATACTCGCAATCAACTTAACCGCTTATGCTTTGCGACGAAAACGCCACTAATTTCCGGCGCTGCCATTCGTATGGAGGGGCAAGTGTGTGTATTCACTTACGATGACCCTACCCAACCATGCTACCAATGCTTAAGTGCTCTGTTTGGTAGTGGTGCCTTAAGCTGTGTGGAGGCAGGCGTGATGGCACCAGTGGTTGGTATTGTGGGCGCGGTACAAGCGATGGAAACCATCAAGGTTATCGCCAACTATGGCCAACCGAAAAAAGGCAAGATCTTGATTCTGGATGCGTTAAGTATGTCTTGGCGTGAAATGAATTTGATGAAGATGCCGAATTGTCCAGTGTGTCATTCCTAATTAACGCTCGAACTTAAGGCTTCACACAAGTGAACACTTAACGTTATTAAATAAAAATCCCAACCTCAATTGGTTGGGATTTTTTCTTGCGACTTAATCGTAAGCGTATTGACCATGACGGCTAGAGATACCCATTATCTAACGTTAAACTAGGAAACGTCTGGCTCTTAAACATATAGTCCATCGTATCGCTAAACAGCATTGTCACTCTCAGCGCTTGATGTTGAATAAACAGCACTAAAAAAGATGTTTAGATAGCCTAAGCCCTGTATTAACCTAAAATAATATCGTTCTTTTTGAACATACTAATTTTTTGTTGTAAAACATATATATTGCCAATGTATGGAACTCGACCTTGGACAACCCAAAAACCTATATTTTAGTTTTTTTAGGTACAGTAATTGTGCTTGCTTTTATCCTTTTGCTTACCTCCTCGAACGATCAAACTCATACCGTATCTGCGAGGGTAATAAGTAATACCCTTACACAATCGCTCGATGGGCAAAGACGCTATCTAACCATTGAGTCCGAAAATATCGGTCAACAACGAGTGTCGGTTCCAACTTCTATCACGTGTCCTGAGGGCTCAATGGCGACCTTTAGTCAAACGACAGATTCTCGCTTCAAGCAGCCGCTCACGTTTTTAAAATGCGAATGACCCACCCAATTTATCCGTTAACCATTTTATACCTTATTAAGGAAGGAGTTAGCTATGCCAGCGTTAATTAACGTCCATGAACTGAAAGGCCTGCTCGGTCAGCCTAATGTAAAACTCCTTGATGCTAGTATTACCTTCCAGATCCCTTCTGAAAGCGAAAAAATCAAAGATAAATGGATCCCAGGCACCCTACGTTTTGATTACGACAACGACTTTTGCCTACCTAACTCCAATCTGCCCCACATGATGCCGACGGAACAAGGCTTTAATAGCAGTGCTCAACAACTTGGATTGAATAACGAAGATTTGATCGTGGTATACGACAATTCCGGTACTCTGGCTGCACCTCGTGCATGGTGGATGTTCAAAGCGATGGGACATAACAATGTGAGAGTGCTCAACGGAGGGTTACCAGCATGGATAGCCGCTGGATTTCCTATTGTCGATAAGTTGGAACAACCGCACCAGGTAGGTGGCTTCTCGGGACGCTTATCTGATACCGCATTTCTCGATGCTCAATCCGTATTGGCTCACTCTAAAAACCGAAGTGCCAATATTGTTGATGCTAGATCGAAAGCCCGCTTTTTCGGTGAGGTGCCTGAGCCTAGAGAAGGTCTACGCAGTGGGCATATTCCTCATGCGGTGTGCTTGCCATTTCAAGAGTTGTTAACCAACAACCACATTAAGCCAACATCAGAGTTACAGCCGATCGTGAGTGCATTACCCATTGATAAAGGGCAGCCGACTATTTTCAGCTGTGGCTCTGGTGTCACGGCTTGTATCGTTTTGCTTGCGGCTTATGTGTGCGGCTACCACAACCTGTCTGTCTACGATGGCTCATGGACAGAATGGGGGGCGGATACTTTATTACCCCTTGAATGCTAGCAGCAAAAATAAAGCCGTCGTGGTATGCGACGGCTTAACTTAGTGAATGTTACTCGCTACTTCTGCATTTCTTGGTACATCACTTCAACCAACTCCCCTTTCGGATCGCCTGAAAGTTCCCAAGTAAATATTCCGCCTAGGTTCGCTTGCTTTGCCCAATCGGCTTTCGCTTTGATGAAAACGTCTGCGCCCATGCCCCACTAGCTGCGATCCGTCACATGCAAGTCGGTGGTGTGTCCGGTTTCTTGGCCCCAGCCTCCTAGGAAGTCATAAGTCATAACAAACATATTGGTTAAGTAGGGCTGAGCCGCTTTCCAATCGATGCCTGCGGCTTTTGGACCAACACCCACCGCAGTCGATAACTCGTACTCTCGCTTGATTTACTTAGCCAGCACATCTAAGTCACCACGTAAGGTTTTTACTAGGTAAGTAAACGCATCACGTTCTAGCACCTTTTGCTCATCAGAAAGCTTGGTATCCGGGTTCCAAGGCGACGTAGTTAAACCGCCACCACCCGGGTATTCCCAATCCAAATCTATGCCATCAAAGAAATCTTACTTTGCAATCAACTCGACAGCCGTTTTAGACAACTGATCCATTGCTTGCTGGTTTTTAGCCATCGCGTGGAAAGGTTCGGACATCGTCCAACCACCAAACGACGGGAGAATTTTCAGATCAGGGTGTTGCTTCTTCAGTTTGGCTAATTGTGCGAAATGTCCCTTGTATGGCACGTCCACAGAAACCGGCCCAAAGTTTTTTTCAAGTGCCGCCTCGGCATCGACCAAAATCGCCGTATACGGTTCTTTACCTTCACAGTGCTTTGCAACGAGCTTTTGAATATTTTCCGAGGCACCAGTGTGAGGACCACACATACTTAAAAATGCGTAGATAATGTGAGTCAGGCTATCAGCCGAAATGTCTTTGACCGTGTAGGGGTTGTCTGCATTTACGTACTGCCAATCGGCAAAATAGCCTGCCACGACTTTTTGCTCAGCTTCTGCAATAGCGGCAGCCCCGTAAATAATGCAGCTGCGAGAAGTGTCTTTTTCATCATTTCCTCCAGAGTAATCAACTACAAATTACCCCTGAGGATTATTTTTAACTTGGAAAAGAAATTAGGCTGTGGGTCATTTATAAATCCTCACAGCCAAATTACACTAGTTGTATATTATTTGTGCTACACCTCTGATGTACTGTTGCCGTGCATCTGCTCATCCAAGTTAAGAACCGTCAGTGCGTTACTCACACTGGTTGCAATCACATCGATGGCTCCGGTTCTTAAAGCACCAAGTAGCGCCAATGGTTTACTGTTTTCTGCCGCAATCGCAATAACTTCTGCAATTGGTCGAAATTCTTCAATGCCTAAGCCGATGACTCGGTCACTCATCACTGTGTTTGCAACGTTACCGTGAATATCAAAGAAGTCGTAGCCTGCGAAGTCTCCTACCACCCCTTGCATCAAACGTGATTGCACGACTTCATCTGGTGTAAACCAACCCAAGTCGACCATGTAACTGTTTTCGCTCATGTCACCGATACCAACGAGTGCCACGTCAGCTTTACGTGCTAAGTCGAGCGTTTGTTTTACCGTCGCGTTTTGCATAAATGCAATTTTCTGCTCTCGATTCTCTGCATAAGCGGGGGCGTATAAGGTTTCAGAGGTACCGCCGTATTTCTTCGCGAACTGTCGGCAAATGTGGTCAGCATTAAACATACCGCCACGAGGATGAATACCACCAATGCCACAGACAAACTTACAGTCACGCGGGGTAATTACACCAATATGGTGAGCGACAGAAGAGACATTACGCCCTTGCCCAACCGTGACTACCATGCCGTTTTTCAGCGTGCTAGTTAGGTAATTAGAAACCAAACCCGAAACCTGTAAACGCTGCGCTTCTTCATTGGGTTGATCTAAAGCGACCAAAGCGCGTTTAACACCAAAGCGTTCAATCAAACGCTGCTCAATCTTGGCGCTGAATACTGGGTGGTATTTTACTGTAATTTCTACAATGCCTTCATCTCGTGCTTGCTTCAGCATTCGGCCTACTTTGGCTCGTGAAATTGCAAATTTTTTCGATATCTCTTCCTGAGTCGCACCATCTTGGTAGTAGGCAACGGAGATCTCCGTTAACAAATCCGTATTTTCAACGGAGATATCTTGATTAGAACTGCTCATGTTTACTCTCACCGTTTAGTGGATTGGCATTATATGCAATAAGTGAGCATCTGCTCATTGACTTAGCATATGTTAGCCGACAATGCATGCGCTACATTTGCTCACCGCAATAACTTTTTCTCAGTTGCATTTTTTCATTTAAGAAAGCGTGTTCAAGCCTTGAGCAATAAGGGCAAACGTTTATACCGATCTCCTTCTGAACGCGCAGTAAAAAAACGTTGATGAACGTCACTATACTTCGCTTTCACCGATTGACTTTCGACATGGATAGGATAAATATGAACACATCATTTACTCAACTGTCGAGCAAATGCTCATAACAATTGTTCGATAACGAAATTTTCCGTAGTTGGCTGAGCAGATGCCTCGTCCATTATGATGAGACGATTCGCCGACACGCTTGCAAATGCACAAGCTGTGGTGCTGAACCCACACTTAAGCCCATTTATATAGGATGACCGATTATGAGCAACAAGTTAGCGCAACTTCGTAAACTAACGACTGTAGTAGCGGACACTGGTGAGATTGACGCAATCAAAAAATACCAACCAGAAGATGCAACAACGAACCCATCTCTTATCCTGAAAGCAGCTCAAATCGAAGAGTACGCACCTCTAATCGATGCTTCAATTGAATACGCAAAATCGCAAAGCAATGATAAAAGTCAACAAGTACAAGACACTTGTGACATGCTTGCGGTAAACATCGGTAAAGAAATCCTAAAAACGATTCCAGGTCGTATCTCTACAGAAGTAGATGCTCGTTTGTCTTACGACATGGAAGGCAGCGTAGCGAAAGCACGCCAGTTAGTGAAAATGTACAACGATGCGGGCATCACTAACGATCGTATCCTTATCAAGCTGGCTTCTACATGGGAAGGCATCCGCGCTGCTGAGATCCTAGAAAAAGAAGGCATCAACTGTAACCTAACCCTTCTATTCTCTTTCGCTCAGGCTCGTGCTTGTGCAGAAGCTGGTGTATTCCTAATCTCGCCATTCGTAGGCCGCATTATGGACTGGTACAAAGCGAAAGAAGGTCGTGATTTCGAAGCTCAAGAAGATCCTGGTGTTCTATCTGTGACAAGCATCTACAACTACTACAAAGAATACGGCTACAAAACCGTAGTAATGGGTGCAAGCTTCCGTAACATCGGCGAGATCCTTGAACTTGCAGGCTGTGACCGTCTAACTATCGCTCCAGCTCTACTTGCTGAACTAGAAGCCGCTGAAGGTGAAGTCGTTGAGAAACTCGTTGACTCTAACGGTGCGAAAGAGCGTCCTGCAGCGATGACTCATGCTGAGTTCCTATGGGATCACAACCAAGACCCAATGGCGGTTGAGAAGCTGGCTGAAGGTATCCGTAACTTCGCAGTAGACCAAGGCAAACTTGAAGCAATGATCGAAGCTAAGCTTTAATTGCTTACCAAAAGCGAGTAGCCAGTCTACTCGCTTTTAGCATCAGCGTTTTATTCAAAAAATTCTATTTGAACTTGTTCCGACGAGTTCCCTCTATTTAAATCAAATATCGAGAAGTAACTACTATGGATCGCTCTCTTCTTACACGAAAGTACCTTGCAAATGCAATCCGTGCACTAAGCATGGACGGTGTTCAACAAGCTAACTCTGGCCACCCAGGCGCACCTATGGGTATGGCTGATATCGCTGAAGTTCTTTGGCGTTCTCACCTAAACCACAACCCTGCTAACCCAGAGTGGGCAGACCGAGACCGTTTCGTACTGTCTAACGGCCACGGCTCTATGCTGATTTACTCTCTACTGCACCTGAGCGGTTACGAGCTGTCTATCGATGATCTTAAGAACTTCCGTCAGCTTCACTCTAAGACTCCTGGTCACCCAGAGTATGGCTACGCACCAGGTATCGAGACCACGACTGGTCCTCTAGGTCAAGGCATCACTAACGCTGTTGGTATGGCAATAGCGGAAAAAGCACTTGCGGCGCAATTCAATAAGGAAGGTCACGATATTGTTGACCACTTTACTTACGCGTTCATGGGCGACGGCTGCCTGATGGAAGGTATCTCGCACGAGGCATGTTCTCTTGCAGGTACACTAGGTCTAGGCAAACTGATTGCATTTTGGGATGACAATGGCATCTCTATCGACGGTCACGTTGAAGGCTGGTTCTCCGACGATACACCTAAGCGTTTTGAAGCGTACGGCTGGCACGTAATTCCAGCAGTAGACGGTCACGATTCAGAAGCAATCAACGCGGCTATCATCGCAGCTAAAGCCGACCCTCGCCCTACGCTTATCTGTACTAAAACTATCATTGGTTTTGGTTCACCAAACAAATCAGGTTCACACGATTGTCACGGTGCTCCACTAGGTGCTGAAGAAATTGTAGCAACACGTAAAGAATTAGGTTGGGAGCACGGTCCTTTTGAAATTCCGCAGGAAATCTACGCCGAATGGTCAGCGATCAAGACAGGCGCAACTAAGGAAGCTGCGTGGAACGAGAAATTTGCAGCTTATGAAGCAGCGTACCCTGAGCTGGCAGCTGAATTCAAACGCCGCGTAAACGGTGACCTACCTGCACAGTGGGAGGAGAAAGCA
>NZ_LIXE01000014.1:0-77932 GCF_003584965.1 Vibrio sp. PID23_8 | reverse complement strand
ATTGGTCACTCAGTTCATTGAAACCTAATTTGAAACCGAAGTTTCTAATTGGATTATCATCAACGAGTGCCCACACAGATTGATAGGTCTATATTGTTAAAGAGCTTTCCTATTGAGCTTCGCTCAAATCGGACGGCCATTTTAGCGAGTTAAAGTTTAGTGTCAACCACTTTTTTCAAACTTTCTTTCAAGCGTTTCCGCTTGGCTAATTGGCTTGCCAACTCAACTTCGTTTCTTTCGAAGCGTTGCCGTGTCAGCGAGGTGGCATTATAGAGATTGCGATCACATTGGCAAGCCCTTTTTCACGTTTTTTTTGATTTTTTTATTGTTCGAATAAAATTGAAGCAAAAACGCTTAAAAGAGCACGTTATTCCTACAGATATTTGAACTTATCGGCGAAAAGAGCAACTTTTTCCCAGTTCGTGTATTCCACTTCTTTCGTTGTATCAGTTTCGCCACCTGTCATCGACATAATGAACTTAATCATGGTTTTATCGAACCAACCATAACGTGGGTAGTAAAGTGCGCCAGCAAACACACCAATCAAAGTTGGTTTCCATGGCGACTTAATCAGGAACTTACGAATATAAGCACTACCTTCTGGTGTGTCTTTCCCTTGGTCTTCTTTACGAGCAGTTAGATTGACACAGAAAAACGCCACTTTGTGTTGCTCGAGTTGAGTCAAATTTCGCTCAATAAACTGGTATAGCTTCTTATTAAGATGGCCATAACGAATAGAAGCGCCAATCAATACTCTGTCATACTGGCTGAAATCCATCGTCTCTACATTATGTAAGTCCACCAACTCGCAATCGAAGCCTGGTAGTTGTTCATCTATATAGTGAAGAATTTTTTTCGTTTGCCCTTCACGTGAAGAGTATAGAAATAATGCTTTTGCCACGTTTTCCCCTTAGCTACGCCAAAACGTCGGCGTAAGTAGAATAAGTAAGGTAAATATTTCCAGACGACCAAATAGCATGGAAACAATCAATACCCATTTTGCTTTGTCATTAACATTGCCAAAGTGAAGTGCAACTTCGCCCAAACCTGGCCCTAAGTTATTTAGTGTTGCGGCCACCGCAGAGAATGCACTTAGTTCGTCCATTCCTGTTGCAATCAAACCCAACATACATACTACAAACACCAATGCGTAAGCAGAGAAAAATCCCCAAACTGCATCAACGACACGCTGCGGTAGGGCACTGCCACCCACTTTGATGGTGTACACCGCACGAGGGTGGACTAAACGCTTCAGTTCACGTGCACCTTGTAAAGTCAGCAATAGAATACGGATCACTTTCATGCCGCCGCCAGTCGAACCTGCACAACCGCCTATAAAAGAAGAAAACAATAGCAGCACTGGTAAGAACAACGGCCAATCAGCAAAACCAGTAGTGGTAAAACCTGCCGTAGTAGATATAGACACGGTTTGGAATAACGCTTGGTCGAAGGCATCATAAGGCGAGTCATACGAGTGATGATTCAACAGTAATAAGAAGCACACCAAGAACAGGACTACTTGAATAAAGACGAACGCGCGGAACTCTGGATCTTTCCAATAGTATTTAGGATGCACACCACCAGACGCAAACGCGGCGAAATGCAAAGAATAGTTACATGCCGAAATCAACAAGAAGACAACGGTAATCATGTTAATGGCGTAGCTATCAAAATAGCCCATGCTAGCATCGTGCGTGGAGAAACCACCGATGGCAATGGTGGAGAAGCTATGGCTGATTGCATCGAAAGGCGTCATGCCTGCCAACCAAAATGCCACAGCACATGCGATAGTCAAACTTAAGTAGATGTACCACAATGCTTTTGCTGTCTCTGCAATACGAGGGGTCATCTTTGTGTCTTTGACTGGTCCGGGTATCTCGGCGCGATACAGCTGCATACCACCGATGCCGAGAACTGGAAGAATTGCTACCGCCAATACGATGATACCCATACCACCAAACCATTGTAGAAGCTGGCGATAGAATAAAATCGCTTTTGGCAACTCATCGAGTCCGACGATCACCGTTGCACCAGTGGTCGTTAAAGCAGAGAAAGACTCAAAAAAGGCATCGGTTACAGAAACATTTGGATGATCTGCAATCAGAAAAGGAATGGCACCTGCACTACCTAGAACCGTCCAAAAAAGAACAACGATAAGAAAGCCATCACGTGCTTTAAGCTCGTGCTTATGCCTTCGGTTTGGAAACCAACATACCCCTCCCCATAAAAGGAGAACAAAAAATGTCGTGACAAACGGTACACCCGCCCCATCTCTATAGATAAGCGCAACCAGTGCAGGCGCAAGCATTGTGACACTAAAAAGCGCGAGCAATAGCCCGACGATTCGAATAATTGAACGAAATTGCATGGATTAATTGACTAGCGAAGCTGTCCCTGTGGCTTCCTATTTTTCATTATTGTCCGTCTAGTGGGGTGACAATTGCCTTTGCACCACTTTTGTTGATGATAGCTTGGGTAAACGCGCTCACTTCACGTAGCTCGATTTCCACGATTAATACCACCTGATCGCTGTATTCGGCGTCGACTTCAGCCGCACCGAACTGGGGCATTAACGACTGTGCGATAGGTATAAAGCCATAGTCTAACTCTAGTCTGAGCTTTGTGGTTATTTTTTTCTCAATTGTTTGAAGCTGCTTGAGAGCTTGTTGTACACCACCACCATAAGCTTTCACTAGTCCTCCTGTACCTAATCGAATACCACCATAATAACGCGTCACTATGGCTGTGATTTCTCCGACACCTGATCCTGACAATTGAGCGAGTATTGGTTTACCTGCGGTACCGGAGGGCTCACCATCATCACTGAACCCCCACTTCATTGAGTCTTCTGGCCTGCCAGCAACAAAACCCCAGCAGTTATGTCTTGCGTCAGAGTGTTTGGATTTTATCTGCTCCACAAATGCTTTCGCCGCTTCTACACTAGGAGTATGAGCCAAATAGGTAATAAAGAGGCTCTTTTTGATCTCTTCTTCAAATTGCATAAGCTCAGCTGGGATCAGATAAGGTTGGTCATTCATAGAATTAGGTCACTTTTTTCTTTGTTCAAAGTCTATCACGAGACCGATTTACACGTCGCATAAGATCTGCACTAGCGCACAATGTTAAACACTTGTTTGAAAAATGTATTGAAATTAACCAATCTGCGGTCCAAACTAATCTCACTGGTCTAACCAGAATAAGAATAAACGACTTTCCTCTATATCTATTTGTTGTATCACACGGCCTTTAGCCAACATCAAATCGGTATACAGACAATCCAAGATTGTATGTCATGGAGATAGACAATGATTTACCAAGCCGAAACCCTACAGGTAAAGGAAGTACACAATGGTATTGCAGAGCTTAGCTTCTGCTCTCCAAAATCCGTCAACAAGCTCGACCTAGCAACACTAGAGTCACTCGACAAAGCACTTGATGCCTTGATTGCGCACCAAGGACTGAAGGGCTTGATGCTCACCTCAGATAAAGACGCGTTCATTGTTGGTGCGGACATCACCGAATTCTTAGGTCTTTTTGCTAAAACAGACGCTGAACTCGATCAGTGGCTGCAATTTGCGAACAGCATTTTTAACAAGCTAGAAGACTTACCCGTCCCAACGATCTCGGTACTAAAAGGTCACACTTTGGGTGGCGGTTGTGAGTGTGTGCTTGCCACTGACATGCGTATTGGTGACAAGACCACCAGCATCGGTCTACCAGAAACCAAACTGGGTATCATGCCGGGCTTTGGTGGCTGTGTACGTCTGCCACGTGTCATCGGTGCCGACAGCGCCATGGAAGTGATCACTCAAGGTAAAGCATGCCGCGCCGATGAAGCATTAAAGATTGGTCTTTTAGATGCAATCGTTGATACTGATGCGCTTTATGATTCAGCACTACAAACTCTGACATCAGCAATTAATGAGAAGCTAGATTGGCAAACACGTCGCAAGCAAAAAACATCACCGCTAAAACTAAGCAAAATTGAATCGATGATGAGCTTTACTATGGCGAAAGGGCTAGTGGCACAAAAAGCTGGGCCTCATTACCCTGCGCCAATGACAGCCGTTATTACTATTGAAGAAGGCGCTCGCTTTGCTCGTAACGAAGCACTCGACATTGAACGTAAGCACTTCGTAAAACTGGCTAAGTCAGAGGAAGCAAAATCACTGGTTGGCTTGTTCCTTAACGACCAATACATCAAGGGCATTGCTAAAAAAGCCGCTAGGTCTGCAAGTAAAGATACACAACGTGCAGCCGTACTTGGTGCGGGCATCATGGGCGGCGGCATCGCATACCAATCTGCACTCAAAGGCGTGCCAGTCTTAATGAAAGACATCGCACAACCATCACTCGACTTAGGAATGACCGAAGCCTCTAAGCTGCTTAATAAACGCTTATCTCGCGGCCGCATTGATGGCTTTAAGATGGCGGGCATTTTAGCGTCTATCACACCAAGCTTACATTACGCGGGTATTGAAGACTCGGACATGATTGTTGAAGCCGTAGTTGAAAACCCGAAAGTAAAAGCGGCAGTTCTAACTGAAGTGGAAGCGCATGTCGGTAACGATACCGTTATCACCTCAAATACCTCAACGATTCCAATCAACCTATTAGCAAAATCGCTAAAACGCCCAGAAAACTTCTGTGGTATGCACTTCTTCAACCCTGTGCATCGCATGCCTCTTGTTGAGATTATCCGTGGTGAACACACCTCAGATGAAACCATCAATCGCGTTGTCGCCTACGCAGCGAAAATGGGCAAATCACCAATTGTCGTCAACGACTGCCCAGGGTTCTTTGTTAACCGCGTTCTATTCCCATACTTTGGTGGCTTCAGCATGCTACTTCGTGATGGCGCAGACTTTACGAAAATCGACAAAGTCATGGAACGCAAATTCGGCTGGCCGATGGGACCGGCGTACTTGCTCGATGTCGTTGGTATTGATACCGCTCATCACGCACAAGCAGTAATGGCACAAGGTTTCCCTGAGCGTATGGGCAAACAAGGTCGCGATGCGATCGATGCACTATTCGAAGCAAACAAATACGGTCAGAAGAATGGCAGTGGTTTCTACAGCTACACCATTGATAGAAAAGGTAAGCCTAAGAAAACCTTCTCTGAAGATATCTTGCCAGTACTCGCTGACGTTTGTGCCGATAAGCAGGACTTTGATGACCAGAACATCATCAATCGAGTGATGATTCCAATGATCAATGAAGTGGTACTGTGTCTGCAAGAAGGCATCATAGCCACTCCTCAAGAAGCGGATATGGCACTGGTTTACGGCCTTGGCTTCCCTCCATTCCGCGGCGGCGTATTCCGCTACCTAGATAGTGTAGGCATCGCTGAGTTTGTTGCCATGGCAAAACAATACTCAGAGCTAGGTGCAATGTACCAAGTACCGCAAATGCTGATTGATATGGCAGCGAAAGGCGAAAGCTTTTACGGCACACAACAGCAAGGTTCTATCTAAGGAGGGATTCTAAAATGACTAATCAAACAAGAAATGTTGTCGTAGTCGATTGTCTACGTACTCCAATGGGTCGCTCTAAAGGTGGTGCTTTCCGTCATACACGAGCAGAAGACCTGTCTGCGCGCCTAATGAAAGGAATTCTGGCACGTAACCCGCAAGTGAATCCAAGCGAGATTGAAGATATCTACTGGGGCTGTGTACAACAAACCTTAGAACAAGGGTTCAATGTTGCGCGTAATGCGGCGCTACTTGCGGGTCTGCCAATTGAAGTTGGTGCGGTAACAGTTAATCGTCTGTGTGGTTCATCCATGCAAGCACTGCATGACGGTACTCGTGCGATCATGACTGGCGATGCTGAAATCTGTCTGATCGGTGGTGTTGAACACATGGGTCACGTACCAATGAACCACGGGGTCGACTTCCACCCTGGCCTATCAAAAAACGTAGCAAAAGCCGCCGGCATGATGGGGTTAACCGCTGAAATGCTTGGTAAACTGCATGGCATTAGCCGTGAGCAACAAGACGAGTTTGCAGCGCGCTCTCACGCCCGAGCGCACGCCGCAACCGTCGAAGGTCGTTTTAAAAATGAAATCCTACCAATTGAAGGTCACGCAGCCGACGGCACCCTGTTCACCTTGGATTACGATGAAGTGATTCGTCCTGAGACGTCTGTAGAGGGTCTTTCTCAACTTCGTCCTGTGTTCGATCCAGCAAACGGCACCGTAACTGCAGGTACATCATCGGCACTGTCTGATGGCGCTTCAGCTATGTTGATCATGAGCGAAGAGAAAGCCAACGAACTTGGCTTAAAGATCCGCGCACGTATTAAAGGCATGGCTATTGCGGGCTGCGATCCCTCCATCATGGGTTATGGCCCTGTTCCTGCAACGCAAAAAGCGCTTAAACGTGCAGGTCTATCGATTGAAGACATGGACGTGGTTGAGCTCAACGAAGCATTCGCTGCACAATCACTACCGTGTGCGAAAGACTTAGGTTTGCTTGAAGTAATGGATGAAAAGGTCAACCTCAACGGCGGTGCGATAGCATTAGGTCACCCACTTGGTTGTTCAGGCTCGCGCATCTCAACCACGCTGATCAACCTAATGGAAGACAAAGACGCAAAATATGGTCTAGCAACCATGTGTATTGGTTTAGGTCAGGGCATTGCTACAGTATTTGAACGTCCATAATTGTTTGATGATCGTCGTGATCAACCCAACAATCACAAGCAAATAAACCAATACTGAAAAGTTTTAGTATTACACTTAAGGGCGGCATCTGATGTCGCCCTTTGTTTTTTGCTCCATATTATCCACATGCATAAAAAGCATGCATTAAATGCTCAAGTTTCATTTTATTCATAAACAAAGAAGACATACACTCAGTACCAGTTGATATCTTGCTGCATGTGACCCAGAGTCACGCTACCGCACATTCGGAGAACCTTATGTTTAATGCTCTAGTTCTAAATCAAGAAGACAAACGTACTATCGCTAGCATCGAGCAAATCGATGAGACACAGCTGCCTGAAGGCGACGTTCTAATTGACGTTGATTACTCATCGTTAAACTACAAAGACGGCCTTGCGATCACAGGTAAAGGTAAAATCATCCGTAACTTCCCGATGGTGCCTGGTATTGACCTAGCAGGTACGGTAGTCAGCTCTGAAGATGCACGTTACCAAACTGGCGACAAAGTGGTCCTAACAGGTTGGGGCGTGGGTGAAAACCACTGGGGTGGTATGTCGCAACGTGCTCGTCTAAAAGCGGATTGGCTAGTACCACTACCTAAAGGTCTAGACAGCAAGAAAGCGATGATGATTGGTACAGCGGGCTTCACTGGCATGCTATGTGTTCAAGCTCTGCTAGATGCGGGTATCAAACCTGAAGCGGGTGAAATCTTAGTCACTGGCGCAAGTGGTGGTGTTGGCTCTGTCGCAGTCACACTATTAGCTCAGCTTGGCTACAAGGTGGCTGCCGTGACAGGTCGTGTTGAACAAAACGGTCCATTACTAGAGAAACTGGGTGCGAGCCGCATTATTGATCGTGTTGAATTTGAAGAACCTGCTCGTCCACTTGAAAAGCAAGTATGGGCAGGTGCCATTGATACCGTAGGCAGCAAAGTTCTCGCAAAAGTATTGGCGCAAATGGATTACAACAGTGCAGTCGCCGCTTGTGGTCTTGCAGGTGGCTTCGATCTACCAACGACAGTGATGCCATTTATCCTACGTAACGTTCGCCTACAAGGTGTGGACTCTGTTTCATGTCCATTTGAAAAACGTACAGCAGCATGGGAAAAATTGGTTGAACTACTACCAGACAGCTACTTCGAACAAGCGTGTACTGAAGTAGAACTAGCAGAAGCACCAAAATACGCAGAAGACATCACTAACGGCCAAGTAACTGGTCGTGTGGTTATCAAACTATAAGCGCTAGCAACTCTATAAAATAAACAAAGCCGGGGCCATTCATCATTGCCCGGCTTTTTGCTATTTGCTATTTCGATTTTCGGAAAACTAGTCCAATCCCATATCCTCAATTCGCTTAGCGATCAGGCGACTACACTCTTCTCGTACTACCGCACGCAACCACTCTTGAGCTGGCGAATGTTCACAGCGCGCATGCCAAATCATTGAATATTCAAACGGGGTGAAATGGAATGGCAATGGCTTCACCACCAAATCATAGCGGTCAGCAACCAAATACGCCAAATCCGCAGGCACGGTAATGATGATTGGTAAAGTATCGACGATCGCCAGTGCCGCTTCCAAATGGTAAGCACGCAGCACCATTTTACGTTTTGGTTTTTCGATTAAGGCTTGCTCAATCAACGCTTTGACTCCATCACTTATCGCAATCATCGCATGCGGATAGCGAAGGTAATCATCTAAGCTCATCTCTTTCTCTGCTAATGGATGTTGCTTGGAGAGCATACACAGCACCCCGACTCGGCCAAGCACTTCGCTACGCAGTGGCTCAACAGGACCGGTTGGGCGACAAATAGCGAGATCGGCACTCTCATAAGTCAACTGTTCAGATAAACGATCGTGTTGCAGTGGCAAGAAATTAAAAGACACATTCGGCGCTTCTTGATAAATACGCGGCAAAGCAAAAGGCAGAATCGTCTGCATTGCGTAATCGGTGGTGGCGATATTAAAGGTTTGATCGCAATTACGTGGATCGAACTCGCGTGGCGACAACAACTGACGTAAAGACTCCAATGGTTCGCCTAAGGAACGATCGATTTCTAACGCTTTTTGGGTTGGGATCAAGTGCTGACCTTGGCGTGTAAACAACGGATCACCGAGCAGGTCGCGCAAGCGCCCGAGCACACGACTCATCGCAGATTGGCTTAAATTCAAGCGCGTTGCTGCCTTGCTGACACTGCTCTCTTCAATCAGCACGCGCAACGCGACCAATAAGTTAAGATCTCGACGATAGATATCTTCTAATTCCACGATTTGCCACTTATCATGTAGGGGATTTGGATAAATTGTACTCTTCAGGCAAAAAAAATCCCGCCTTTCAGCGGGGAAGCCCAAGAAAATTGGGGATAGTGTCGGAATTAAGTGTCGTTAAAAATAAGTGAGCAGTGTCTATAAGTTTCGATTGAAGCAAGAAGCGCTAATTTTCTTGCTCGGACGCACCAGACCATTTGTGCATCTCAATCCAAATCCCAATAATCGTTGCACTCATGCCTGCAAGAGGCATTAATGAGGTTTCAGCTGGCGTTCTGAGTACTAAAGCGCAGAACGAGATAAAGCATAAAACCGAATATATCGTAAGTCTGTCTAATGCGGTTAACATCGCCTCTCCTTGCCAGTTGTTACCAAATTGTTAATTTAAGGTAAATCAAAAAAATCTGTTTGCCAAGTGGTTATTGAATATTTTTTCAACGAAAGTAAAATTCACCGTTAAGTAAGTTACGAGAATCACACTATGAATTTTAATCCTGAACTGGCGACAACGACGTTAGAGGCGGAAGGACTACGCTGCCCAGAGCCAGTGATGATGGTCAGGAAGACAATTCGAAATATGCAAGATGGTGAGGTATTGCTGGTTAAAGCAGACGACCCGTCCACAACCCGAGATATCCCGAGTTTCTGCCGATTTATGGATCACCAACTGGTTGCTGCACAAACGGAACAGCTTCCATATCAGTACTTGATTAAGAAAGGTTTGGAATAATCGCCACTCTGCAAACCAAAAAAACGGCAGCTCAATGAGCTGCCGTTTATCTATTCGTCGTATTCTAATGTGCGAATTTCTGATTGTAGCTTGTTTAATTGCTTTTTCATCGCCCGCATTTCTTCATGCATCGGAATGATGTGAGCGACCCGAATCCACGCTTCTACCGTCAAACCGGTAAGAATGAAAGATCCCGCGACTATCGGCAACCACATGTCAGTTAACACCATCGCCAGTAGGCATAATGCCAAACCAAAGGTGAATAAATAACTCTGATTCTTTGGGGTCATCCCCATGTAACGTGTCAGCATAAACTTGCCCTCTCGCTATCATTCACACAATTAAAGTACCATGACAAGTATGACACTAATACGTCATCCGTCACGCTCCTGAACGATTTTGAGGCAAAGTTTGACCACCTCATCACTTAACTCGTCATTGCTCCGTCACCGCATTTAGAAAACGTAAAATTAAAATAGTGCAGCAGCAATCGCTAAACCAACAAATAGCAACGCAGTAATCTTACGAATGAGATCTAACGGCATCTTATCTGCCGATAATTTACCGATCAGAACCACAGGCACATTGGCCAGCAACATGCCGATCGTCGTACCTAAAACGACCCAACTTAATGCATCCGCATATTGCGCACCCAAAATAGAGGTCGCGATCTGTGTTTTGTCACCAATCTCAGCCACAAAGAAGGCAATAAAACTGGCAATAAAAGGGCCACGGTTAGAAATTTGCTCGTCATCATCCAACTTATCTGGGATCAGAACCCAAGCCGCCATGGCAACAAAACTGACCACCAGCACCCATTTTAATACTTCTGGCGATAAGTAATCGGCGACGACCACACCTAACCATGCAGCCAAAGCATGGTTGGCAATGGTTGCCAAAAAGATGGCTGCAATAATAGGAATCGGCTTACGGTAACGACTGGCAAGTAATAGAGATAGCAATTGGGTCTTATCGCCAATTTCTGCTAACGCTACGGTAGTAATTGAAATAGCTAAAACGCTCACGACATGCTCATTGGGGGCGGGATAATTATTTTAACCGTAGACAAACCTCACGCCCCACCCCGGTTCATGATAATTTGTCTAAGGTCTTGCTAAACTCATCGGGTTGATGAGTCTCGAACGCCATGGTGATTTTGCACCAATTATGTTGACGAACGAACGAGATGAAACAGACATTTCATCGAGTAAGCTACTCCCCAAAGACAGGCGCAATTCTAGCCATGTTTAAACATCACCTCAAGAGTGAAACTCAGCGAAAACGCCCTTTTAAGAAAATTTCAGCAGATAAAGTGGTAAAAATTCATTAAAGGCGAAAATCGTCCACGAATTAATCAAGATTAGCGCTACTCCCATACTCAATATCTGGGTATACTTGATTGTTATTTTATTCAACCGTAATTACTCTTAATCGCCATTGTTGAGGTTAGAAAACTCAGCAAAAGAGACGAATTGACGAGTAATAAGAGAATCGCGCGAACCAAACTTATGCAAAAATACGATATCAAAACCTTCCAGGGAATGATCCTCGCGCTGCAGGATTATTGGGCTCAAAATGGTTGTACCATTGTTCAACCTCTAGATATGGAAGTTGGTGCGGGTACCTCTCACCCAATGACCTGTCTACGAGCGCTTGGCCCAGAGCCAATGTCGACAGCTTACGTACAACCTTCACGTCGTCCGACTGATGGCCGTTACGGTGAAAACCCTAACCGTCTTCAGCACTACTACCAATTCCAAGTAGCGCTAAAACCATCACCAGACAATATCCAAGAGTTGTACCTAGGTTCTCTAGAAATACTTGGTATTGACCCACTTGTACACGACATCCGTTTCGTAGAAGACAACTGGGAAAACCCAACACTAGGCGCATGGGGTCTAGGCTGGGAAGTTTGGCTAAACGGCATGGAAGTGACTCAGTTCACTTACTTCCAACAAGTTGGCGGTCTTGAGTGTAAGCCAGTCACTGGCGAAATCACTTATGGTATCGAACGTCTAGCAATGTACATCCAAGAAGTAGACTCCGTTTACGATCTTGTTTGGAACGTCGCACCAGACGGCTCTAACGTGACTTATGGTGACATCTTCCACCAGAACGAAGTAGAACAATCAACCTACAACTTCGAGCACGCTGACGTTGAATTCCTATTCAGCTTCTTCGAACAGTGTGAAAAAGAGTGTAAATCGCTGCTTGAGCTTGAAAAACCACTTCCGCTACCCGCTTATGAGCGCATCCTAAAAGCAGGTCACGCATTCAACCTACTAGACGCACGTAAAGCGATCTCAGTAACTGAACGTCAACGTTATATCCTGCGCATCCGCAATCTGACGAAAGCCGTTGCAGAAGCATACTACGCATCGCGTGAAGCGCTTGGCTTCCCAATGTGTAAGAAAGAACAAGCGTAAGGGGTAGAATAACATGGCAAAAGAATTTCTAATCGAGCTAGGCACAGAAGAGCTACCACCAACGCAACTTCGCACTCTAGCTGAAGCATTCGCAGCAAACTTCGAAGCAGAACTAAAAGGCGCTGAGCTTGCTCACGAAGGCGTGAAGTGGTTCGCGGCTCCTCGTCGTCTTGCACTTAAAGTCGCAGCACTAGCAGAAAGCCAAGCAGACAAAATCGTTGAAAAGCGTGGTCCTGCAGTTTCTGCTGCATTTGACGCAGAAGGCAACGCAACGAAAGCCGCTCAAGGCTGGGCGCGTGGTTGTGGCATCACGGTTGACCAAGCAGAGCGCATGGTAACGGACAAAGGCGAATGGCTACTGTTCAAACAAGAAGTGAAAGGTCAGCCAACGTCTGAGATCGTAGTTGAACTTGCAGCGAAAGCACTAGCAAACCTGCCTATCGCAAAACCAATGCGTTGGGGTAACAAAACGACTCAATTTATCCGCCCAGTAAAAACGCTAACCATGCTAATGGGCAGCGACCTAATCGAGGGTGAAATCCTCGGTGTCGCATCTGACCGCACTATTCGTGGTCACCGCTTCATGGGTGAGCGAGAGTTCACTATCGATTCTGCTGAGCAATACCCTGCGATCCTAGAAGAGCGCGGTAAAGTAATGGCAGATTACGAAGCGCGTAAAGCGATCATTCTCGCTGACGCACAAAAAGCAGCCGCAGCAGTTGGCGGTATCGCTGATCTAGAAGATGACCTAGTAGAAGAAGTCACGTCTCTGGTTGAATGGCCAGTCGTGCTAACAGCGAAGTTCGAAGAAGAGTTCTTAAAAGTACCTTCTGAAGCCTTGGTTTACACCATGAAAGGTGACCAAAAATACTTCCCTGTGTATGACGAGAATAAGAAGCTACTTCCTAACTTCATCTTCGTATCAAACATTGAATCGAAAGAACCTCGCTACGTAATCGAAGGTAACGAGAAAGTGGTTCGTCCTCGTCTTGCTGATGCTGAATTCTTCTTCAATACAGACCGTAAGCGTCCGCTTATCGACCGTCTACCTGAACTAGAACAAGCGATCTTCCAGAAGCAACTGGGGACGATCAAAGACAAAACCGATCGCATTGCTGCTCTAGCGGGCTACATCGCTAAGCAAATTGATGCGGATGTCGATAAAGCAACACGTGCTGGCCTACTGGCAAAATGTGATCTGATGACGTCAATGGTATTCGAATTCACGGATACTCAAGGCGTAATGGGCATGCACTACGCACGTCACGATGGTGAAGATGAGCAAGTCGCTCTGGCGCTATACGAGCAGTACATGCCTCGTTTCGCGGGTGATGAACTGCCATCAAACGGCGTCTCTTCAGCGGTTGCGATGGCTGACAAGCTAGACACGATTGTTGGTATCTTCGGCATTGGTCAAGCGCCGAAAGGCTCAGATCCATTCGCACTGCGCCGCGCGTCACTAGGTGTGCTACGTATCATCGTTGAAAATGGTTACAACTTAGACCTTGTTGACCTTATCCGCGAAGCGAAAGTACAGTTTGGCGACAAGCTAACCAACGAAAGTGTCGAAACTGACGTGATCGAATTTATGCTAGGTCGCTTCCGTGCATGGTACCAAGATGCCGGTTTCAGCGTAGATATCATCCAAGCGGTACTCGCGCGTCGTCCGACTAAACCAGCAGACTTCGACCAACGAGTTAAAGCGGTTTCTCACTTCCGTGAGCTAGAAGCCGCTGAGTCGCTAGCCGCAGCGAACAAACGTGTAGGTAACATCCTCGCGAAATTCGACGGTGAATTAGCCGCAGAGATCGATCTTGCGCTACTACAAGAAGACGCTGAGAAAACCCTAGCTGAAAACGTTGAAGTAATGACAGAAGCGCTAGAGCCTGCATTTGCAACGGGTAACTACCAAGAAGCCCTAAGCAAACTTGCTGACCTACGTGAGTCCGTAGATGCTTTCTTCGACAACGTCATGGTAATGGCAGACGACGAAGCACTTAAGAAGAACCGTCTGACACTACTGAACAACCTGCGTAACCTGTTCCTACAGATCGCAGACATCTCGCTTCTGCAAAAGTAATTCATTACTCTAAAGAAGTGATCAAGAGATAAGTAAAAGGGAAGCTGATGCTTCCCTTTTTTGTTGTCTTCAAACTGATGTGAGCAGCATTTATTATTCATTTTGTGAACAATACGAAAATTTGTAGGGTGAGATGCGTTTAACTTATCGGTGCAGAGCTCGGATTGTAGAGGCACTGTTTTGCTATAACTAGGCTGTTTATTCGGGAGAAGGACACAATGAAAAAAACAATTCTCGCACTGTCTATCGGTCTACTGAGCGCCTGTAACCAAATACCAGAAAATGCCATCGTATTAACCGTTGGTGACGACACTACCGTGTTCGAAAAAAACTCTGAAGGGTTACTTGTCGCAGAGCAAAAACTAGAAAAAGGCAGCTACACCTTTACCATTGCCGACAGCAAACAAAGCTGTGGCAGTCGCTTTGCCCTAGCAGAAGAAAACCGCATCAAGTTCAATCGTCCATTAAAAATGGATAACTGTGCTACAGATGCGAACATGCCACTACGCATCTTCAAAGCCAATACCTATCAATTTGCGCTTAACCCTAACACTAACGAGCTAACGGTTAAACTAAAGCCCAAACAGAATCAGGACATCACCTACTCTTGTCCTGTAGCGACTGATACGCCAAAAACCATCGACGTTACCCAAACCTTTACTGATGGCACTGTCGTTCGTGATGCATTAACCGGACAAGAAGCCACGGTAACTAATGGCAGTGTGACCATGCAGCCTGGTCCTATGAGCCAAGGCCTGTTATTGCTAGAAGAAGTTGAGCAGCAAGCCGAGAAACCGTTCAGCTGGGATAACGCGACGGTGTACTTCGTTATGACCGACCGTTTCTATAACGGCAACCCAGACAACGACAACAGCTACGGTCGTAGCAAAGACGGCAAATACGAGATAGGTACCTTCCACGGTGGTGACTTAGCAGGCCTGACCAAAAAGCTCGATTACATCGAATCCCTTGGTGTGAATGCAATTTGGATAACCTCGCCACTGGAACAAATCCATGGTTGGGTTGGAGGCGGTGATAAAGGCGACTTTAAGCACTACGGCTACCACGGCTACTACCATCAAGACTGGACAAAATTAGATGCCAACATGGGTACCGAAGATGAACTGAAAGCCTTCGTCGATACCGCGCACAAAAAAGGCATCCGCGTGATTTGGGATGTGGTCATGAACCACACCGGCTACGCGACATTAGCAGACATGCAGGAATTCGGATTTGGTCAGCTTTACCTTGATGACCAAGAAGCGAAAGAAATCCTTGGTGAGAAATGGACCGACTGGCAACCAAAATCGGGACAAAGCTGGCACAGCTTCAACGACTACATCAAATACGGTGATAGCGAAGCGTGGGAGAAATGGTGGGGCAAAGATTGGCTTCGCACCGATATCGGTGATTACGATGCGCCGGGCTACAACGACATCACCATGTCTTTGAACTATTTGCCGGATCTCAAAACCGAATCAACACAGAAAACCGGATTACCAAACTTCTTCCGCAATAAAGACACTAATGCGCAAGCTGAACTGCAAACCCCACGTGAACACCTCATTCGCTGGTTATCCGATTGGGTACGTGACTACGGCATTGATGGTTTCCGTGTCGACACCGCCAAACACGTTGAAATGAAAGCCTGGGCAGAGCTGAAAGCAAGCACCACTCAAGCCCTTGCTGAATGGAAGCAAAACAACCCAGACAAAGCCTTAGATGACCTTCCTTTCTGGATGACAGGTGAAGTGTGGGCGCACAGCGTGGTGAAAAGCCCGTATTTTGATAACGGCTTCGATTCCATCATCAACTTCGAGTTCCAATCCGATGTTGCACCAAAAGCATTGAAGTGTTTCGCTCAGCTTGATGGTGACTACCGTCGCTACGCAGAACGCATCAATACCGATCCTGAGTTCAACGTGCTGAGCTACCTGTCTTCACACGATACTCAATTGTTCTGGTCGGCACGCAGTCGTAGCTTTGACGATCAAGCTCGTGCAGCCAATGCACTGATGCTGGCGCCAGGTGCTGTACAAATCTATTACGGTGATGAGATCGCTCGTGACTTCGGCGTTACCGGCTCAGATGCTCATCAAGGCACTCGCTCTGATATGCCATGGGACAAGATTCATGGCGAGCGTGAAGATCTCCTGCAACATTGGCAAAAGCTAGGCGAATTCCGTAAACGCCACCCAGCGGTTGCTCAAGGTAAGCACATCACTCGTAACCAAGAAGGTTACTACGCGTTCGAGCGTCAATACCAAGACGATAAGGTACTGATTGTTTACACCGGTGAGTAACTCACACTCTCTCCACCAGCAAGGGAAGCATAAGCTTCCCTTTTTTATTGCTCTTTTTGCCTTTTTCTCTCGTACCTCTGGTCTGATGACACACTTTTTTCTTTTTCGGCTTAATTCACACTTTGCGTTAATTACGCATTGAGGTAAGGTCAAGGATTACTCGATAAGCCGATAAAACATCGGCACAAACATACACAAAGCAATCACAATGAATTAGGTATAACGACAAATGCAGTTCTCTAAGTTTGGTGAAAAATTTAATCAGTATTCCGGTATCACGCAGTTAATGGACGATTTGAATGATGGTCTGCGCACACCAGGTGCCATCATGCTCGGTGGGGGTAACCCAGCCGCCATTCCTGTCATGCTCGATTACTTTCGCCAAGCCAGTGAAGAAATGCTCGCCAGTGGGGAGCTCGTCGCCGCCCTCGCCAACTACGATGGTCCGCAGGGCAAAGATGCGTTTGTTAAAGCACTGGCTCAGTTATTCCGTGAAACTTATGGCTGGGACATCAGTGAGAAGAACATCAGCCTGACTAACGGTAGCCAAAGTGGCTTCTTCTACTTGTTCAATTTACTGGCAGGTAAACAGCCCGATGGTTCACACAAGAAAGTCCTGCTACCAATCGCGCCTGAGTACATCGGCTACGGTGATGCAGGGATTGATGAAGATATCTTTGTCTCTTACCACCCAGAAATCGAGCTGTTAGAGAATGGGCTATTTAAATACCATGTCGATTTTGAGCAGCTAAAAGTCGATGACTCTGTTGCAGCGATCTGTGCATCTCGCCCAACTAACCCTACGGGTAACGTACTGACAGACGAAGAAGTGCGTAAGTTGGATAAACTGGCACGTGACAATAACATCCCGCTGATCATCGATAACGCCTACGGCCTACCGTTTCCGAACATCATTTTTGAAGATGTCGAACCATTCTGGAATGAAAATACTATCCTGTGCATGAGCCTATCTAAGCTTGGTCTGCCAGGCGTACGTTGTGGGATTGTGATTGCGAGTGAAGAAATCACTCAAGCGTTAACCAACATGAACGGCATCATCAGCCTAGCACCGGGCAGTGTCGGCCCAGCACTGGCAAACCACATCATTGGTAAAGGCGAACTGCTTAAACTGAGTTCAGAGGTGATTAAGCCGTTCTACAAGCAGAAGTCGCAACGTGCGGTTGAACTGCTCCAAGAAGCGATTACCGATGAGCGATTCCGCATCCACAAACCGGAAGGTGCTATCTTTTTGTGGTTATGGTTTGATGAACTCCCAATCACCACGATGGCGTTGTACCAACGCTTAAAAGCGCGTGGTGTATTGATTGTCCCGGGTGAATACTTCTTTATTGGTCAGAAAGACGAATGGGATCATGCTCATCAATGCTTACGCATGAACTACGTTCAAGACGATGAGATGATGCAGAAAGGCATTGCAATTATCGCAGAAGAAGTAGAAAAGGCTTATCGCGAAGGTAAATAGATTTTCTAGTTCAGTCGCTCTTCTCTTTGGAATGGTGACGTTGAAAGCCCAAACTAAAAAGAGCGCCCTTTTCCATCATGGAAGGCGCTCTTTCTCATTCTATAATCCGGGTGGTTTACTGATTAGTTGTTTTCAATCAGGTTGTTACCACCGATAGCAATCTTACGTGGTTGCATTGCTTCTGGAATTTCACGAACTAAATCAATATGAAGTAGGCCGTTTTCCATTGATGCACAAACGACTTTTACGTAATCCGCTAGTTGGAATTTACGTTCAAAATCGCGTTCAGCAATGCCTTGGTAGACGTAGCTTTTGCCTTCTTCTGCTTTACGCTCGCCCTTCACAATCAACATGTTTTCGTTTTGAGTCAGCTCGAGCTGATCTTCAGCAAAACCTGCCACTGCCATAGTAATACGGTAGTTGTGCTCGTCTTTTTTCTCGATGTTGTATGGAGGGTAACCGCCAGAAGTATTCTTCGCAGAGCTTGCTTCCATCAGGTTGAACAGACGGTCGAAGCCAATTGCATTACGGTATAGTGGTGAGAAATCTACATTACGCATAATCTATCCTCTTTTAAGCAATAGTCTTAGCCCGGATGAAGGTCATCCACGTGGCGCATTTATGCAAGAAAACGCCGAGCTAAGGGATCCGATGATGCATTCCTCTGACCTACTCTTTAGGTTCAGGGACATGATGTCGAATCTAGGGTCAAGTTGTGTGCCAATACTGAGTATCCTCTCCTGAGCGATCTCGTTTAGCGATTCCTGAGGCGCTATTCTTCTCTTGTTGAGCAAGCTAGCTATCCCTCTTCATAACTAGATATAAGGTCGAAAAATGGGCTTTCAAGGGGGAACTAAAAACTTTTTACGGATTACGGATTACGGATTACGGATTACGGATTACGGATTACGGATTACGGATTATCGTCTGTTTGCCTTTCAGTCGCGTCAAGCTGTTCTGTATTCGGTTAGCGCAGCGCTCCGTATTCGGTATTCAAACCATTAAAAAACGCCACCTCTTACGAGATGGCGTTTTTCATTATGTTTGACAGCGTCTTATCGACTACACGTCTAGGTTCGCTACTTTAAGTGCGTTTTCTTCGATAAAGTTACGACGCGGTTCTACTTGATCACCCATTAATGTAGTGAACAGCAGATCGGCACCAACGGCATCTTCAATCGTTACTTGCATCATGCGGCGAGTTTCTGGGTCCATGGTGGTTTCCCAAAGCTGATCTGGGTTCATCTCACCTAGACCTTTGTAGCGCTGTAGGCTTAGACCACGACGCGACTCTTTGATTAGCCACTCAAGTGCAGATGCAAAGCTTGCTACTGGTTGAGTACGCTCGCCACGCTTGATGTAAGCACCTTCTTCAATCAGGCCATCTAATGCTTCAGAAAGATCCGCTAGCTTAGCGTACTCTTTTGAGTTCAATAGATCCGCGCTCAGTACGTAGTTGTGTGTCACACCGTGAGTACGAACAATGATCTTAGGCAAGCTGAAACCTAGCTCTTCATGCTGTTCAACTTCGAAGCTGTATTGGCTTGCGCCCACTTCTTTCGCATTTAGCTGCTCAATAAGCTGCTTAGTCCATGCTTCGACTGCTGCTGCATCGTGGCATTGCTCTGCCGTTAGACGCTGCGTGTAGATAAACTCGTGAACCAATGCACTTGGGTAACGACGGCTCATGCGGTCTGCTAGCTTGATGCCTGCATTGTATTGCTGAACCAGTTTCTCTAGCGCTTCACCTGCCAGTGCTGGCGCTTCAGCATTTACGTGTAGCGATGCGTTATCCAGTGCCAATGCCACTTGGTACTGGTTCATCGCATCTTCGTCTTTAATGTACTGCTCTTGTTTGCCTTTCTTCACTTTGTACAGTGGTGGCTGAGCGATGTACACGTAGCCACGCTCGATAAGCTCTGGCATTTGACGGTAGAAGAAAGTCAACAGTAGCGTACGGATGTGCGAACCATCGACGTCAGCATCGGTCATGATGATGATGTTGTGGTAACGCAGTTTGTCCGGGTTGTACTCGTCACGACCGATGCCACACCCTAGTGCGGTGATCAGTGTTGCGACTTCTTGAGAAGAAAGCATCTTGTCGAAACGCGCTTTTTCTACGTTCAGGATCTTACCTTTTAGCGGTAGGATTGCCTGGTTTTTACGGTTACGGCCTTGTTTTGCGGAGCCGCCTGCCGAATCACCCTCCACTATGTAGAGTTCAGAAAGCGCAGGGTCTTTCTCTTGGCAGTCTGCAAGTTTACCTGGCAGGCCTGCTAGGTCTAGTGCGCCTTTACGACGAGTCATCTCACGCGCTTTACGCGCGGCTTCACGAGCGCGAGCTGCATCGATGATTTTTGAACATACCATCTTCGCTTCAGATGGGTTCTCTACTAGGAACTCAGACAGTTTTTCACCCATCGCCGATTCAACCGCTGATTTCACTTCAGAAGAAACTAGCTTGTCTTTGGTTTGGCTTGAGAATTTTGGATCCGGCACTTTAACCGAAACAACTGCAGTCAGACCTTCACGTGCATCATCACCCGATGTTGCTGTTTTTGCTTTCTTAGAAAAGCCTTCTTTGTCCATGAAGGTGTTTAGCGTCCGCGTTAATGCCGCACGGAAACCTGCAAGGTGAGTACCACCATCGCGCTGTGGAATATTGTTAGTGAAACAGAAGATATTCTCTTGGAAGCCGTCGTTCCACTGCATTGCCACTTCAACGGCGATGCCATCTTCACGTTCATAGTCGAAGTGGAAGATTTTCTCGATAATTGGCGTTTTGTTGGTGTTTAGGTGCTGAACAAATGCTTGGATACCACCTTCAAACATGAAGTGATCATGTTTGTCTGCTTCACGCTCATCAATCAGTTTGATAGAAACACCAGAGTTTAGGAAAGAAAGCTCACGCAGACGTTTCGCTAGAATATCGTAATGGAATTCAATATTGGTGAAAGTCTCGGCACTTGGCCAGAAACGAATTTGTGTCCCCGTTTGATCTGTATCACCAACCACTGCAAGCGGTGCTTGAGGATCACCGTGATGGTAAGTTTGGGTATAGATGTGGCCGCCACGATGAATAGTGAGCACTACTTTCTCAGACAGTGCGTTCACTACCGAGACACCGACACCGTGAAGACCGCCTGATACCTTGTATGAGTTATCATCAAACTTACCACCCGCGTGAAGTACCGTCATGATAACTTCTGCTGCTGATACTTTTTCTTCCGGGTGCATTTCTGTTGGAATGCCACGACCATCATCTGTAACTGAAACCGAGTTGTCCTCATGAATTGTCACAACGATGTCTTTACAGTGACCTGCCAACGCTTCATCAATTGAGTTATCCACCACCTCGAAAACCATATGGTGAAGACCGGTGCCGTCGTCCGTGTCGCCGATGTACATACCTGGACGCTTACGTACCGCATCCAGACCCTTCAGTACCTTAATACTCGATGAATCGTAATTTTCAGACATGAGTTTCTCTCTTTTAGTTTGACTCTATCCTGCCATGTTCCACATGAAACACTTTGCCAGTATCGTCTAACATATCGGCGATTTGGCTTTCAGTGATAGAGCTTACAAATACTTGTGCGCCCGTCTCTTTAAAGCAGTCCGCAAGACGCTTTCGACGTTGGCTGTCTAATTCCGACGCAAAGTCGTCAATTAGGTAAATACATTGTTTTCCGGTCATCTCGGTAAGATGTTGCCCTTGCGCCACACGCAGTGCACACACCATGAGCTTTAATTGACCGCGGGACAGAACGTCTTCAACGGGCGTTCCATTCACTTTAATCCGCAAATCAGCCTTGTTTGGACCGCTAAAGGTGTAACCCAATGACTGATCACGTTCAAAATTCTTTTCTAGTATCTCATGGTAGGGCGTGTCTTTATCCCAACCACGATAATACTTCAATTGGATCTCAAATTCTGGCAAAAATGTCTGACAGATGGCTTCCGCTACGGTTTTCATCTGTTCGATGTATAGTGCTCGCCATTGACTGATGTTTTCCGCCAAACGTGTCATTTCTTGATCCCAATAACTGAGTTCGCGATAACTTCTGGCAGTTTTAAGCAGTGCATTACGTTGCTTGTTAAGACGCTTGAAACGTCCCCATGCATCATAGAAAGCAGGCTCGGTGTGAAACACGCCCCAATCGATGAATGCACGGCGATGTTTTGGGCCATCCGTTAGTAGATCAAACCCTTCCGGATGTATCAACTGCAAAGGCAAAACTTGTGCGAGTTGTGCCAATTTTTGTCCAGATTGGCCGCCTATTTTAACCTCTGTTGAGCCATCACGCTGCTTATTAATGCCGATAGGTAGCTCAAATTGATCCGAGTTCAAAAAACGACCATGGACAAACAGCTCTGCACACTCATTTTGGATGATTCGACCGGTCAGTGAACTTTTGAACGATCGACCGTGTCCGAGTAAGTAAATGGCTTCTAAGACACTGGTTTTTCCACTGCCGTTTGGCCCTATAAGAAAGTTAAAGCCTGCTGATAAGTCAATATCACAGGCTTTAATGTTTCGAAACTGCTGAATGATGAGACGAGAAAGTGGCATTCAGATGGCTTATAGACGAATTGGCATCACCACGTACATGGCACTGTCGTCGTCTGCATTTTCAATCAACGCACTGGCGTTGGCATCCGACATCGACACGCGCACATTTTCACAGCGCAGTGTATTGAGCACATCAAGTACGTAGCTTACGTTAAAGCCGATTTCGATCGCGTCACCTTCAAAGGTCACGTCGAGCATTTCTTCTGCTTCTTCTTGCTCTGGGTTGTTGGCAGTAATGCGCATTTCGCTACCCGCAAGATTCACACGTACACCACGGAATTTTTCGTTTGAAAGAATCGCGGCGCGTGAGAATGCTTGACGTAATTCATCACAGCTTGCTTCTAGTGTTTTGTTGGTACTTTGCGGCATTACGCGGCGATAATCTGGGAAACGCCCATCAACAAGCTTAGAAGTGAAGATAAAGTTATTTACTTCTGCGCGTACGTTTGAGCTACCGATTTGTAGCACAACAGGTTGCTCCGGTGCATCCATAAGCTTAACCAGCTCTTGCACACCTTTACGTGGCACGATGATTTGCTTCTGCGCAAAATCCGCACCCAACTGAGTTTGAGATACCGCCATACGGTGACCGTCGGTTGCAACACTGCGTAGTGTCGTACCATCGATTTCAAACAACATACCGTTTAGGTAGTAACGTACGTCTTGGTTCGCCATTGAGAACTGAGTCTTGTCGATCAGAGTGCGCAGTTCTGCTTGGCTTAGTGAGACTTCGACTTCACTTTGCCAATCTTCAATGTTCGGGAAATCATTCGCTGGTAGGGTTGCCAAAGAGAAACGGCTACGACCAGAGCGAACTTGCACGCGATCGCCTTCTAATACGAAGGTGATGATGGCATCATCTGGTAGACCACGGCAGATATCGAGAAACTTACGAGAAGGAACCGTAATGCTGCCTGCTTCAAAATCCCCTTCCAGAGTCACTTTGCTCACCAATTCCACTTCCAAATCGGTCGCGGTCATGGATAACACGTTCTCTTCTACTTTAAGCAGTAGGTTACCCAAAATTGGCAGGGTTGGTCGGCCACCTAGTGCGCCCGAAACCTGTTGTAGCGGTTTGATTAAATGGCTACGTTCAATGGTAAATTTCATGCTTGGCTCTTTACGCTGTCAGCTCAATTAATGATTTGCTTAGATTACTCTCATTCTAACCGATTACGAAGACAGGGTGCGAATCAAGTTAGAGTAATCTTCTTTAATATCGTGGCTCTCTTCACGCAGCTGCTCAATCTTGCGACAAGCATGCAGTACCGTGGTGTGGTCACGACCTCCGAATGCATCACCAATTTCCGGCAAACTATGGTTGGTCAGCTCTTTTGCTAGAGCCATGGCCAGCTGGCGAGGACGAGCAACCGAGCGAGAGCGACGTTTAGACAGCAGATCGGCCACTTTAATTTTGTAGTATTCCGCAACCGTCTTCTGAATATTGTCGATAGTCACCAACTTCTCTTGCAGAGCCAACAAATCACGCAGCGCTTCACGAACGAAATCAATCGTAATTGGACGACCAGTAAAGTTCGCGTTGGCGATAACGCGGTTTAACGCCCCTTCCAGCTCACGAACGTTAGAGCGCAGACGCTTAGCAATAAAGAACGCCACTTCATCCGCGAGATGAATTTGGTGGTCTTCGGCTTTCTTCATCAAGATCGCTACACGCGTTTCAAGCTCAGGCGGCTCGATCGCAACCGTTAGGCCCCAACCAAAACGAGATTTCAAACGATCTTCAACACCGTTGATCTCTTTTGGATAACGGTCAGAAGTCAGGATGATCTGTTGATTGCCTTCCAGTAGCGCGTTGAAAGTATGGAAGAATTCTTCTTGTGAACGCTCTTTATTGGCAAAGAATTGAATGTCATCGATAAGTAACGCATCCACACTGCGGTAGTAGCGCTTGAACTCTTCAATCGCATTGTTTTGCAGTGCTTTCACCATGTCTTGCACGAAACGCTCAGAGTGCATGTACACCACTTTGGCGTTAGGATTGTTATCCACAATCGCATTACCTACCGCGTGTAAAAGGTGGGTTTTACCTAAACCCGTACCGCCATATAAGAATAGTGGATTGTACGCCGCGCCTGGATTATCCGATACCTGACGCGCAGCGGCCAAACCTAGTTGGTTGGACTTACCTTCAACAAAGTTATTAAATTTATGCTTCGGGTTGACGTTCGAGCGGTGATTGATGTTTGCGATCGCTTGAGCATCGTCATCCCACGTTTTATGGATAGGTTTGCGCGCTTGCAGTTGTGCTGGCGCAGACGATTCTGCAGCAACATCCGCCGGAGTACGTGTCGGTGCCGGTTTTGGTGCAGCCACAGGACGACTGCCCACTTCAAAACGCAGATTAGGAATATCGTTGCCACAGTATTCCTGCAACAGACGATTAATACTGTTTAAGTACTTATCACGAACCCAATCCAACACGAAGCGGTTAGGCGCAAAAAGAGTGAGAGTATTGTCATTGAGCTCCGCTTGTAACGGACGAACCCACATGCTGAATTCTGTAGCTGGTAGCTCTTCTTGAAGCTGCTGCAAACATTGCAACCAAAGCGAAGATGACACGGTGCCCCCACTGAATATTTGAATTATCGGAAAAGACTGGCAATTTTACCTGTTGATAACCAAGATCGCTAGCAATTGATCGGTGATCCAGTGAATAAGATCTAACTTATTCACAATTATTCCCCCAAACTTGATGAGATCAACACACCTTGCCCCATAGTTGCCCACACAATGATCCACATTTGGGCATAAAGCCGTCGATCATCAAATTGGTGATAACTCTGTGCATGAATTTTCTCAGCAGATCGATCGTTCGAGCTTTTTTACTGGATTGTTGTATCACATCAAGTAGGGGACCCCTTAAATCTCTAACATTTCCTCGGTTTGATTTTTAACCATAAAAAGCAGCTTATTACTCTAACTTATAGGTTATTTCACTTGGTTATTTATCTAACTGAGTACATTACCAGTAGTATTTCCAACTATAAAAATTTGGAGATGCATTATGAAAAACTGGATTAAGGTTGCCGTCGCCGCCTTCGCTTTATCTGCTGCCACCGTTCAAGCCGCTGTCGATACTGCCGCGACGGAAGTTAAAGTGGGTATGTCAGGTCGCTACTTCCCATTCACTTTTGTTAAACAAGACAAGCTTCAAGGCTTTGAAGTGGATATGTGGGATGAGATTGGTAAACGTAACGGCTACAAGATCGAGTACGTGACTGCGAACTTTTCCGGGTTATTTGGCCTGTTAGAAACGGGCCGCATTGATACCATCTCAAACCAAATAACCATGACCGACGCACGTAAAGCCAAATATCTTTTCGCAGACCCTTATGTGGTAGATGGTGCACAAATTACGGTACGTAAAGGTAACGACAACATCAAAGGCATCGAAGATCTAGCAGGAAAAACCGTCGCGGTGAATTTAGGTTCAAACTTTGAGCAATTATTACGAAGCCACGATAAAGACGGCAAGATCAATATCAAAACTTACGACACGGGTATCGAGCACGATGTCGCACTTGGCCGCGCTGATGCCTTCATCATGGATCGCTTGTCTGCGTTAGAGTTGATTAAGAAAACTAGTCTGCCACTAGAACTAGCAGGCGAACCGTTTGAAACCATTGAAAATGCTTGGCCATTCGTCGACAACGAGAAAGGTCGTACTCTACAGGAACACGTCAACAAAGCGCTCACTGAAATGCGTGCCGACGGTACAGTAGAGAAGATTTCGGTGAAATGGTTTGGTGCTGACATCACGAAATAAACTTCTCTTCTTTGTAGGACGCAGCGCTTTATCTCGCATCCTTTTAACTCAATGACAAGGTGGAACTTCGTATTCCACCTTTTCTTTTCTCAAGGTAAGTCGTATGGGATTTGATTTTAATTACATGTTAGAGCTACTGCCGATACTACTCAAGTACCTTGGCACAACCATGGAAATGGCCACATGGGGGTTAATCTTTTCACTGATTTTAGCCGTCATTTTAGCCAATATTCGTGTTTTTAAGCTCCCAGTTCTTGATCAATTGAGTCAGCTATATATCAGTTTCTTCCGTGGCACTCCGTTGTTGGTGCAACTGTTTTTGCTTTACTATGGCTTGCCGCAAGTGTTCCCTTTCATGGTCGGACTCGATGCCTTTTCTGCGGCGGTCATTGGCTTAACTCTACACTTTGCCGCTTACATGGCAGAGAGTATTCGTGCCGCTATTATCGGCATTGATCGTAGCCAAATGGAAGCCAGCTTGTCAGTGGGTATGACGACCACACAAGCGATGCGCCGCGTCATTTTGCCTCAAGCGACACGCGTTGCTTTGCCATCATTAATGAATTACTTCATTGATATGATTAAGTCGACATCCCTCGCCTTCACACTTGGTGTGGCAGAAATCATGGCCAAAGCACAAATGGAAGCCTCATCGAGTTTCCGTTTCTTTGAAGCCTTCTTAGCTGTCGCACTGATTTATTGGGGCGTCGTGGTGGTGTTGACTCGCGTGCAAATTTGGGCAGAAGTGAAATTGAATAAGGCATACGTACGATGATCAAATTAGAAAATATCCACAAGCGCTTTGGCGAGACTGAAGTACTCAAAGGCATTGATCTCGATATTAAACAAGGTGAGATCATTGTGATTATCGGATCTAGCGGTACGGGTAAATCGACACTGCTGCGCACCATTAACTTCCTTGAGCAAGCGGATGAAGGTCGCATCACCATCGATGACATCTCAGTTGATACACAAAAGCATACCAAAGCCGAAGTATTAGCTCTGCGCCGCCGCACTGGGTTTGTTTTCCAGAATTATGCGTTATTTTCTCATATGAATGCGCGTCAGAACATCGCTGAAGGCTTGATCACGGTGCGCGGTTGGAAAAAAGACCAAGCAATGAAGCGCGCCCAGCAAATCCTCGATGATATCGGTCTTGGGAGCAAAGGAGATAGCTACCCTGCCGCCCTTTCAGGTGGTCAGCAGCAACGTGTCGGTATTGGTCGCGCAATGGCCTTACAACCAGAACTGTTGCTTTTTGATGAACCGACCTCCGCACTCGACCCTGAGTGGGTTGGCGAAGTATTGTCATTAATGAAGAAGTTAGCCAATCAGCACCAAACCATGCTAGTGGTCACACACGAAATGCAATTCGCTAAAGAGGTCGCGGATCGAGTGATCTTCATGGCTGAAGGTAACATTGTCGAACAAGGTTCTCCACAGGATATTTTCGACAATCCACAGGATCCAAGATTACAAAAATTCCTTAACCAAGGGGGAATCGAGTAAAGATCAAGCATCAAGATCAATCGATCCTTGAGATTTTACTCACACTACGTATAATCGCCCGGCCGGAATTTCATACTCATGAGTCATTGACACATTATGTGAGTGTGATTACAATTCCGCCTCTTTGTTGAGAGGCGTCGGTTGTTCTTCTCTATATAAAGAGCTTCTTTATATAAAGAAAGCATATTGCCCACGCCGGGTTTAACAAGAACCTAAAACTACTGATCAGTAAAGGTAATTATCATGAAACGCACTTTTCAACCTACAGTTCTAAAGCGCAAGCGTACTCACGGCTTCCGTGCTCGCATGGCAACTAAGAACGGTCGTAAAGTTATTAACGCACGTCGTGCAAAAGGCCGTGCGCGCCTATCAAAATAATCATTAGTTTATTTTGAACACGTTCGCGTTTAATCGGGAGTTACGTTTGTTAACTCCCGAGCATTATCAAAACGTCTTCCAGCAAGCTCATCGTGCTGGTTCGCCTCATTTCACCATCATTGCTCGTAATAACGACCTATCTCATCCTCGACTAGGTTTAGCCGTTCCGAAAAAGCAAATCAAAACCGCCGTTGGCCGAAACCGTTTTAAACGTTTGGCTCGTGAAAGCTTTCGTAACAAACAACATCAGCTTCCAAACAAAGATTTTGTTGTGATTGCTAAGAAAAGCGCGCAAGATTTAAGCAATGAGGAAATTTTAAAGTTGTTTGATAAGCTATGGCATCGCCTGTCTCGCCCCTCTCGTGGATAGCCATTGGGCTCATTTATCTCTACCGTTGGTTTATAAGCCCTCTGATTGGTCCTCGATGCCGATTTACTCCAACCTGCTCAACTTATGCTTTAGAAGCTCTGAGAGCTCACGGTTTTGTAAAAGGGTGTTGGTTATCAGGCAAACGTCTATTAAAATGCCACCCTTTGAATGAAGGGGGGTATGACCCCATTCCACCAGTCCAAAAACAAGACAGAGATAAATAACGATGGATTCTCAACGTAATATCCTGCTCATCGCTCTGGCACTGGTTTCTTTCTTGCTATTCCAACAATGGCAAGTCGCAAAGAATCCAGCACCTCAAGCGGTTGAACAGGCTCAATCAAGCAGTACTCTACCTGCACCATCTTTTGCGGATGAGCTTGATCCAGTTCCGGGTCAACAACAAGCATCAGCAAAAACTATCACAGTAACGACTGATGTTTTAACTCTGTCGATCGACACCATTGGTGGCGATGTGGTACATGCCGATCTAAACCAATACGCTGCTGAGCTCGACTCATCAGACCCATTCGTTCTGTTACAAGATATCCAAGGTCACCAATATATCGCTCAAAGCGGTCTCGTGGGCCCTCAAGGTATCGATGTTAGCAGCACTAACCGCCCTCACTACAACGTGAGTGCAGATAGCTTTACGCTCGCTGAAGGCCAAGACGAACTGCGCGTTCCAATGACCTTTACTGCAAATGGCATAGACTATACCAAGACTTACGTACTTAAACGTGGTAGCTATGCCATGAACGTTGAGTACGATATTGTCAATAAGTCAGGCAACAATGCGGCACTAGGTATGTACGCGCATTTACGCCATAACTTAATGGACGCGGGTGGTAGTATCACCATGCCAACTTACCTTGGTGGCGCTTACTCAACAGAAAATGTTAAGTACGAAAAGTACAGCTTTGATGACATGCGAGATCGCAATCTGTCGGTAAATCTACCAAATGGACAAGGTTGGGCTGCTATTATTCAACACTACTTTGCATCAGCTTGGATCCCACGTGATGAGCCAGGTACGACTATCTACACTCGAGTGATTGGTAATCTGGGTGATATCGGTATTCGCATGCCGAATAAGACTATCGCAGATGGTGGCAGTGCAAACTTTACTGCGACACTTTGGGTTGGTCCAAAACTGCAAGACCAGATGGCGCAAGTCGCACCTAATCTTAACCTTACCGTAGATTACGGTTGGTTATGGTTTATTGCTCAGCCACTACACTGGTTGCTCGATACGATTCACGGCTTTGTTGGCAACTGGGGTGTGGCGATTATTCTACTGACATTCATTGTTCGTGGTGCCATGTACCCACTAACAAAAGCGCAATACACATCTATGGCCAAAATGCGCATGCTACAGCCTAAGCTGCAAGCAATGCGTGAGCGCATCGGTGATGACCGTCAGCGCATGAGCCAAGAAATGATGGAACTGTACAAGAAAGAGAAAGTAAACCCACTGGGTGGCTGTTTACCTCTTCTTCTACAGATGCCTATCTTCATCGCACTATACTGGGCACTAATGGAATCGGTTGAGCTACGTCACTCACCATTCTTCGGTTGGATTCATGACCTTTCAGCGCAGGACCCATACTACATCCTGCCTCTACTGATGGGTGCGTCTATGTTCCTAATCCAGAAGATGAGTCCAACAACCGTAACGGATCCAATGCAGCAGAAGATCATGACCTTTATGCCGGTTATGTTTACCTTCTTCTTCTTGTTCTTCCCATCAGGCCTCGTTCTATACTGGTTGGTGTCGAACATCGTTACGCTTATCCAGCAGACTTTGATTTACAAAGCACTGGAGAAAAAAGGCTTACACACTAAGTAACCTTGATAGAAAAGCATAAGAAAGGCGGCCAAAAGGTCGCCTTTTTGTTTTTGGCTGATTACAATTCAGCTAATTAATTGGTTCTGGCTCCCTAGGGGTGTAAACCCTATAGCCCAGCTCAAAAGGCAAGATTATGACTACAGATACGATTGTCGCTCAAGCAACCGCACCGGGTCGTGGCGGTGTTGGCATTATTCGTGTTTCTGGCCCTAAGGCCAATCAAGTGGCGCAAGAAGTCACTGGTAAAACGCTAAAGCCTCGCTACGCAGAGTATCTGCCATTCCAAGCAGAAGATGGCTCCGTACTGGACCAAGGTATTGCACTGTACTTCCCTAACCCACACTCGTTCACAGGCGAAGACGTACTTGAGCTGCAAGGTCACGGCGGCCCAGTGGTAATGGACATGCTGATGAAGCGTATTCTCGGCATTGATGGCGTACGTGCCGCTCGTCCTGGTGAGTTCTCAGAGCGCGCCTTCCTGAACGATAAGATGGACCTAACTCAAGCAGAAGCGATTGCCGACCTGATTGATGCAAGCTCAGAAGAAGCAGCAAAATCAGCACTGCAATCACTGCAAGGTCAGTTCTCACAACGCATCCAAACGCTGGTGGAATCGCTGATCCACTTACGTATTTACGTGGAAGCTGCGATTGACTTCCCTGAAGAAGAAATCGACTTTTTGGCCGATGGTAAAGTGTCTGGCGACCTACAAATGATCATCGATAACCTCGATGCAGTACGCAAAGAAGCAAACCAAGGCGCTATCATGCGTGAAGGCATGAAAGTCGTGATTGCTGGCCGTCCTAATGCGGGTAAATCGAGCCTACTGAACGCACTGTCAGGCAAAGAGTCGGCTATCGTCACGGATATCGCGGGTACCACCCGTGACGTGCTACGTGAGCACATCCATATTGATGGTATGCCGCTGCACATCATTGACACTGCAGGTCTGCGTGACGCTTCAGATGAAGTTGAAAAAATCGGTATCGAACGCGCATGGGATGAAATTGCTCAAGCTGACCGTGTACTGTTCATGGTAGACGGCACGACAACTGATGCAACGGATCCAAAGGACATCTGGCCTGACTTTGTTGATCGCCTGCCAAACAACATCGGCATGACAGTGATCCGCAACAAAGCGGATCAAACCGGTGAAGAGATGGGGATCTGCCATGTGAATGCTCCAACGTTGATTCGCCTTTCTGCGAAAACAGGCGCGGGTGTGGATGCTTTACGCACTCACTTAAAAGAGTGCATGGGCTTCTCAGGCAATACAGAAGGCGGCTTTATGGCTCGCCGTCGCCATCTAGATGCGCTAGAGCGTGCTGCTCAGCATCTTCAAATCGGCCAAGAGCAGCTTGAAGGCTATATGGCTGGGGAAATTTTGGCAGAAGAGCTGCGTATTACTCAGCAGCACTTGAATGAGATTACCGGTGAATTCAGCTCTGATGACCTCCTCGGCCGAATCTTCTCCTCATTCTGTATCGGTAAATAATAAAACGCGCGGTGTTAGGCTAAAGCTTACCACCGCGTTTCTTTTTGTACTGACGCTTAAGCGTAAAACCGACAAGGCGTTGGTATAGCTTTATAAGGAAGAAATATGATCCATATTATTACAGGTAGTACACTAGGTGGCGCAGAATACGTCGGTGATCACCTTAGTGATCTACTCAATGAAAAGGGATTTGAAACCACGACCCACAACCAACCAGAATTGGCCTCAATCGACAACCAAGGCACATGGCTAGTAATCACTTCCACGCACGGTGCCGGAGATTACCCAGATAACATCCAGCCTTTCATTGCGGCACTGCAGAACACACCACCTAAGATGGCAGACGTGAAGTTTGCAGTGATTGCAATTGGTGATTCAAGCTACGATACCTTCTGTGCTGCAGGCCAACACGCGCATGACCTGCTAGAAGACATTGGTGCAACACCAATCGCAGATTGCTTAAAGATTGATGTACTCAGTCATGCCGTACCTGAAGACGCCGCTGAAGCATGGCTAAACGAACATATCGATCGCTTCTAACGGCCAAACACCCTCTTTTCAGAGTCGCTTTGCGGCTCTATTCCCAACCGAGTGAATAACTTTTTGCAAAACCTAATGCTCAACCGCTCAAAATTCACCCAATCGAACTGTGGATAAGTATAGTAAGATCCGGTTAATTTCCTTTAGTTATCCAACTAACAACTTTGTCCTCGTCCTCCCCCTGTGTATAACTACCGATTTTGATCCCAGGATACTCGCATGTAGATCAAACCATGATCACAAGATATGATCCAAAAAAGATCCATGTTCTTGTTGATCATTTTCCACTTATCCACAGAAGCACTCGATCCTAATAATAGATCTAATAAAAGATCATATATATAGATCTTATATATATAATCTTGAAGACTAAAATATGAAAAGAGAGAAAACAATTCTCTCCTACAGAGAAAAAAGGTAAAATGCCGCTCTTTTTTATCTGTCTATTAAATCCTTTGAATACCTGAGGTCAGTTCATGCTTTATCACGAAAACTTTGACGTCATTGTTGTCGGTGGCGGACACGCAGGAACGGAAGCCGCACTTGCATCTGCACGCACAGGACAAAAAACACTTCTCCTTACCCATAACATCGATACATTAGGCCAGATGTCTTGTAATCCAGCCATTGGTGGTATTGGTAAAGGTCACTTAGTTAAAGAAGTGGATGCTATGGGCGGTTTGATGGCGCAAGCTATTGATCACGCAGGTATTCAATTTCGAACACTCAATGCTTCAAAAGGGCCAGCAGTTCGAGCAACACGTGCTCAAGCTGATCGCGCGTTATACAAAGCTTACGTGCGTGATGCACTTGAAAATGCACCAAACCTAACGCTATTTCAACAATCGGTGGACGATCTCATCATCGAGCAGGATCGCGTCGTGGGTGTCGTTACTCAAATGGGGCTTAAATTCCAAGCAAAAGCCGTAGTATTAACCGTGGGCACCTTCTTGGGCGGTAAGATCCATATTGGTTTAGAAAGCTCTTCTGGTGGCCGTGCTGGTGATCCACCATCGATCGCGTTAGCGGATCGACTGCGAGAACTGCCGTTCCGCGTGGATCGTCTAAAAACGGGTACACCGCCACGCATTGATGCTCGCAGCGTTGATTTCTCAGTGCTTGAAGCTCAACATGGTGATAATCCAACCCCTGTGTTTTCTTTCATGGGGAAACGTGATCATCATCCACGCCAAATTCCGTGTTTCATTACGCACACCAATGAGCAAACGCATGAAGTGATCCGTAATAATCTTGATCGCAGCCCAATGTATGCTGGTGTGATCGAAGGGATTGGCCCGCGCTACTGCCCGTCTATCGAAGACAAAGTGATGCGCTTTGCGGATAAGAACAGTCACCAAATCTTCATCGAGCCAGAAGGCCTAACGACGCATGAGTTATACCCAAATGGTATTTCCACCAGTTTGCCGTTTGACGTTCAAGTGCAAATTGTGCGCTCAATGAAAGGTTTTGAGAATGCACATATCGTTCGTCCTGGTTACGCGATTGAGTACGATTTCTTCGACCCTCGCGATTTGAAGCACACTTACGAGACGAAATTCATTAGCGGTTTGTTCTTTGCTGGCCAAATCAACGGAACAACCGGCTACGAAGAAGCGGCAGCACAAGGTCTGATGGCTGGCCTAAACGCAAGTTTGCACAGCCAAGACAAAGAAGGTTGGAGTCCTCGTCGTGACCAAGCCTACATGGGGGTGTTAATTGACGATTTGTCGACCATGGGTACCAAAGAACCGTACCGTATGTTCACTTCTCGTGCGGAATACCGTTTGTTGCTGCGCGAAGACAATGCCGACCTACGTCTGACAGAAAAAGCGCGTGAACTTGGTTTGATTGATGATGCTCGTTGGGCGCGTTTCAACGAGAAAATTAACAACATGGAAACCGAGCGTCAGCGTCTGAAGTCGACTTGGATGAATCCAAACTCGGCAGGTATTGACGAACTAAACAAGTTGTTAAAAACCCCAATGGCGCGTGAAGCAAGCGGTGAGGATCTTTTGCGTCGTCCAGAGATCACTTATTCACAATTGACGCAACTGGATGCTTTTGCTCCGACGCTGGAAGATCAACAAGCCGCTGAGCAAGTTGAAATTCAAGTAAAATACGATGGTTACATCAAGCGTCAGCAAGAAGAAATCGAAAAGTCTTTACGTCATGAAAACACCAAGCTGCCCGTCGATTTGGATTACAAAGACGTGAAAGGTCTGTCTAACGAAGTCGTCGCAAAATTGACAGACGCAAAACCAGAAAGCATCGGTATTGCATCACGCATTTCGGGTATTACACCTGCCGCGATTTCCATTCTGCTTGTTCACCTGAAGAAGCACGGTTTGCTGAAAAAAGGTGAGGAAGAATAATGAGCGCATTACGCACTAAACTGGACTCGCTGATCGTACAAACTGATTTGGAAGTCTCAGACAAACAGCGTGAGCAGTTGGTCGGTTATGTCGAACTGCTCGACAAGTGGAACAAAGCCTATAACCTCACATCGGTTCGTGATCCACTTGATATGTTAGTAAAACATATCCTTGATAGCATAGTGGTTAGTACTCACTTGCAAGGTGAACGTTTTATCGATGTAGGGACTGGCCCTGGATTGCCGGGTATTCCGCTGGCGATCATGAACCCAGAGAAGACTTTCTTTTTGCTCGATAGCCTCGGTAAGCGTATTCGCTTTATCAAGCAAGTGGTGCATAGCTTAGGACTGAAAAATGTGACACCAATTCAAAGTCGCGTTGAAGAGTTCCAACCAGAAGAAAAATTTGATGGCGTTCTGAGCCGAGCTTTTGCTTCAATGACCGATATGGTGGAATGGTGTCATCATCTGCCTAAACAAGATAATGGGGTGTTCCTAGCGCTAAAAGGACAACACCCTAAAGATGAAATGGATCTGCTTCCTGAATGGTGCAGTGTGACAGAGATCATATCTTTAGCTGTTCCTGAGTTAGAAGGCGATCGTCATCTAGTAATCTTATCGCGCAAGGAAAATTAGCGAGGTAATCGTGGGTAAAATTGTAGCAATCGCCAACCAGAAAGGTGGGGTCGGCAAAACAACAACGTGCATTAACTTAGCAGCTTCGATGGCGGCAACAAAGCGCAAGGTTTTGGTGATCGATCTCGATCCTCAAGGCAATGCTACGATGGCCAGTGGCGTCGACAAATATATGGTTGATGCCACGGCGTATGATCTTCTGGTAGAAGATACCCCGTTTGATCAAGTGGTCTGCACCCAGACCACAGGAAAGTACGATCTCATTGCAGCGAACGGCGACGTGACCGCTGCAGAAATCAAATTGATGGAAGTGTTCGCTCGTGAAGTGCGTTTAAAGAACGCGCTTGCGTCCGTTCGCGATAACTATGATTTCATCTTTATTGATTGCCCTCCATCTCTAAACCTTCTTACAATCAATGCGATGGCTGCAGCTGACTCTGTGCTGGTGCCGATGCAATGTGAATACTTTGCGTTAGAAGGTTTAACTGCTCTTATGGATACCATCAGCAAGTTAGCGGCCGTGGTCAATGAGAACCTTAAAATCGAAGGTTTACTACGTACCATGTACGACCCACGTAACCGCCTGTCTAATGAAGTATCCGATCAACTAAAAAAACACTTTGGCAGTAAAGTTTACCGTACCGTGATCCCACGCAATGTGCGTTTGGCTGAAGCGCCAAGTCACGGTAAACCAGCGATGTACTACGACAAGTACTCCGCAGGCGCCAAAGCCTATCTTGCTCTAGCGGGCGAAATGCTCCGCCGCGAAGAAATCCCAGTTTAACTCTACTCTAAGGAATTCATCCCATGTCTAAGCGTGGTCTAGGAAAAGGACTGGATGCGTTGCTGTCGACCAGTTCGTTAGCACGTGAAAAACAGCATATTGCATCGCATAGTCAGGCATTATCGGCAGACGGTGAGTTGATTGACTTATCGATCGGTCAGTTGCAACCGGGTGTGTACCAACCACGTAAAGATATGACACCGGAAGGGCTAGAAGAGCTTGCTGCATCGATTCAATCACAAGGCATTATTCAGCCGATCGTGGTGCGCCAAGTGGCGAGCGGTCAATTTGAAATCATTGCCGGTGAGCGTCGTTGGCGTGCTGCCAAACAAGCCGGTCTTAAGCGAGTCCCTTGTTTGGTGAAAAAGGTTGAGGACCGTGCTGCGATTGCCATGGCGTTGATTGAGAACATTCAGCGTGAAGACTTGAATGTGATTGAAGAAGCGCAAGCGCTTGAGCGTCTGCAAGATGAATTCACCCTGACTCATCAACAAGTTGCGGATGTGATTGGTAAATCAAGAACCACGGTAAGTAACTTATTACGCCTAAATCAGCTCGAAACGGATGTAAAGGGTCTGGTTGCGGATAAAAAGCTTGAAATGGGTCATGCTCGAGCACTGTTGGCACTTGAAGGTGAGCAGCAGATCGAAGTTGCTCAGCAAGTCGCTAAGAAGAAAATGACCGTTCGCCAAACCGAACAGTTAGTAAAAAAGTGCTTAGCGCCACAAAATGAACAAAAAGCCCAACAAGAAGATATCGAAGCAAAGCAAATGTCGCATAAATTGAGTCAGCTGCTTGATGCAAAGGTTTCTTTGACCCGCTCGGTTGGCGGAAAAGCCAAACTAACGATAAGTATTGATGAGCCTCACAAATTAGAGCAACTAATTGCCAAGCTCGAGGCCTAAATGAGATAATTGATTTAGGTCAATTAATTAAATAAATCGAATTTTGTGTGAAAGTTGTCGGATTGTAAACAAAACTGTAAGTTTTTGCTGCAATATAATTGCATTCAGTTGCTCTGACCGTATAATTTTCGCCAATTCCCCTGCACATCGAGATTTAGTGCAAAGTGGATATTACTAGAGGTACGAATACATGGTAGCTGCGTTAGCTAGACCAGGACGAGAGCTCGCAAAGCAATTGTTAATGATCCAGTCTGGCGCGGTTATTTTTGTGGCGGCAGGGATGGCGGTGGCCGTGAATCCTGTATGGGGACTTTCAGCGTTGGTTGGTGGCGGTATTTTTGTCGTTGCCAATGCAGTATTCGCGCTTTGTGCTTTTATGTTTAGTGGAGCTCGTGCTGCCAAGCGCGTCGCGGCATCATTCTACATGGGTGAAGTACTGAAAATCCTTATCACGGTTGCACTGTTCTATGTTGCCTACATGTATATGCAGGTGGAACTTGTTCCCCTCAAACTAACCTATTTGCTGGTACTAGGTATTAATATCTGTGCACCAGTGCTATTCATTAACAACAAAAAATAGGATGAGTTATGGCTGCGCCAGGTGAAGCGCTAACATCGTCCGGATACATTGCCCACCACTTATCAAACCTATCGCTTGCGAAATTAGGCTTGGTAGCGGATGAAGCAAGTTTCTGGAACGTACATATCGATAGCCTGTTTTTTTCTTGGTTTACGGGTTTAATTTTCCTTGGAATTTTTTACAAAGTAGCAAAGAAAACAACAGCAGGTGTACCGGGTAAGCTTCAGTGTGCTGTAGAAATGATCGTTGAATTTGTCGCGGAAAACGTCAAAGACACGTTCCATGGACGCAACCCACTGATCGCGCCTTTAGCACTGACTATCTTTTGTTGGGTATTCTTGATGAACGTGATGGACCTAGTCCCGATCGACTTCTTGCCTTACCCAGCAGAGCATTGGCTAGGTATCCCTTATCTTAAGGTTGTACCGTCTGCTGATGTGAATATCACCATGGCTATGGCTCTAGGCGTTTTTGCATTGATGATCTACTACAGCATCAAAGTGAAAGGTCTAGGTGGATTCGCAAAAGAACTTGCACTACATCCATTCAATCACCCACTGATGATTCCGTTTAACCTACTAATCGAAGTGGTATCGCTATTGGCGAAACCTCTTTCTCTTGGTATGCGTTTATTCGGTAACATGTTTGCGGGTGAGGTTGTATTCATTCTTTGTGCGGCAATGCTACCATGGTACTTGCAATGGATGGGTTCACTACCGTGGGCAATCTTCCATATCTTGGTTATTACGATTCAAGCCTTCGTATTTATGATGTTGACAATTGTTTACCTGTCAATGGCACACGAAGATTCTGATCATTAATTTTTTAAGCTTTTTATTTGGGCACTAAGCCAACAACTATAAATTGGAGATAGTAATGGAAACTTTACTGAGCTTTTCTGCAATCGCCGTAGGTATTATCGTCGGTCTTGCTTCTCTTGGTACAGCGATTGGTTTCGCACTGCTAGGTGGTAAATTCCTAGAAGGTGCAGCACGTCAACCAGAAATGGCTCCTATGCTACAAGTTAAGATGTTCATCATCGCGGGTCTACTTGATGCGGTTCCAATGATCGGTATCGTAATCGCGCTACTATTCACTTTCGCAAACCCATTTGTGGGTCAACTAGCAGGCTAATTAACAACTCTGTTAATTGTATTTTTGTAGTTGATTCTTAAAAGGGAGTAGCTGTTGTGAATATAAACGCAACTCTGCTAGGTCAAGCAATCTCGTTCGCACTGTTTGTGTGGTTCTGCATGAAGTATGTATGGCCGCCTATCATGCAAGCGATTGAAGAACGTCAGAAGAAAATTGCTGATGGTCTTCAAGCAGCTGAACGTGCTGCGAAAGACTTGGATCTGGCACAAGCCAACGCTTCTGATCAGATGAAAGAAGCGAAGCGCACAGCAACTGAGGTCATCGAACAAGCGAATAAACGCAAAGCTCAAATTATTGATGAAGCACGCGAGGAAGCTCAGGCAGAACGCCAGAAAATCCTAGCGCAAGCAGCAGCAGAACTTGAAGCTGAACGTAATCGTGCACGCGATGATCTGCGCAAACAAGTTGCTACTCTGGCTGTAGCTGGTGCTGAGAAAATCCTAGAGCGTGCGATCGATAAAGACGCTCAGAAAGATATTCTCGACAACATTACTGCAAAACTTTAAGTCTGGGGGCGCATATGTCTGATTTGACTACAATCGCACGCCCCTATGCTAAAGCAGCCTTCGACTTTGCAGTGGGCAAAGATCAGTTAGACCAATGGGGTCAAATGCTGTCTTTTGCTGCAGAAGTAGCTAAGAACGAACAAATGAAAGAGCTGTTAACTGGCTCTATCTCTGCCGAGAAAATGGCAGAAATCTTTGTTGCCGTTTGCGGTGAACAAGTTGATGCGCACGGTCAAAACCTGATTAAGGTGATGGCTGAGAATGGTCGTTTAGCGGCCCTTCCTGATGTCTGTGAACAGTTCCTTGCTCTGAAACAAGAGCATGAGAAAGAAATCGATGTTGAAGTCATTTCAGCAAGCGAGCTTTCTGATGAACAACAAGCAAACATCAGCAGCAAACTTGAACTGCGTCTTGAACGCAAAGTGAAGCTGAATTGCAGTGTAGATGAGACCCTACTTGGTGGGGTTATTATTCGAGCCGGAGACCTAGTCATCGATAACTCAGCGCGTGGTCGTTTGAACCGCCTGAGCGATGCATTGCAGTCTTAATGGGGATTGGAGCATGCAACTTAATTCCACGGAAATTAGCGATCTGATCAAACAACGTATCGAATCTTTCGACGTTGTTAGTGAAGCTCGTAACGAGGGTACTATCGTATCGGTAAGCGATGGTATCATCCGCATCCACGGCCTAGCGGACGTGATGCAAGGTGAAATGATTGAATTACCGGGTGGCCGTTATGCACTAGCACTTAACCTTGAGCGTGACTCGGTTGGTGCGGTAGTAATGGGCCCATATGCTGACCTTAAGGAAGGCATGAAAGTTACAGGTACTGGCCGCATTCTTGAAGTGCCAGTTGGTCCAGAACTACTAGGCCGCGTAGTAAACACGCTGGGTGAGCCTATCGATGGTAAAGGTCCAATCGAAGCGAAACTGACTTCACCTGTAGAAGTGATCGCACCAGGCGTAATCGACCGTAAATCGGTAGATCAACCTGTGCAAACTGGTTATAAGTCTGTTGACTCAATGATCCCAATCGGTCGTGGTCAGCGTGAACTTATCATCGGTGACCGCCAGATTGGTAAAACAGCAATGGCGATCGATGCGATCATCAACCAGAAAAACTCTGGTATTTTCTCAATCTACGTAGCAATCGGTCAGAAAGCATCGACTATCGCTAACGTAGTTCGCAAACTAGAAGAGCACGGCGCGCTAGCAAACACTATCGTTGTTGTTGCATCTGCTTCTGAATCTGCAGCGCTACAATACCTAGCGCCATACGCAGGTTGTGCGATGGGTGAATACTTCCGCGATCGCGGTGAAGACGCACTGATTGTTTACGATGACCTATCTAAGCAAGCGGTAGCTTACCGTCAGATCTCTCTACTACTAAAACGTCCACCAGGCCGTGAGGCATTCCCGGGTGACGTATTCTACTTACACTCGCGTCTACTAGAGCGTGCAGCTCGTGTAAACGAAGAGTACGTAGAGCGTTTCACTAATGGTGAAGTGAAAGGTAAGACCGGTTCTCTAACTGCGCTTCCTATCATCGAAACTCAAGCAGGTGACGTTTCAGCATTCGTACCGACTAACGTAATCTCGATTACCGATGGTCAGATCTTCCTACAAACTGAGCTATTCAACGCGGGTGTCCGCCCAGCCGTTGACCCTGGTATCTCAGTATCTCGTGTAGGTGGTTCAGCTCAGACGAAAATCATCAAGAAGCTATCTGGCGGTATCCGTACTGCTCTAGCTCAGTACCGTGAACTAGCAGCATTTGCACAGTTCGCATCTGACCTTGATGAAGCAACGAAGAAACAGCTAAACCATGGTCAAAAAGTAACAGAACTGATGAAGCAGAAGCAGTACGCTCCTATGTCTGTATTTGACCAAGCGCTAGTTATCTTCGCGGCAGAGCGCGGCTATTTAGCAGATGTTGAATTGAACAAACTGCTAGATTTTGAAGCGGCTCTACTATCGTTCGCTCGCGGTCAATACGCTGAATTGGCAGCTGAGATCGACAAGACGGGTGCATACAACGATGAAATCGAAGCTCAGTTGAAGAAGCTGACCGACGATTTTGTAGCAACCCAAACTTGGTAATTAGGTCGGTGGCAGGTTCTGCCACCAACTAACGGAGAGTAACGATGGCCGGCGCAAAAGAGATACGTAATAAAATCGGTAGTGTTAAAAGCACGCAGAAAATTACGAAAGCGATGGAAATGGTAGCAGCTTCAAAAATGCGTCGTTCTCAAGACGCAATGCAAGCTTCTCGTCCATACGCTGAAACAATGCGTAAAGTGATCGGTCATGTGGCGAACGCAAATCTAGAGTACCGTCATCCGTACCTAGAAGAGCGTGAAGCTAAACGTGTTGGTTACATCATCGTTTCAACAGACCGCGGTCTGTGTGGTGGTTTGAACATTAACGTGTTCAAAAAAGCCGTAACAGACATGCAAGCATGGAAAGAGAAAGGTGCTGAAGTTGAGTTAGCAGTGATTGGCTCTAAAGCAACTGGCTTCTTCCGACATGGTGGCGCAAAAATTGCGGCACAGGTCTCTGGTCTTGGCGACAACCCAAGCTTAGAAGACCTCATTGGTTCTGTTGGCGTAATGCTTAAGAAATACGATGAAGGTGAACTGGACCGTCTATACGTGGTATTCAACAAATTTGTAAATACCATGGTTCAGCAACCAACGATCGATCAATTGCTACCTTTGCCTAAATCGGACAGCGAAGAGATGCAGCGTGAGCACTCATGGGACTACATCTATGAGCCTGAGCCAAAACCTCTACTGGATACGCTACTAGTGCGTTACGTAGAGTCTCAGGTATACCAAGGTGTGGTAGAGAATCTTGCTTGTGAGCAAGCGGCTCGAATGATTGCGATGAAGGCTGCAACGGATAACGCAACCAACTTGATTGAAGATCTAGAACTTGTGTACAACAAAGCCCGTCAGGCTGCGATCACACAAGAACTATCGGAAATCGTTGGTGGTGCATCTGCGGTTTAAGCTTAGGTAAAACGAAACAGTTTAGAGGATTAACGATGGCTACAGGTAAGATCGTACAGATCATCGGTGCGGTAGTCGACGTAGAGTTCCCACAGAGCGATGTACCAAGTGTATATGACGCTCTAAACGTAACGGACTCAAAAGAGCGTCTTGTTCTTGAAGTTCAACAACAGCTAGGCGGTGGCGTAGTTCGTTGTATCGTAATGGGTAGCTCTGATGGTTTACGTCGTGGAGTTGAAGTGGTTAACACTGGCGCTCCAATTTCAGTACCAGTAGGTACTAAAACTTTAGGTCGTATCATGAACGTCCTAGGTGACGCGATTGATGAGTGTGGTGAGATCGGTGCAGAAGAGACTTACTCTATTCACCGTGAAGCGCCAAGCTACGAAGAGCAATCAAACGAAACAGCACTTCTAGAAACCGGTGTTAAAGTAATCGACTTGGTTTGTCCATTCGCTAAGGGTGGTAAAATCGGTCTATTCGGTGGTGCAGGTGTAGGTAAGACCGTTAACATGATGGAACTTATCAACAACATCGCACTTCAACACTCTGGTCTATCAGTATTTGCTGGTGTTGGTGAGCGTACTCGTGAGGGTAACGACTTCTACTTTGAAATGCAGGAAGCGGGCGTTGTAAACGTTGAGAAGCCTGAAGAATCAAAAGTAGCGATGGTTTACGGTCAGATGAACGAGCCACCAGGCAACCGTCTACGTGTTGCACTGACGGGTCTAACAATGGCAGAGAAGTTCCGTGACGAAGGTCGTGACGTACTTCTGTTCATTGATAACATCTACCGTTACACGCTTGCAGGTACTGAGGTATCAGCACTGCTAGGTCGTATGCCTTCTGCGGTAGGTTACCAGCCAACGCTAGCAGAAGAGATGGGTGTACTTCAGGAGCGTATCACGTCAACTAAGCAAGGTTCTATCACGTCTGTACAGGCGGTATACGTACCTGCGGATGACTTGACTGACCCGTCTCCAGCAACCACGTTCGCGCACTTGGATGCAACGGTTGTACTTAACCGTAACATCGCAGCGATGGGTCTATACCCAGCGATCGACCCACTAGATTCTACATCTCGTATGCTAGATCCATTGGTTGTAGGTCAAGAGCACTACGACGTGGCTCGCGGTGTTCAGCAGACGCTTCAGCGCTACAAAGAGCTGAAAGACATCATCGCGATCCTAGGTATGGACGAGCTTTCTGAAGAAGATAAGCAAGTCGTATCTCGTGCACGTAAGATTGAGCGTTTCCTAACTCAGCCTTACCACGTAGCGGAAGTATTTACTGGTGACCCAGGCATTTACGTACCTCTTAAAGAGACTCTACGTGGCTTTAAAGGTCTACTAGCTGGTGAATACGATGACATTCCAGAGCAAGCGTTCATGTACTGCGGTACGATTGACGATGCTATCGAGAATGCGAAGAAGCTATAAGGCTAACTAGGAGGCGATATGGCACCAATAACCTTTCACCTAGACGTGGTAAGCGCAGAGAAACAAATTTTCTCTGGTCGCGTTGAAACGTTCCAGGTGACCGGTAGCGAGGGTGAGCTGGGTATTTTCCATGGCCACACTCCGCTGTTGTCCGCTATTAAGCCTGGTATGGTGCGTATTGTGAAACAGCACGGCCACGAAGAGTTCATTTATGTCTCTGGTGGTATGGTCGAAGTTCAGCCTGGTACTGCGACAGTACTGGCTGATACAGCGATTCGTGGTGAAGATCTAGACGCAGCTAAGGCTGAAGAAGCCAAGCGCCGCGCTGAGGAGCAAATCCAGAATCAGCATGGTGACATGGACTTCGCACAAGTGGCCAGCGAACTGGCTAAAGCCATTGCTCAGCTACGAGTTATCGAGCTGACAAAACAGCGTCGTTAATCAACAGCGTTGTTTCAATAGTGATAAAGGCGGTCATATGACCGCCTTTTTGCTTTTTTTTTGACGGAAATTTTTCCTCTGCAATTAACTAATTGACGATTAGTGTCTAAAATAGCCCCAGTTTTTATACAACGTATAGGTTACTTAATGAAATTTAGTGCGGTTATCCTCGCAGCGGGCAAAGGGACTCGCATGTATTCCAATAAACCGAAGGTGTTGCACACTTTAGCTGGCAAGCCAATGGTGAAACACGTAATTGATACCTGCAATGGATTAGGCGCGCAAAATATTCATTTGGTCTACGGTCACGGTGGGAATCAGATGCAGGAAACACTGGCAGAAGAGTCGGTAAACTGGGTACTGCAAGCTGAGCAACTGGGTACGGGTCATGCCGTTGATCAAGCATCACCTCAATTTGAAGATGATGAAAAGATCTTAGTACTTTACGGTGATGTGCCATTGATCTCCGAAGAGACACTTGAGGGGCTACTGGATGCACAGCCAACGGGTGGCATTGCCTTATTGACGGTGGTATTAGACAACCCGATGGGCTATGGCCGCATCGTGCGTAAAAATGGGCCTGTGATTGCAATCGTCGAGCAAAAAGACGCGACAGATGAGCAGAAATTAATTAAAGAGATCAACACGGGCGTGATGGTTGCGACAGGTGGCGATCTGAAGCGTTGGTTGTCAGGCTTAAACAACCAAAACGCACAGGGCGAATATTACTTAACGGACGTCATTGCCGCTGCGCATGATGAAGGCCGTGCTGTCGAGGCGGTACATCCAGTCAATCCAATTGAAGTGGAAGGTGTGAACGACCGTGCACAATTGGCTCGTCTAGAGCGTGCATTCCAGTCAATGCAAGCGCAAAAACTGTTAGAGCAAGGCGTGATGCTGCGTGATCCAGCTCGCTTTGATTTGCGTGGTGAACTGCAATGCGGTATGGATTGTGAAATTGATGTCAATGTTATTATTGAAGGCAAAGTAACCTTAGGTGATAACGTCGTCATCGGTACTGGTTGTGTATTGAAAGATTGCGAAATCGATGACAATACCATCGTTCGCCCTTACAGTGTGATTGAAGGGGCGACCGTCGGTGAAGAGTGTACCGTTGGTCCATTTACGCGCCTTCGTCCAGGGGCTGAGATGCGCAATGACTCTCACGTGGGTAACTTTGTTGAAGTGAAAAATGCACGTATCGGCGAAGGTTCTAAAGCCAATCACCTCACTTATCTCGGGGATGCAGAGATCGGTCAACGTACTAACATTGGTGCGGGTACCATCACTTGTAACTACGATGGTGCAAACAAGTTTAAAACCATCATTGGTAACGATGTGTTTGTCGGCTCTGATAGCCAGTTAGTGGCTCCTGTTACTATCTCTGATGGCGCAACCATTGGTGCTGGCACCACGTTGACCAAAGACGTGGGAGAAGGTGAGCTTGTGATCACTCGCGTGAAAGAGCGCAAAATTACGGGTTGGCAGCGACCAGTAAAACAGAAGTAAGTTTTTAACAATATAAACCAAAGCCGCTCATTATGAGCGGCTTTGTTGTCTATATAAGGTGCCATCACTGCAGCGCTTGCTGCACTTTGCTTCGCACTCGCTAATGCACGGTTTACTACGATTGGATGTTTAAAAAATGGGGTCGGGGTCGGTTATATGCCACGTCTTATTGCTATGCCTCTTATCCATGAGGGTGTGCTGGTGGAAAAGGTGCTGCAGGATGACAAGCCACTAAGCCAGTGTTGTTTGGTATGGCGTAAAGATGACAACCATAAGTTGATCCAATGGATGGTGGATTACTTAGGTGCTCCAAACCAGTTACATCAAGATTGGTTACAGTACTAATAAAAAGCCACTTTCAAGGAAAGTGGCTTTGTTGGTTCTAGGACAAGAAGAACTTGTAAGACGGGTTGTCTGTTTCGTCTTTACATTGATAGCCAAGTTCGCGTAAATGCGCAGAAAACTGAGCTAAATCGCTTTCATCTAACTCGAAACCACATAAAACGCGTCCGTAGTCCGCACCGTGGTTGCGGTAGTTGAACAAGCTGATATTCCAATGGGTTCCGAGTGTACTTAAGAACTTAAGCAGTGCTCCTGGGTACTCCGGGAACTCAAAGCTGTAGAGGCGTTCTTTGAGTGGCTTAGATGGCTTACCACCAATCATGTAGCGTACGTGCAGCTTCGCCATTTCATCTTCAGACAGGTCAACCACAGGGTAGCCACCATCACGTAAATCATGAATGATGTTTTCTAGCTCTTCCTGACCGCCTTGCAAACGCACACCGACAAAGATATTTGCTAATGCGTCATCGTTGTAGCGATAGTTAAACTCCGTCACCGCGCGGCCGCCAATGAGATTACAGAACTCAAAGAATGCGCCTTGACGCTCAGGGATGGTGACCGCAAGCAGACCTTCACGTTTCTCACCAAGTTCACAACGCTCAGAAACATAACGCAGACCATGGAAGTTGGTGTTGGCACCAGACAGCACAGTGCCTAGATTCTTGCCTTCCAGTTTGTTCTGTTCTGCAAACTTCTTCAAACCCGCCAGAGCAAGTGCTCCCGAAGGCTCTGCAATCGCACGGGTGTCTTCAAAGATGTCTTTGACTGCCGCGCAGATTTCATCACTGGAGACCGCAATATGGCCATCAATGTACTTTTGGCATAAACGGAATGTCTCTTCACCAATACGCTTTACTGCCACACCATCGGCAAACATGCTGACTTGGTCAAGCACGACAGGCTCTCCGGCATCCAGTGCCGCTTTTAGGCATGATGAGTCTTCCGGTTCTACGGCAATCACTTTGATTTCCGGCATTAGTTGTTTCACCAGTACTGCAACACCAGCGGCTAAACCACCGCCACCGACAGGAACGAAGATGTAATCAAGGTGACCATTTTGCTGCAGCATTTCCATGCCGATGGTGCCTTGACCTGCAATCACTAGTGGATGGTCGAATGGCGGAACAAAGGTGTAACCATGTAGCCCTGAAAGGCGTTCGGCTTCGGCTTTTGCTTCATCAAAGTTGCTGCCGTGCAGCACCACATTGCCACCAAAACTGCGCACCGCATCGACTTTAATGTCAGGTGTTGTCTTTGGCATCACAATGGTGGTTTTGATGCCAAGCTTAGTGCCTGAAAGTGCCATGCCCTGTGCGTGGTTGCCAGCGGATGCAGCAATCACGCCCGCGGTTTTTTGCGCTTCAGATAAACTTGCCACCATGTTGTATGCGCCGCGCAACTTGAATGAGTGCACGGGCTGACGATCTTCTCGTTTGATTTGCACATGGTTGCCGATACGCTCAGTAAGGCGAGGCATATCTTGTAGTGGTGTCACCGTCGCGACTTCATACACAGGCGCACGGAGGATTTGGCGCAGATAGTCTGCGCCAGTTTGAGGCTCTTGCCCTGAAAATAGAGAGTCGGTCATAAGCTAGCCCTCTAGCTTAGATTTGTCTCGTACTGCACCTTTGTCAGCACTGGTCGCCATACTTGCGTACGCTTTGAGTGCAAATGAAACTTCACGTTGACGGTCAACTGGCTTCCAGCCTAATTCGTCTTGTTTTGCACGGCGCTCAGCAAGTTCTTGTTCCGACACTTCGAGTGAAATCGAACGGTTTGGGATATCAATTGCGATCATGTCGCCTTGTTTAACCAAGCCAATAGCTCCGCCGTTGGCAGCCTCAGGAGAGGCGTGGCCGATAGACAGACCAGATGTACCACCAGAGAAACGACCGTCAGTCAGAAGCGCACACTCTTTACCAAGTCCCATCGATTTTAGGTAAGTGGTTGGGTAAAGCATCTCTTGCATGCCCGGACCACCTTTAGGGCCTTCGTAACGGATAACAACCACGTCGCCAGCTTTGACTTTACCGCCCAAGATGCCTTCTACCGCATCTTCTTGGCTTTCAAATACCACTGCAGGGCCAGTGAATTTAAGAATGCTCTCATCAACGCCTGCGGTTTTAACGATACAGCCGTCTAATGCGATGTTGCCTGATAGAACCGCTAGACCGCCTTCTTGGCTAAAGGCATGATCGATGGCACGAATACAACCTTCTACACGATCGTCGTCAAGGCGATCCCAGCGACAATCTTGTGAGAAAGCTTGAGTGGTACGAATGCCAGCAGGACCTGCTCGGAAGAACTTTAGTACGTCTTCATCTTCCGTTTGGATGATGTCGTATTTCGCTAACTGCTCCTTCATTGAAAGACCAAGTACAGTGCGAGCTTGATTGTGTAGTAGACCTGCACGGTCTAGTTCACCAAGGATAGCCATGACACCACCAGCGCGGTGTACGTCTTCCATGTGATATTTTTGCGTGGATGGTGCTACTTTACATAGGTGTGGTACTTGGCGAGACAGACGATCGATATCTTCCATATCGAAATCCACTTCACCTTCTTGTGCGGCTGCCAATAGGTGCAAAATGGTGTTAGTTGAGCCACCCATCGCGATATCCAGTGCCATTGCGTTTTCAAAGGCATCAAAGGTTGCGATGTTGCGTGGCAATGCCGATTCGTCATCTTGCTCGTAGTAACGACGAGTCAGTTCAACAATGCGACGACCTGCATTAAGGAATAGCTGCTCACGGTCAGCGTGAGTTGCTAGCATTGAACCATTACCTGGTTGAGATAGACCCAGCGCTTCAGTTAGGCAGTTCATTGAGTTTGCCGTGAACATTCCTGAACACGATCCACAGGTTGGACATGCGCTGCGTTCGATCTGCTCGCTTTGTTCATCAGACACTTTTGGATCCGCGCCTTGGATCATTGCATCAACAAGGTCTAGCTTGATGATCTGATCAGAAAGCTTGGTTTTACCCGCTTCCATTGGACCACCAGACACGAAGATGACAGGGATGTTGAGGCGCATGGATGCCATTAACATTCCCGGAGTGATTTTGTCACAGTTAGAGATACACACCATTGCATCGGCACAATGCGCGTTAACCATGTACTCCACAGAGTCTGCGATCAGTTCGCGAGATGGCAGCGAGTAGAGCATGCCGCCGTGACCCATAGCGATACCATCATCTACCGCGATGGTGTTGAATTCTTTGGCGATACCGCCTGCTTTTTCGATTTCACGGGCAACAAGTTGACCCATGTCTTTGAGATGTACGTGACCCGGAACAAATTGAGTAAACGAGTTTACGACGGCAATGATTGGCTTACCGAAGTCTTCATCTTTTACGCCTGTTGCACGCCATAATGCACGCGCCCCCGCCATGTTGCGACCATGTGTGGTGGTAGCTGATCTATATTTTGGCATTTCCTAATCCTTCTTACTTTTGCTCTGGGTACACATAGTCTAACCAACCCCACTTATCTTCGGTGGTGCCGTTAAATAGGCCAAAGTAGGCCGTTTGCAGTTCTTTAGTAATTGGGCCGCGTTTGCCAGTGCCCACTTCAATTTTGTCGATGGTTGCCACTGGCACAACTTCGGCCGCGGTACCTGTCATAAATACTTCATCGGCAAGGTAAAGTGCTTCACGAGCAATATTCGCTTCACGTACTTCATAACCTTTATCGCGTGCAATGGTCATGATCGAGTCACGAGTGATGCCCGGGAGAATCGCGCTGGTTGCTGGTGGTGTGGTGATCACGCCATCTTTGATGACAAAGATATTTTCACCGGCACCTTCCGATAGATAACCATCAACGCTTAGAGCAATGCCTTCATCGTAACCGTGGCGACGCGCTTCACCACCAACCAACAGTGAGGAAAGGTAGTTGCCGCCTGCTTTTGCTGCGGTAGGGATGGTATTTGGTGCGGCGCGGTTCCAGCTAGAAATCATTGCATCAACGCCTGCTTCTAACGCTTCTTCGCCTAGGTATGAACCCCAAGGGAACGCTGCAATGATTAGGTCCATCTCTGTACCAACAGGTGGGCACACACCCAAACCGACATTACCGACAAAACCCAATGGGCGAATGTAAGCGCTATCGAGTTTGTTCTGGCGTAGTGTTTCGCGTGTTGCTTCCATGATTTCTTCTACGGAGTATGGGATCGGGAAGCGGTAGATCTTGGCAGAGTCTTTTAAACGTTGTGCGTGTTCACGGTGACGGAAGACAATTGGCCCTTTTGGCGTGTTGTAGCAGCGTACGCCTTCAAAAACAGAGGTGCCGTAATGCATCGCATGAGTAAGAACGTGAACGTTCGCCTCTGCCCACGGAACCATCTCACCATTAAACCAAATAAAATCTGCAGTGTTCATTGCCATTTATTGCCTTCCTTATGCACTCACGTGTTGTTGTAAGTTGTGATTTGGGAGTTCATCGTTGCAGATCTTAAGTACTTCAACAGTACGGATATCCCACAACTTCTCAATTTGATTGACCAAAAAAGAGATCGGTCGATCGCTGTCGACGATGATCTCTACGCTGGCGACTCTGCTTGCGTGGTTTTGCGTTGCAGCCACTTGTTTGATCACAAAGCCTCGGTGACGAATCACACGAAGAACGCGCTCTAACAGTACCGGTTTGTCATCGGCTTTGATGTCGAGTAAATATCTGTCCATGTGATGGTCTCCTAGGTGTTTTCCAACATATCACTGTTTGATGCGCCAGGTGGTACAAGTGGCCACACGTTCTCTTCTTCATCGATCAAAACGTGAAGCAGGTATGAAGTTTTGCTTTCCAGCATCTCTTTGAGCGCCGGTTCGACTTCTTCTTTCTTGGTGATGGTTTTCCCCGGAATATCGAACGCTTTTGCCAGCATGACGAAGTCTGGGTTGTCATCAAGAATGGTTTCACTGTGGCGACCATCAAAGAACAATGACTGCCACTGACGAACCATGCCAAGACGCTGGTTGTTGAGGAGAACAATCTTCACGGGGATCTGACGACGTTTCAGCGTGCCGAGTTCTTGCACGTTCATCATGAATGAGCCGTCACCAGAAATAAGAATAGACTGATCATCCGCTCGAGCGACAGCTGCGCCCATCGCAGCTGGTAAGCCAAACCCCATGGTGCCAAGACCTGCAGAGGTTATGAAGTTTTGTGGAGCTCGCGGTTGGATATGCTGTGCAGCCCACATCTGATGCTGACCTACGTCGGTTGAGACAATTGAGCTATCCGGCATCATATCTGACAGTTGCTTAAGTAATAACGGTGCGTAGATAAGTTCGCCTGGGTGGTCGTAGCGCCATTTGAATCCGCTACGTAGGCTTTCACTGTGATGCACCCAAGGTGAAATATCTTGGGTTAATTCTAACTGAGGAAGAATGGTATTGATATCGCCGCGCAGTGGTGCATTGGCGTGGCGCAGCTTATGGATTTCTGCCGCATCGATATCGATATGAATCACTTTCGCATGTGGGGCAAAGGTATCAAGCTTACCTGTCACGCGGTCATCAAAACGAGCCCCAACCACAATCAAAAGGTCACATTCTTGAACTACAAGGTTAGCCGCTTTGGTGCCGTGCATACCCAACATACCCAGGTAGTGCGGGTCATGGCGTTCAATTGTCCCTAAGCCTTTTAGCGTGCTTACCGCTGGCATTGGGTTTAAACGTAGGAACTCACGTACTGCTCCTGTTGCTTTCGCTAGCTGAACACCACCGCCGACGTATAATACAGGGCGGGTAGAAGCGGCCAGTACTTGTTGTGCGCGTTTGATGTCTTTATCGCTCACTTGAGGGATAGCTGGTGGAATATATGGAGGCAGGAGCTCGGTTGGCGCCTGTGCAAGCTGAACGTCTTTGGCTATATCGACAATCACAGGGCCCGGGCGACCGGCTTTTGCCACTTCGAACGCTTCGGCGAGTGTTGGGGCAAGGTCTTTAATGTCGGTCACTAGATAGCTGTGTTTGGTACAAGCTAGGGATATTCCGATCACATCTATTTCTTGGAATGCGTCGGTACCGATATGAGAGCTAGCAACCTGACCTGTGATGGCGACGAGAGGAACGGAATCGAGGAAGGCATCGGCAAGGCCAGTAACAAGGTTGGTGGCGCCTGGGCCGGAAGTGGCCATACAAACCGCAACGTCTTGTGTCGCGCGAGCCATCCCGATAGCGGCCATCGCAGCCCCTTGCTCATGACGGCATAAGATGTGCTCGACACCTCCGTCATACAACGCATCGTAGATTGGCATGATGGCTCCCCCCGGATACCCAAACACCGTCTTGATACCTTGCTGCCTTAAAGCGGCTACGACTAGTTCTGCACCGGTCATCGTAAACCTCCTTTGCTACGTTGTGGCTCGTAGCTATCGCCATGCGTTTTGCACTTCATGTGCACTCCCATTCTTCCCGTTAAGCTGTCTGAGGGTTAGACAGATGACAACGTGTAGTTGTAAAAAAACCCCCGGACTTCTCAGTGCGGGGGTTTTTTGTAATTTGTGGTTATCTTTCGCCCACAATACCCCGTGCGGTGCCAATAATGACCACGATAATCAGGGCTAGCAGTGAGTTGATGTGAGCGATTAAGTTCATCTGTCTGTCGTTCTGTTTTCGTTAAAAAGTATTGTGTAATGTTCTACGAAAATGTTTGCGTCACTAGTGGTAACACACAAATCTGCTGCATGACAAGCAAAAACTCATTCTTTTTTCACATTTAGTTCCAATCTGTACGCGCTATATAACCTATCCAGATAGGTAATCTATGATCATATAACGTATACAAAATTGAGGAATTTATGGGGCTGGCAATCATTCATAGTCGGGCAAGTGTGGGTGTGCAAGCGCCGTCAGTTAGCGTGGAAGTTCACATCAGTAATGGGATGCCAGGCTTTACGCTGGTTGGATTACCAGAAACCACAGTAAAAGAATCGAAAGATCGCGTTCGCAGTGCGATCGTCAATTCAAATTTTCAGTTTCCTGCCAAGCGTATTACGGTCAATCTGGCACCAGCGGATTTGCCTAAAGAAGGGGGGCGCTTTGATCTGCCGATTGCATTAGGGATTTTGGCTGCTTCAGAGCAGATCGCGACAGATAAGCTCAAAAGTTATGAGTTTGTCGGTGAATTAGCGCTTTCTGGTGGATTGAGAGCGGTAAAAGGTGTGTTGCCAGCGGCGCTTGCTGCGAATAAGAAACAGCGCTGTTTAGTGGTGCCCCATGCCAATGGCGATCAGGCGGCGTTAGTCGGTAAAGATCAGCACAAATCAGCCCAATCATTATTGGAAGTCTGTGCTGAGCTTTGTGGCCAACATCAATTAAATTTGTACCAAACACTTAAGAAAAAAGAGGTTAAGACACACCGTCGTGACTTGCAGGACATTATTGGTCAGCAGCAGGGTAAGCGAGCGCTGGAGATTGCAGCTGCAGGGAATCACAATCTCCTTTTTCTTGGCCCTCCAGGTACCGGCAAGACCATGTTGGCTTCTCGCTTGTGTGACTTATTACCTGAAATGAGCGATGAAGAAGCGATGGAAACGGCCGCTGTTGCATCGCTAACTCAAAGTGAAATCAATGAACACAACTGGAAGACAAGGCCACTTCGCGCGCCGCATCACTCTAGCTCCATGGCGGCATTGGTTGGCGGAGGCTCCATCCCAAGGCCGGGAGAGATCTCGTTAGCTCATAACGGCTTATTGTTCTTAGATGAGATGCCAGAGTTTGACCGAAAAGTGCTTGATTCTTTGCGTGAGCCTTTAGAGTCTGGGGAGATTATTATCTCACGCGCACAAGGTAAAACTCGCTTTCCAGCCCGCTTTCAATTGGTCGGTGCACTCAATCCAAGTCCAACAGGTTATTACGAAGGCAACCAAGCGCGAACCAACCCACAGGCGATATTGCGTTATCTTGGTCGCTTATCCGGGCCCTTGCTCGATCGCTTTGACATGTCGCTAGAAATTCCAGCACTACCCAAAGGCACACTGGCTGAAGGGGGAGATAGGGGAGAGCCGACAGCTGTCGTTAAAGAGCGGGTGAATAAAGCGCGTGGCTGCATGCTCAATCGCAGTGGTAAAGTAAATGCACTGCTGGGGAGTCGTGAGATAGAAGCTTTCTGCCCGCTGCAGAAAAGCGATGCGGAGTTTTTGGAAAATGCACTTCATCGCCTTGGGCTTTCTATTCGGGCTTATCACCGGATCATCAAAGTGGCGCGTACCATTGCTGACCTTGAAGGATCGCCACAAATTGAGCGTCCCCATCTTGCCGAAGCATTAGGTTATCGAGCGATGGATAGATTGCTCAAACAGTTGACCGCGCAAGCCGTGTAGATGAGTAGAAAATCGCAGCGAGAAAACGTCACTTGCTGCGATTAAAGCGATTAGAAAGCGTAGTTCAAACCGACAGTCAGTAGGGACTCTTTTTCATCGTAGAAGGTGATGTTGGAGTCGTTGTGCCCATAACCTGCCAGAGAAATGAGCGACCAATTTTGCCAATCGAACACATTCTTATACTCGTAGGCGGCGAATAAACTGAGTTTGCCGTCATCACGTATTTTATCGAACGTGTCACTTGCTGCTTCGTAGTTTTTCAATGTGTAGCCTGCCGTAACCGCAAAACGATGGCGATTAACGAACTTGAACCAACTGAGTTCGAATCGGTAGGAGTCGAAGGATTCAGCATCGCCATCCGCATCTTGGTAGACGTAGGTAAGTGCGGGTTGCAGTATCGACGTGCGGCTAAGTGGAATGCGGTAGTCACCTTTGATATAGTAGATCTTTGCATCACGCAGCAGGGAAGAATCGGTCACGGTATCTTTCTCTACGTTTTTCTCTGCGTAAGCCAAATCAAGATTAAAGTTGTTGTCTAAGAAGCGGTTGATTTGGAGACGAAACGCATTGCCGCCTTCATCGGTGGTTTTTCTCGATTGCCCAGTTAGGTATGGGTCTTGCCATGTCTCTCCTTTCAAGATGGTCGGTAGATAGGAAAAGTCGAGCACAGTGTCCGAAGCGAGTTGGTATTTATAACCAAGCTGGAAGGCGAGAGTACCGATCGCGATATCGGAGCGCGTAGTACCAGCGTACACTTGGTGATTGAGTTTGTTACCCAAGGTATACGCGGCGCTGCCCAAAGGAGCTACGATAAAAGATTCATCACTTTCGGCACGCTGGTTGAGTGACGTAATTGTGCTATTGCCATCGGTGTTGAAGTTGGACTCTGATGAGACGAAGCCAGTATTCAATGAAATCTCGCCGCTAAAACCGGCGGTTTCTGCAAGTTGAGCTTGTGCTGAACTGACGATAAAGGCCAAAGGCAATAAGGTGATCCTTGGATTCATTCGCTTTCTCCTTGTTTGTCGAATGAAGAGTGTTTTTGAGCATGAGTTCACTTTTTTATTGTGAAAACAAATCTGACCATTGTTACAAATGTTTCAATGTGACCATGGACTTGTATAATTACACGCTGTTTTATTACTCACGCACTTTAAGCTATTGTTTGATGAAGATGTTGGCATACCTAATATTTATTTTTACCGTTTTTTTCGTGATTTTAAACTCTGCTCTTTGCTCTATCGCAATTTGTATCATCGCTATTTTTAAGCGGTTGCTTCCAACTGCGAAGCTTAAAGCCAAAGGCACAGAGGCTGCCAACAAAATGATGTGGGTTTGGGCCACTGTCAATGCTGGCATTCTTGCCTTGTTCAACCGCGTTGAGTGGGATATTCAAGGTGGCGACAATCTAAAGAAGGACGGTTGGTACCTGCTGATCAGTAATCATCTTAGTTGGACTGATATTGTTGTACTGTGTTGTGTATTTAAAGATCGCATTCCAATGCCAAAATTTTTCTTAAAACAGCAATTATTGTATGTGCCTTTTATTGGTATGGCCTGTTGGGCGCTGGATATGCCATTTATGCGTCGCTATTCTCGAGAGTATTTGATCCGCAATCCGCACAAGCGTGGTCAAGATTTGCAAACCACGCGCAGCTCATGTGCCAAGTTCAAACACACGCCAACTACGGTGGTAAATTACGTCGAAGGCACTCGTTTCACCGAGGAAAAGCAACGCAAGAGCCGTGTGGGTTATCAACATTTGTTGCAGCCAAAATCTGGGGGTATTGCTTACACGCTAGCGGCGATGGGCGATCAGTTTGAGAACATCATTGATGTGACCTTGGCGTACCCAGAAAACACCGATAAGCCATTTAAAGACATATTGATGGGACGGATGAACAAGATTGTCGTGCGGGTCAGTGTACTACCCGTGGATGAGCGTGTTCTGGGGGATTACTTCAACGACAAGCTTTACAAGCGTCAGTTCCAGCAGTGGCTTGGTGATGTGTGGCAAGAGAAAGACCAGTTGTTGCAAGGCATTCATAAATAACAAAGGGGAACACCAGCTCCCCTTTTGGCGTTTGGTGTGAATTACTTTAGCGTAAGCAAGTAATTCACTAGAGCAAAGTATTCATCGGTTGATTTGATACTTTGCGCTTGAATCAGGTACTTGTTGTTAACGACAACCGCTGGAACGCCAGTGATGCCGCTGTTTTCAAATTGCTTATCCATACGGCGAGCCATAGAGTCGACCGCGAAGCCTTTAAATGCCGCGTCGAATTTCTTTGCATCAATACCTTCATCAATGAAGATTTGGCGCAGTTCTACTTCGTCACGAGGAGCTTTACCCATGTTATGAATGCGGTTAAAGAGCACTGGCACCATTTTGTCTTCGACGTTCAGCACAACTATCGTGGCGTATGCTTTATTCATTGAGATCCCCATGTTGCCACCCATGAATGACACGTGGTTCTTTTGTAGTTTTACGTTTTCTGGCAGCTGCTTTTTCAGTTGCTGAATGATCGGCTCAAATCGATTACAGGCAGGGCAGTAGAAAGAGAAGAACTCGGTCACGAGTGGCTTTTTAGATGCCTCCAGATCCAATACCTTGTAATGCTCCCCTTCTTTAAATTGTGCAGCATGTGCCGATAGGCTTAGCATGAGCATAGAAAACAGTGCGAACAGCTTTTTCATCTAAATATCTCCATTTTTTTATTGTTTGGCCTAACTTACCATTGGGGCATTAAAGACAGTGGTGCTTCTTCTAAACTGGCAATCTGCTCTTTAAATCCAAGTACCTGACCTTCCCAGTATTTTGGCTCATTAAACCATGGAAAAGCGAGCGGAAATGCGGGGTCATGCCAGCGTTTTGTTAGCCATGCCATATAGTGGACCATTCGTAGACCGCGTAGTGGCTCAATTAGTTTCAATTCTGTCGCGTTAAAATCGCAAAACTCTTGATATCCCTCGAGGATAATATCGAGCTGCATTAACTTATCTTGGCGTTCACCATTCAGTAACATCCACAAATCTTGCACGGCAGGGCCATTACGTGAGTCATCCAAATCGACAAACATCGGGCCATCGCGCCATAGAATATTACCTGGGTGGCAGTCACCGTGCAGGCGAATAGTGTTAAAGCCTTCTTGCCAGTGACTTTCGATCGCTTTGATAAGTATGTCCAAATCATTGAAGAAGCTGTTTTCTAAATGCATTGGGATCATGTCTGAACTTTGCAGAATCTCACGGGGTTGGTAGAGGTATTCTTGCAAGCTAATTGTCGGACGATGCTGAAATGCTTTTTTGCTGCCCACTTTGTGGATACGTCCAAGAAAACGGCCAACGCCTTCCAGTTGTTCAAGGTTGTCGACTTCAAACTGACGACCACCCACGCTTTCAAATAGAGCAAAGCCATAACCTTGGTAATGATGTAGGGTTTGGCCATTGATGCATATAGGGGGAGCGACGGGGATTTCGTTGTCGATCAGTTCAAGCGTGAAGTTGTGCTCTTCCTGAATCTGCTCGTTTCTCCAACGCTCAGGGCGATAAAACTTCACCACGTAGCGTTGGCGCTCTTCGTCAGTGAATTGGTAAACGCGGTTTTCGTAACTGTTGAGAGGAAGAAAACCAGATTCTGCACGAATACCGATGCTCTCTAGTGCATACCACATAAAGTCGGGCGTTAGGGCATCAAAGTTGAAAGTACCTTGGGACATATAAATAAAAAGGCTCATTGCTGAGCCTTGTTCCATTAGTTATCGAAGTTATAGCTTCTTGATAAATCGGCTTTCCACTTCGATAGTGAATTCGTTGCTCTTATCGCTGAGTATAAACTGAATTGTCGTGATCGCAGAGTTTAGCTTGTCAGGATCTGCGCCTAGGCTCATTGGTAAGTTGAAGACTTCGCCCGGCTGTACCTCAATGGTCTGTTTGCCGTACCAACTGACGTTGCTCAACCCTTCCACATCCAAGTTGTATTCTTGAACTTGTTGGGTTTTGTTGATGATTTTCAGGGTGTAGGTGTTTTCCACTTCGCCAGAGCTGTTCACGCGGAACAACTGGTTACGATCACGCAGTACGCTCATGCCGGCTGGGTCAACGGAGGTGACTTGAAGGAAGAACAAGCCAATCATCACCAACAACACTGCGCCATAGCCAAGTAGTTTCGGACGCAGAACCTTGGTTTGTTTACCGGATAAGCGGTGCTCGGTGGTGTAATTGATCAGGCCTTTCTCATAGCCCATACGCTCCATGGTTTGGTCACATGCATCAATACAGGCCCCACAGTTGATGCATTCGTACTGTAAGCCGTCACGAATGTCTATACCTGTTGGGCACACCTGAACACACAGATCACAGTCGATACAGTCACCTAAACCAAGCTGTGTTGGATCGGCTTTACGAGAGCGAGGTCCGCGTTGCTCACCACGTGTGGTGTCGTAGCCCACAATAAAAGTGTCTTTATCAAACATTGCTGATTGGAAGCGCGCATATGGACACATGTGTAAGCAGACGATGGATCGCATCCAACCTGCATTGGCGTAGGTGCAGATGGCAAAAAACATCACCCAAAAAACAGGCCAAAAGCTGGAACTTAACGTGAAAAAGCCCAGTACCAGTTGTTTAATGGGGACAAAGTACCCAACAAAAGTGAAGCCAGTCGCGAGCGCAATAGCAAACCAAGCGATGTGTTTGAGCATTTTGCGCATCGCTAAATTGGCAGTTATTTTATTGGCGTCTTGCTTGCGGCGTTTATTTGCGCTGCCCTCTAACTTTTCTTCAAACCAGATGTACATAAAGGTCCATACGGTTTGTGGACACAGATACCCACACCAAACCCGACCTAAAAAGGTAGTAATGAAGAACAATCCAAATGCCGCGATGACAAACAGTAAAGCGAGTAAGGTTAGGTCTTGAGGGTAAAGGGTGGTACCGACAAAGTTAAATTGCTGGTTGCCAATATCAAGTAAAATGGCCTGACGTTCGCCATAAGGAATCCATGGCGTAATCGCGAACAGCAGTAGCAAGAACCAACCACCGTAGCGGCGCAGTTTTTGGTAGGTTCCTTTACTTTCACGAACATAAATTCGATTGCTAGGATTGAACCGATCGCCTTTCCCTTTGTGGGTTTTCGGATTATAGCTTTTGGGAGTCACATCTTTGATATCGATTTTATCCTGACTCATGGACATTTCCTTCTTTAGGCTTTTTATCATGTGCGGCGACACTTCTGTTGATGCCACTCGATAACATCGTTGCTATACCCATGTCATGAACCATGACAGGACAAATTATTTTAGTAAACACTGATGAACGGAGGATTATACAATTAATAACAATTGCGTTTCTTTAACGCAGTCAACGTTTAACAACAAAAGTCAGTGCAGTTAACTTGATAAATGAGTGAACAGTGATAGTAGTTACTTGAATCTACTTGATGTTGTTATAAAAAAGCGACTCGGATGAGCCGCTTAGAAGGGGGGTATTGAGCTGTTTATTCGATGATGCCACGCGCACGTAGGATTGCGGTTTTGAAGTCATCTTCTTGGTCTTTCTTGAGACCAGGGATCATCTCGTCTTTGCTGCTGTTACGCATTTTAAGGTGGTAGATCAGCACGTCATCGGTTAAATCTTCCAACTTACCTTCATAACCCGCTTCATTTGCTAGTTTTACAATGAACTGCAGTAGATTCATTTCTTGATCTTTGTGCCACTCAGGTTCAAGCAGTTCAAGTAGTTCTTCAATACGATGACACTTCATTTCTTTCTCCACAGAATTTATAGGTGTTATTTGCTACTAAAGGTATCAAATTGCTTGGCGAACACCAAATGGGAAAAGGGGGGAGAGTAAAGATAAAAGCGCAGCAATCGCTGCGCTTTTTAATTAAGCCGCTTTAACTACTTTGGTTGGAACACTTGGTTCGGCCGCTGTCTTCTCAACCAGAGTCATAGTTGACGCAACTTGTTTCGCCTTAAACGCAGAAGTGAAACCACTGCGGCGGCGCATTGCACTACGATTTGTATGTGCGAACCTGACGGTTGTTGGGCGCATTAAGGTACCTAACTGTCAGGCATATCCATTGCCAATGTAATGGCCTGAATCACTATGAGTTGAGCTTCAACAACTTGAAGGGTGGCTCTTCTGGCTTTCGCCAATCCAAATAGAGAATCAGGAATAACGATATGCATACATATCATCTATAGGTTAGCACTGTTGCTATAAGTGGTCGATAGTTGAGCAATTGAATTATCTCGTATTTGTCAATTTGGCACCTAGATCGACGTAAAAATTTGTTTTGATCCCATGATCAGCAGTAGTAGTATGAGATTTCGACAGAAGGAGGTGCATATGTCATTTTTTAAGAAGACACTTGCGAGTTTTGGCATAGGCAGTGCCAACGTGGATTCGGTTCTGAACCAGGATGTGCTCTATCCTGGTCAGAGTGTGGATGTCTCTATCCATGTCTACGGCGGAGCAACGGAACAAGTGATCGATAACATCGATCTTAAGCTTTGCTGTCGTTATATCGCTGAAGCGCCAAACGATCGAGGTGCGCGTGAAGGTCACAGCATGCGTCGCGTACCACAAACGCACGTACTGGCGAAGTGGAACCTCCCATACGCATTTAGTATCCACCCTGGCGAAGACCGCATCTTTAAGGCCAAACTTGATGTGCCGTGGAACACGCCTGTTACCATCGGTGATGCGAAAGTTTGGCTAGAGACGGGCTTAGATATTGCCATGGCGCTCGACCCAACCGACAAAGATATTCTCACCGTTAGACCCGACCCGCTGATGGATGCCATTTTGTCTGCTTTTGAAGCGCAAGGCTTACGCATTCGCCAAGTGGAGTGTGAAGAAGTGAAAGGCTTCGGTCTACCATTTGTACAAGAGTTTGAAATGGTGCCAATTGACGGCCCATACCATGGTGTATGGCGTGAGCTAGAGTTTGTTGCTCATCGTGATGAACAAAACCTTCACTTATGGTTTGAACTTGACCGTACCCGCACTGGTGCTGGTGGGATGCTGGCGAGCTTACTAGGAAGCGGTAAACTCAAGCGTGAGCTGAGCATTCCGGTGAATACTAAACTGGAAGAAGTGGGTTCACTGGTGCTTAATTACCTTGAACAAACTACTGCTGCTCGTGAAGCTTAATTTAAGCTTACGCGTGTAAGCCTAATATGCCATACTAGAGCGAATATTCAAACACTCTAGTATAGGCGCATTGATGTCCTCACAACAGAAAGCACAATACAGTCAGGGCGAAGAATTCGCTAATGCCATTACCCATGGAATTGGGATGATCTTTGGCATTGTTGGTCTAGTACTGCTCTTGATTAAAGCGGTTGATCACCAAGCGGACACTCTGACCATTACCAGCATGGCGATCTATGGCTCGAGCATGATTGTGCTGTTTCTGGCATCCACGCTCTACCACGCAATCTCCTATCCAAAAGCCAAGCGTTGGCTAAAAACCTTCGACCACTGTGCTATCTATCTTTTAATTGCAGGTAGCTACACGCCATTTTTGCTAGTGAGTTTGCGCACACCATTGGCGATAGGATTAATGATCGTGATTTGGTCCATTGCACTGGCTGGCATTATAATGAAAATCGCGTTTGTGTACCGGTTTAAGAAGTTGTCATTGATGACGTATCTGGTGATGGGGTGGCTGTCGCTGATTGTGATTTATCAGCTCGCGATAAATTTAGATATCGGCGGCTTGACGCTATTGGCTGCGGGTGGGTTGGTGTATTCGATAGGGGTGATTTTCTACGTTGCTAAACGGGTTCCATTTAACCATGCGATTTGGCATGGTTTTGTATTGGCTGGCTGTGTGTGTCACTTCTTCGCGATTTACTACTTTGTCGAGCCTATCTAATTGATAGAAATAAACTCGACAAAGTGCGCGCTATCGTATTAGCGAGTTTTCACTTCTAAGATTTCTGCAGAGAATTGGTATTGCTGAGATTGTGGCACTGCCAGTTTGATAGCTTTACCTTGCTCTGCTTGCTGTGGACGTAAGTAAGTGTCTGCCATGCGTTTGATAGATTGCCAAACGGTGACATTCTCTTTTGCTAACGGTTTGCCAGACATATCGAATACCTGTACTTCCACTTCAACCTGAATCACCGATTGTGAGCTTTGGTTGGTGATAGAGGTTGTTAAAGCCAATTCACCATCTTCATAGCTGGCTGACCCAATCAAGATATCTACGCCAGAATCCGATAGCTGCATGGTTGGTTTCTTAGCATTAACGACCACTGTCGTACCTACTTTTTTGTTTATCACAGGAATGGCCGCAATTGCTGGTGCTGCAACCGCTTCGACTTTCTCCAATGTCGTTTCTGTAGCTTTTGGTGTCGCTTTTTTAATAACGTATTCCCAGGTGAAATCATCGTTTAGTTTCACTTCGCGACCATCCGCCAGTTTCACTACTTCTTCCGCGTAGACTGAAGAAGCGGCCAGTAGGGTGGCTAGAGTTATCCATAGTTTCATTGTGATACCTTTTTAACTGAGTCGGTTTAACGGCGCCAGAACGCAGGGAAGAACAGAACAAGAATCGTCAGAATTTCCAGGCGACCCATCAACATACCAAAGCTCAACAGCCATTTTGCGGTGTCTGGCAGTGAGGCGAAGTTGCCTGTCGGGCCAATCCTAGTGCCCATACCTGGTCCAACGTTTGCGACAGCCGTGATGGCCCCCGAGATACTGGTTACAGGATCAAGACCAAGCGCACTTAAACTACCAGCGATAGCGATGATGATGATAAAGAACATTAACCCAAATGCCATCACAGAGCGTACGATATCGTCATTCACAGAGCGCTGGTTATAGCGTTGAACGAATATTCCAGAGGGGTGAATCAGCTTCATGATCTGCTTGTTGAGCAGTGTCATCGCGATTTGGAAACGGAAGATTTTTATGCCGCCAGAGGTAGAGCCGGAACATGCCCCTGCCATTAATAGGAAAGCAAATAGCGTCGCAGGTAATGCTCCCCAAGCGGTAAAGTCGTCGAGACCAAAACCGGTAGTGGTAACCACAGAGACAACGTTGAACATCGAGACGCGCAGTGCGTCAAGAACAGTGTAGCCGTTATGTATGACCAACCAAGCGGCTACGGTTAAACTTGAGAATAAAAATAGATAACCAAACCCACGCACTTGTGCGTCTTTTAGCAAAGCATCGAGGCTGCGTTTGCGCAAAGCCGCGACAAACAGTAAGAAAGGCAAACCGCCCAAGAACATGAATACCGTCGCTACCCAATGTGCGCCATGGGAGAAGCAGTTCATTGAGCTATCCGAGGTGGAGTACCCCCCTGTTGATAAGGTGGTGAAAGCATGGTTGATCGCTTCAAACAGATTCATGCCTGTTAGTAAGTAACCGATGATGCACAGCCCAGTCAGCATTAAGTACACCAATACAATGTTCTTGGCGACGGTTTTGGCTCTTGGGCTACTTTTGTCTGGCCAATCGGAGGATTCGGTTTGGAATAGCTTCATACCACCCACGTTTAGCATCGGTAGAATTGCTACCGCCATCACGATAAAGCCAATGCCCCCCAGCCATTGCAAGATCGAACGCCATAGCAAGATGCTTGGTGCTATGTCATCCAAACCACTCAGTACGGTGGATCCCGTGGTCGTTAGACCTGACATGGTTTCGAAGTAGGCGTCGGTAAAGCTGATATGGTTGATGAAAATAAACGGCAGCGCGGCGAAGGCACTGGCGATGGTCCATACCAAACTCGTGATAAGGAACATATCGCGTACGCTGAGTTTGAAATTTGCGGTTCGACCAATTGTTAAGCAGATAAATGCGGCAAGGTGGGTGATCACCACCGCTTGAGCGAAATCAAGGAATCCACCTGTGCCAGTGACGAATGCGACAATCGTCGGTACGTACATAAAAAGGGCCAGTTTGGATAAAACTAGCCCGATAACAAACAGTACGGGACGTAAATTGACCATAGGAAAGGCCTAAAGGAAGAATGGACTCGGCTGGAACAGCGCTTCGACGTCTGGTACGTACTTTTTGTCGACTAGGAACATCACAACGTGGTCATCTTGTTCTATAACAGTACGGTCGTGTGCGATAAGCACTTCTTCGCCACGAACAATGGCACCAATGGTGGTTCCTGGTGGGAGTTTGATATCGCCAATCGCGCGGCCAACCACTTTGGATGTGGTTTCGTCACCATGCGCAATGGCTTCGATAGCTTCTGCTGCGCCACGACGCAGAGAAGAAACATTCACGATGTCAGCACGACGAACGTGCGTCAGTAGAGCGGAAATTGTCGCTTGCTGTGGTGAGATTGCCACATCAATCACGCCACCTTGTACGAGGTCGACATAAGCGCCACGTTGGATCAGTACCATGACCTTTTTCGCGCCCATGCGTTTTGCCAACATTGCAGACATGATGTTGGTTTCATCTTCGTTAGTCAGTGCGATGAATACGTCAACTTGATCGATGTTTTCTTCGGTCAGCAACTCTTGGTCAGCCGCATCACCACAGAAGACGATGGTGTTCTCAAGCTGCTCAGACAGTTGCTCTGCACGTTGATAGTTACGCTCAATCAGCTTTACACTGTAAGTTTGCTCTAAGCGCTTCGCTAAGCTGGCACCAATGTTACCACCACCAACAATCATGATACGACGGTAAGGCTTTTCAAGGCGCTGAAGCTCACTCATTACCGACCGAATGTGGTTACTTGCCGCAACGAAGAACACTTCATCATCGGCTTCAATAATGGTGGTGCCTTGCGGGCGAATTGGGCGGCCTTGACGGAAAATCGCCGCAACACGGGTATCAATGTGCGGCATGTGCTCACGCAGAGCAGACAGTGCGTTACCAACCAATGGGCCGCCATAGTAGGCTTTTACCGCAACTAAGCTGACTTTTTGTTCGGCAAAGCTCACTACTTGCAGGGCGCCTGGGTATTGGATAAGACGCTCGATGTAGCTGGTTACCAACTCTTCTGGTGCGATAAGGTGATCAACAGGAATGGCACCTGATTTAAACAGGGCTTCTTTTTCTGCCAAATACTCTGGAGAGCGAATACGCGCAACGCGGTTTGGTGTATTGAATAGAGTGAACGCAACCTGACAGGCGGCCATGTTGGTCTCATCGGTGTTGGTTACTGCGACGAGCATGTCGGCGTCTTGCGCACCCGCTTCATGCAGAACGTCTGGGTGGCTTGCGTGACCATTGACAACACGTAGGTCGTATTTGTCTTGTAACTCACGCAGTCGGTCGCCATTTTTGTCGACGATGGTGATGTCGTTGTTTTCACCAACTAGGTTTTCCGCCAGCGTGCCGCCAACCTGACCAGCACCAAGAATAATGATTTTCATACTCTTTACTCGTTATCTGAAAAAGGCGATTGAATTCATTTCAATCGCCCTATTTAGCATGCTGTTATGCGTGTTTTTTTGTTAGCACTGCGTAGTAGAAACCATCCATATCTTCTTCGCCTGGCAGAATCTGACGACCAGGTTGTTTTGGATCGGAGTCCACCAATTGCGCATCCGCAGTACGTACCAAGAACGCTTTTACTTGTTCCACGTTTTCTTGTGGTGTGATTGAGCAAGTCGCGTAAACCATGGTGCCGCCAGGTTTTAATTGTGCCCACATAGCGTCAAAAATTTCGCTTTGTAGCTCAGCAAGGGCGGTAATATCATCAGCACGACGTAGCCATTTGATGTCTGGGTGACGACGAATGACGCCCGTCGCAGAACACGGTGCATCCAGCAATATGCGATCAAATTGTTCGCCTTGCCACCATTCTTGAGGATGACGCGCATCGCCGCAAACCACTTTTGCCTGAAGGTTGAGACGCTTCAGGTTTTCGTGCACACGTTTAAGGCGAGTGTCATCGCAGTCAATGGCAACGACTTCACTGCCGGACGTACGTTCAAGAATGTGCGCCGTCTTACCACCAGGTGCTGCACAGCAGTCTAGGATTAGCTCGCCATCTTTTGGCTCAAGATAATTAATCGACAGCTGCGCCGCCGCATCTTGCACCGATACCCAACCTTTTTCAAAGCCTGGTAGTTTCATCACATCGCATGGCGCCGCCAATTTTAGGGCGTCCATTGCTTGTGTGTGTGGCGTGTTATCAATGTTTTCATTATTGAGCAGCGCTTGATACTCATCACGGGTATGGTGCTGGTGGTTGACTCGTAGCCACATTGGCGCTTTCTGGTTGTTGGCTTCAACAATGCTTTCCCATTGCTCAGGGTAAGCGTCTTGCAGCAATTTTAGCAGCCAGCTTGGGTGGCCATATTTGCCCGCATTATTGCTGACTGCCATTTGGTCTAATTCTTCTTGGTTGCGTTGGTAGTTACGCAATACCGCGTTGATCAGACCACGTAGACGAGGGCCTTTCAGCTCTTTCGTACCTTCAACCGTTTCACCTACAGCCGCGTGCGCAGGAATACGCATAAAACTCAGTTGGTAAATACCAACCAGAATCAAGTGGTGGAATACGCGTTGCTTGCCTTTGAGTGGCTTGTCCATCAGTTGGTTAGCAATGATTTCTAGGCGAGGGAGGTAACGTAGAGCGCCGTAACAGATCTCTTGCAGCAGAGCGTGATCACGAGGTCGTACGTTTTGTTGAGCCGCTGGAAGAGCGCTTGAAAGTGAGTGACCCTTGTCGACGACAAGATACAAGACGTTGGCAGCCGCAGCGCGAACATTCATGATGAGTACCTTAAAGTAAAGGAGGGCATCTCTGCCCTCTAAAAGTTCGTATTATTGGTCTTTGACACTATTGTTTGGTTTTAAACCAATTGAGTGCCAACTTCAAACCAAGATGCACGTGAGTTCAGAATATCTTGAACTGACATGGCTTTTTTACCTGGAACTTGCAATTGTTCTAATACCAGTACGCCGTTGCCAGTCGCAACATAAATACCAGTTTTATCTGCCTGCACAATGGTGCCAGCAGGCTTGTTACTGATTTGTTCAGCAACACGGCTTTGCCATACTTTGATGCTGTTTTCAGCCGTTTCAAAGTGGCTCATTGGCCATGGGTTGAATGCGCGAACGCAACGTTCGATGTGCGCGGCGTCGTTATTCCAATCGATGCGCGCTTCTTCTTTGCTTAGCTTCTTCGCGTAGTTTGCTAGCTCATCCTCTTGCTTCACTGGTTCTGCTTTGCCTGCTGCGATGTCTAATAGGCAGTCAATCAAAGCATCAGGACCTAAGCCTGCGAGCTTCTCGTACATTGACGCGCTGGTGTCGGTTGCTTCAATCGGCAGTGTTGCGATTTTTAGCATGTCGCCAGTATCTAGACCGATGTCCATTTGCATAATGGTGACGCCAGTTTCAGCGTCACCGGACCAAATAGAGCGCTGGATAGGTGCCGCGCCGCGCCAGCGAGGAAGAATTGAACCGTGAACGTTGATACAACCTAGCTTAGGTGTGTCTAGCACGGCTTGCGGAAGTAATAGACCGTAAGCCACGACCACCATGATGTCGGCGTTCAGATCGGCAAGCTCTTGCTTGGCTTCGTCTGATTTGAAGTTTTCTGGTTGGTAAACCGGAATGTCGTGCTCAAGCGCGATGGTTTTTACTGGGCTAGCAGTAAGCTTCTTACCACGACCTGCCGGGCGGTCTGGTTGAGTGTAAACCGCAATTACTTCGTGCTCCGAAGACAACAACGCCGCCAAGTGACGGGCGGCGAAATCCGGAGTACCTGCAAAGACAATACGTAAAGACTGACTCAAGGTAGGCTTCCTTCTAATTAAATTGTATCGAGATTACGCGCTTTGCTGTTTCTCGTTAAAGCGTTTGATTTTTGCTAACTTGTCTTGGATACGCTTACGCTTCAGTGGCGATAGGTAATCAACGAACAGTTTGCCCATGAGATGGTCTAGTTCGTGTTGAACACAAATTGCTAGCAGATCGTCGGCTTCAAAGGTGTATTCTTTGCCATCGCGATCTAGGGCTTTAACCGACACTTCAGCAGCGCGAGGTACAAGTGCACGAGCACCTGGTACCGATAGACAGCCTTCTTCGATGCCATCTTCGCCACGCTTTTCCAGAATCTCTGGGTTGATAAGCACCATTGGCTCATCGCGAGTTTCTGAAATATCAATCACTACGATACGTTGGTGGATATCAACCTGCGTTGCAGCCAGACCAATACCTTCTTCGTCGTACATGGTTTCAATCATGTCATCGACAATTTTTTGAATCTCAGGTGTCACCGCTTCTACAGGCTTTGCAACGGTACGCAGGCGATCATCTGGGAATGTTAATACTTGTAATACAGACATATTCACTCGAAATATTGAACTGTGCCGTAACAGCACAAACCTTGTTGGCTCAATTCTAGACATTTTATGACCTAAATGACAGCATCCTGATACCAATTTCCATTCTGGTAACTGTCTAACAGGCCAAGGACGAGGGTCATGAATCGAATTTTCCGCAACGTTTCTCGTAATACGTTGCCGTTACTTTTCTCTTTCAGTGCCGTAGCAAACACGGACTCCCAACCACTTACCGTTAAAGATGATGCACCCAAAACTTACGTTGTGGTCAAAGGTGACACGCTTTGGGATATTTCGGCGATGTATCTGGATAGCCCTTGGCTGTGGCCTCGTCTATGGCAGGTAAACCCAGAAATTGATAACCCACATCTGATTTACCCAGGCGATAAGTTATCACTGGTGTGGATTAACGGTCAGCCAGTTTTAAGCTTAAAGCCAGTCAAAAAGCTCAGTCCAAAAGCGCGTATCACCGAGAAGAAAGCGGTACCGAGCGTTGCGGAAGGGTTGGTGGTGCCATATATGAAATCTGATCGTTTAGTCGATGATGAGACACTAGATAATGCCGCGAAAGTGATGGGCAGTAGCAAAGGCAATAAATTTCTGACTACAGAAGACACACTGTACATCAGTGGCGAGCAAACTTCGACTGGATGGGCAATCTATCGGCCTGTGGGGACCTTTTCACGTGATGATGTATCACAACAAATCACGGCGCTGCGTTTGATTGCTAAAGGAGAACTTGTTGAAGCATCAAGTCAGTTTTCTGGTTTGAAAATCACCACACAACTGCAAGAGATTGTCCGTAACGACATTGCTTTGCCAGTTCAAGTTCTTGATAACGGTGATTTCACCGCGACATTCTCTCCGTTGCCATCACCACAAGGCTCTTCTGCAAAATTATTGGGGAATATTGAAGGCATTCGTTATAGCTCGACCAACCAAGTTGTGGTGATAGATAAAGGCACATCGGATGCGCTTCGCCAAGGTAGTGTGTTTGATTTGAAAGAAGACGCACACCCAGTATTCAAATATGGTGATGACTTTGCCAAAGATAATGGTGTGCTTGATACGAAAATAACCTTGCCACAAAGCAAGGTCGGGGAGTTGTTAGTGATCCGCCCGTATGAGTATTTCAGTCTTGCTTTGATCACCAATAGCACTAAACCTATCAATAAAGAGGTCTCTGTGGTTTCTCCTCTGGCAGAGGAATCGACCACCAATGAAATCACACAATGATACCGACCTCGCTGCCTGGTTAAAACTAAGCTGCTTACCAGGCATTGGTGGGGTTAAGATGAATAAGCTGCTGAGCAAAGACACGCCGAATAACATTGTCCAGTACTCGACTGAGCAGCTTCTCAGCCTTGGGTTTACGACGAAACAGTTACAAGCATGGTCTAAGGTCGATAAAGAAGTCGAGGCTTGTTTAACTTGGTTAGCATTATCTTCCCATCACTCTATTCTCACCTTGGCGAATCCGCTTTATCCGCCACTTCTTAAACAAACGGTCGCGCCACCTCCTTTGTTATTTGTAAAAGGAGAGCCGAGTTTTTTGTCTCAACCGCAAATCGCCATGGTTGGCAGTCGCAATGCTAGTGTGGATGGTTTGCAACATGCTCGCAGCTTTGCTTCAGAACTCGTACAGCATGATCTGATTGTGACCAGTGGCTTGGCTTTGGGTATTGACGGACATGCTCATGATGGTGCTCTCCACGCAGGCGGTAAAACTGTTGCGGTGTTGGGATCTGGATTAGATCAAGTGTATCCAGCAAGGCATCGAGGGTTAGCGCAGCGAGTGATGGAAAACGGCGCATTAGTCTCGGAGTTTCGCCCTGATGCCAAACCGCGCGCAGAGAACTTTCCGCGTCGTAATCGGATTATTAGTGGTTTGTCGCTCGGTGTTTTAGTCGTAGAAGCGGCAGAAAAGAGTGGTTCTCTGATTACTGCGCGTTATGCTCTTGAACAAGGGCGAGAAGTTTTCGCTCTGCCGGCTTCGATTAGTACGCCGAATGCCAGTGGCGGCAATCAATTGATTCGTAACGGAGCTTGCCTCGTACAAAATACTCAAGATGTGTTAAATGAAATACAGTCATTGCTCGATTGGTCTATTAATCAGAGTATGGATTTATTTTCTGTTGCAATTGATGAAGAAGAATTGCCATTTCCTCAGCTGTTCGCTAACGTAGGAAATAAGGCTACACCAGTTGACATTCTTGCAAACATGACCAATATACCTGTCCAAGAAGTCATGATGCAGCTCTTAGAGCTTGAGCTTTCAGGGCATGTTGTTGCAGTATCCGGTGGCTATATTCGAAAGGGGAGGGGCTAGCTATGATGATGGATATACTTATGTATCTATTCGAAACCTACATCCATAGCGATGCAGATTTACAGGTCGATCAAGACGAGTTGGAAGATGAGCTGCTTCGTGCGGGCTTCCAGCAAAAAGACATCTACAAAGCCCTTGTCTGGTTAGAAGAGCTGGCCGCGTTGCAACAAAGCGATGCACATTCGGCGATTTCAACCAGCATTGCATCGGCATCGACACGTATCTATACATCGTCAGAGATGCAGCGTTTGGATATTGAAAGTCGTGGTTTCTTGTTGTTCCTAGAGCAAATTAACGTCCTAACCACAGAAACGCGAGAGATGGTTATCGACCGTGTGATGGGGCTAGAAACCAATGAGTTTGAGCTTGAGGACCTTAAATGGATCATTCTGATGGTGCTGTTTAATGTTCCGGGCAACGAAAATGCCTACACGCTGATGGAAGAGCTGCTGTACACCAAGGAACAAGGTATTTTGCACTAAGTATCTAGTGGTGACTATGAGTAGTAAAATCGATCACAACCTTTTCTCGGCCCATGAGCATGCACTCGAGCGCGAACTTTGCCCAAAATGCGGCGGGGAAGTCACGCTTAAGCACGGCAAACATGGCCCTTTCTTAGGTTGTAGCCAATACCCAAGTTGCGATTATATTAAGCCGCTGCACAACAATGATGGTCACATCGTTAAAGAGCTGGGTGTGCCTTGCCCTGAGTGCGGCAATGAATTGGTGTTGCGTCAAGGACGCTACGGCATGTTCGTTGGTTGCAGTCATTACCCTGCTTGTCATCATATTGAATCGATCAATCAGCCTGAATCGGAACAGCAATCGAAAGAGCAACATGCTTGCCCAGAATGTGGAAAAGGGCACTTGGTCGAACGTAAAACGCGTTTTGGTAAAACCTTCTATGCGTGCGATAACTACCCCAAGTGCAAGTTTGCGGTGAATCTACCACCAGTAAAAGGGCGCTGTGAAGCTTGCGGCTTCACCTTATTGGTAGAAAAGAAGCTCGCCAGCGGTGTGAAGTTGCAATGCGCGAGCCGTAAATGTCAGCACACCCCATCACAGTAAGGTTAAGTACAAATTAAAAAGGGTCGCACATGACGACCCTTTTACTATTTATTCAGATGGATTTTACACTTGCCACTGCTTTGCAAACTCATGCACGGCAGGGAAGGTTTGCTCATCAAGAACGTCTGCCAATGCACACAGCTTACGGTTGAGCTCACCGGTGTAATCACCGCAAACGTTGATGTGGCCCATCTTACGACCGACACGCTTCTCTTTGCCGTACCAATGAATATGGCAACCATCTATCGCAAATAATGCTTCTGGCAAGGTATCTTCACCTAGGATGTTAATCATCGAGGTTTCACGAACCAACTTAGTACTGCCTAAAGGGATGCCGCACACTGCGCGTAAGTGGTTTTCAAACTGACAGGTTTCAGCGCCTTGTTGGGTCCAGTGACCAGAGTTGTGCACGCGCGGCGCGATCTCATTGACGAGCAAAGTGCCATCAACATCGAAGAACTCCAAGGCTAATACACCAACATAGTTAAGGCTGTTGGCGACTGCCGTGAACATTTGCTTCGCTTGTTCTTGCAGTTCAGGCGCATCAATCGCAGTCGATAGGCTCAGCACACCATTGGTGTGGACGTTTTCTGCAAGTGGGTAAACTTCAACACTGCCATCTTTGCTGCGTGCACCGATTAATGAGACTTCACGGTTAAAAGGGACAAACTCTTCAGCGACAATAGCCTGAGTAGGCGTTGTTGCGATGCACTCGGCCATTTCTGCCCAAATTGCGTCGACTTGAGAGGCTTCTTTTAAGCGCCACTGGCCTTTACCATCGTAACCACCTAGCGCACTTTTCAGTACCATAGGCATGCCAACGTGTTCAATTGCGCGGTCGAAGTCTTCGCGAGTTTCTATCACATAGTACTTCGCGTTACGCACGCCAGCGTCATCAAGCAATGCCTTTTCAATACGACGATCACCACCCGCCTTGATCGCTTGTGTACTTGGAAGGAACTTACCACTCGCTTCGCACATATCGAGCACATCATGTGGAATGTGCTCGAACTCAGCGGTGATCACGTCCACTTGCTTAATCGCGTTCTCTAGACCATGGCCTAGCACATGTTGAGTCAGAGGATGAACAATATTGCCGCTACCCACATCGTAAGCTGAGATTTGGATATTCAGTGGCGCACCAGCCAGAGACATCATACGCGCCAACTGACCCGCACCAAGAACCAGTACATGCATCTGATTAATCCTCTGCAGGGTTTGGATTCGCCAATACGGTTTCCGTCTGTTCGTTACGGAACGCCTCGACTTTTGCCATGATTGCTTCATCATGTGTACCAAGGATTTGAGCGGCTAAAATGCCAGCATTTGCTGCGCCTGCTTCACCGATAGCCAGTGTGCCGACTGCAATACCTTTTGGCATTTGCACAATAGAAAGCAATGAGTCCATGCCTTTCAGTGCACGAGACTGCACCGGAACGCCAAGTACCGGAACGCTGGTAAATGCGGCAGCCATGCCTGGTAGGTGAGCAGCACCACCGGCACCGGCGATGATGACCTTAATACCGCGCTCTTTGGCGCAGCTTGCGTATTCAGCCAATAGTTGAGGAGTACGGTGAGCTGATACCACCTTCGTTTCGTAAGACACGCCAAATTGATCCAGCATCTCCGCTGCTAGTTTCATGGTTGGCCAATCTGATTTAGAACCCATGATGATACCGACTTTCATCTCAAACTCCTTCAAGCTGCAAAATTAGGTGAGCTGATTTATTTGTGCGCATTATACGGGGATTTTTACCCCAAGCAAACGTTTGCGTGCATTTGTGACTGCTCCTGATACATTTTATAAACAAATTGCTTTAGTCTCTGAGAATGAATATTTGTACACTTAGTGCAAACACAACAGACAAGACTATCAGGAAGTAATCGGTGGAGAACTTTGAACAGGTGCTCGAAGCACTACAAAAAGGTGAAGTGATTGCCTATCCAACAGAAGGCGTATTTGGTGTTGGCTGTGATCCAGATAGCCCAGAGGCGATTCAGAAATTGTTAGAGCTAAAGCAGCGTCCGGTAGAAAAAGGTTTGATCCTTATTGCGGCGAGTTATGAGCAGCTTCTGCCTTACATTGATGAATCGCAACTGACTCAAGAACAGTTAGATAAAGTACACGCAACGTGGCCGGGTCCATACACTTGGATCATGCCAGCGAGTGATAAAGTTTCAAGTTGGGTCTCGGGTCAATTTGATTCGATTGCTGTACGTGTGACCGATCATCCTTTAGTTCAAAAGATGTGTAATGCATTTGGAAAGCCGTTAACCTCTACTAGCGCGAATCTTACCGGTTTTCCTCCCTGCATGACGACGCAAGAAGTTGAAGAGCAATTGGGTGACCGATTGGTGGCTATCTTACGTGGTGAGACCTGCGGTCGTGATAAACCAAGTGAAATTCGTGATGCTAAAACCTCGCAAATATTAAGACAGGGCTAACCCTGCTAGTCAGCAATCAATAGGTAATACACGTATGTCAGCAATCGATAAGCACGCGGTAAAGCAGTTCCTGATGTCGCTTCAGGATTCCATTTGTCAGCAATTAGAACAAGAAGATGGAAAGGCCGTCTTTGTCGAAGATGCATGGCAACGTGAAAAAGGAGAGCGCCTTGGTGGCGGTGGTCGCACCCGCGTATTACGTGATGGTGACATCTTTGAACAGGGGGGAGTGAACTTCTCTCATGTGGAAGGTAAGAAAATGCCTGCATCTGCGACGGCGCATCGTCCAGAGTTAGCTGGTCGCCGTTTTGAGGCGATGGGCGTTTCTCTGGTTATTCACCCTAAAAACCCCTATGTGCCAACGTCTCACGCCAACGTCCGCTTCTTTATTGCCGAGAAAGATGGTGAAGACCCTATCTGGTGGTTTGGTGGTGGCTTTGACCTAACTCCTTTCTACCCATTTGAAGAAGATTGCCAATCATGGCACGACACCGCAAAGCAGCTTTGCGCGCCATTTGGTGACGACGTTTACGCAGAACATAAAGCGTGGTGTGACAAATACTTCTTCCTACCTCATCGCAATGAAACTCGTGGTATTGGCGGTTTGTTCTTTGATGATCTAAACCAATGGGAGTTCGACAGGTGTTTTGACTACATCAAAGCGGTGGGTGAGGGTTATTGCCAAGCTTACCTACCTATTGTCTCTCGTCGTAAAAATATCGAATACGGCGAGCGCGAGCGCGAGTTTCAACTTTACCGTCGTGGCCGCTACGTTGAGTTCAACCTAGTGTATGACCGTGGTACGCTATTTGGTCTTCAAAGTGGTGGTCGTACAGAGTCGATTCTTATGTCAATGCCGCCGCTTGCGCGATGGGAATACAGCTACGAGCCACAAGCTGGTTCTCCAGAAGCCGAGCTTTACGAGCGATACCTAACGCCACGAGAGTGGTAAGCGTTGAATCTCCTTTTCTATATAGATAGATAGTGATAGGGTCATCTGTAATCAGGTGGCCCTGTTTTTCTCTATATAGCTAAGGAATAAAGGTAAGGAAATGACTCCGCAAATTGATCGTTATGCTGTGTTTGGTAATCCGATTGGACACAGCAAGTCGCCATTCATTCACACCTTGTTTGCTCGTCAAACCAATCAGTCTTTGGTGTACACTGCAGAAACCGCTCCTGTTGATGGCTTTGTTGAAGCGGCGAAAGCTTTTTTCGCTGACGGCGGGAAAGGGTGTAATGTGACATTACCTTTTAAAGAAGACGCTTGTCAATTTGCTAGCCGTCTTACCGAGCGAGCAGAGTTAGCTGGTGCGGTAAATACGCTTAAGAAGCTCGATGACGGTGAAATCATAGGTGATAACACCGATGGTGCGGGTTTAGTGCAAGACTTACTCCAGCATCAGGTGGTATTAGAAGGGGTTCGCATCTTAGTCATTGGTGCTGGTGGTGCGGCGCGAGGAGTGATTAAACCACTTCTTGATCAGAAGCCTGCTTCTTTAACTATAACCAACCGTACCTTTAGTAAAGCACAAGAGCTTGCAGAGCTATTTGTCTCACACGGTACTATTGTAGCCAAAGAGATGGCTACGATAGAAGAGGGATACGATGTGATTATTAACTCCACTTCTGCTTCCTTAAGCGGCGAGTTGCCCGCTATCTCTTCTGCTATCTTTTCCAGTAACAGTACTAGCTACGACATGATGTATGGCAGGGGCTTGACTAGTTTTAATCTATGGGCGAAAGAGCACGGTGCGGCCCATGCTTACGATGGTCTTGGAATGTTGGTTGGACAGGCGGCTGAAAGTTTTATGTTATGGCGTGGTTTACGTCCCGGCGCAAAACAAATTCTCAGAGAATTAAGAAAGAACCTTGAAGGTTAGTAAACAATGAATCAATCCATCTTATTCCCAGACATGCAGTTGTGGGACGAAGCATCACAATCAGTTAATTTTGCAGCGCAGCAAGCGGGTGCGCTGATTGAGTGCTACATAACAAAGCCAAAACTAGAAAAGTTAACGGGTTCTGTTATTAAAACCGAGCAAGCTGCAATTGAAGCGTTTGTCGATTATCGATTTGATATAGAAGAAATGGCAGAAGAGCTAATAAAAGATGAAGCCTTCGATGAAGAAGGCCATATCGTCATCGACTAGTTAACTCGTTGATGATGTCTTCGACTTCATTTAAGTAGTCATTTTTGTTTTGTACATAGTTATTGGCAGACTTCTGTAAGAAAGTTCGTTCTTTCTCCGATAGCGGACGAGCTTGTTTTGCCGGACTGCCTACATATAGATAGCCGCTTTCTAATCTCTTCCCTGGTGGTACTAAACTGCCAGCACCAATCATTACATCTGATTCAATTACAACGGCATCTAACACAATTGCGCCCATACCGACTAGTACACGATCGTGAATCTCACAACCATGCAGCATCACTTTGTGCCCAACGGTGACATCATTGCCTATAATAAGTGGGTAGCCATTAGGGTTTTCGGCGTTCTTGTGTGTGACATGTAAAACACTGCCATCTTGGATATTAGTTCGTTTGCCAATGTGAATATGGTTTACATCCCCTCGTGCAACAACTAAGGGCCAAACACTCGAGTCGTCACCAACTCGTATATCACCAACTAAAACAGAGGTTGAGTCGACGTATACGCGCTCACCCAGTCTGGGACTCATACCTTTATAACTTCTAATAGAACTCATGTTTACTCCTTACAAAGTGTTAATAATGGTGATATCTGGTGAGAAGAGTAGTAAAAACTAGCCGTTTGGAATAAAAAACACTCAAACGATAAAAAAATCAAAAAAAACGTGAAAAAGGGCTTGCCAATGTGATCGCAATCTCTATAATGCCACCTCGCTGACACGGCAACGTCTTCGAAAGAGGCGGAGTTGAGTTGGTAAGCCAATTAGCCAAGTGGAAACGCTTGAAAAAAGTTTGAAAAAAGTGGTTGACACTAAACTTTAACTCGCTAAAATGGCCGTCCGATTTGAGCAAAGCTCAATAGGAAAGCTCTTTAACAATATAGACCTATCAATCTGTGTGGGCACTCGTTGATGATAATCCAATTAGATACCTTGGTATCAAATTAGGTTTCAATGAACTGAGTGACCAATCAAGTCGCAAGACTTGGCACAGTCAATTCATTATCGTTCTGTTGGAACGATAATAGCTTTAAAATTACATTAGTAGTTTTGAAGTCAGTATTCATTGAGCCGAACAAAATCTTAAATTGAAGAGTTTGATCATGGCTCAGATTGAACGCTGGCGGCAGGCCTAACACATGCAAGTCGAGCGGCAGCGACAACATTGAACCTTCGGGGGATTTGTTG
>NZ_LIXE01000013.1:0-78662 GCF_003584965.1 Vibrio sp. PID23_8 | reverse complement strand
GGTGCGCTCACCCTCTGCGTTTTCAATGACACGTGGTTTGTCGCCGTCTAGTACAGCAACACATGAGTTAGTCGTACCTAAGTCAATACCAATGATTTTACCCATCAGGCTATCTCCGAATAAATTCTATTTTCGTTTTGCTATATCCCCTATGTGGGGACGTAGAATCGGGTTTCAACCCTTACTCACAAACTAAAATAATGTTGTTTGCTTCTCTTATGCCCAATAGATAAGGGCTGCAAATGGCTTTTCAAGGGAGAAAATAAAAAAAATGCTTTTTTTTTTCACTGAAATGAAAAAGCGAGGCCTTAGACCTCGCTTTTAATGAGAATGAATTGCAAATTATGCACTTGCTTGTGCAGGCTCAGCCTCAACGACTTCTTCTTTACCAATCTCACCTTCAGATTTTGCGACAATCGTATTGACTGCAGTGTCACCCACTACGTTAGATGAGGTACAGAACATATCGTTGATACGGTCAACTGCAGCAACGATTGCTAGACCTTCTGGTGGTAGACCCAATTGGTGAAGGATAACACCAACCATGACTACACCACCGCCAGGTACACCGCCAGCACCGATAGACAGTAGCAGAACCGTGAAGCCTAGAGTCACCAAGTCAGATACCGCGATAGGCTGACCAAATGCGTTTGCACAGAATACAGCTGCAATTGCGATGTAGATTGAAGCGCCCGCCATGTTCATCGTTGCGCCCAGTGGAACACCGAAACCAGCCACCGACTTAGATACACCAATCTTGTCAGTAAGAGTGCGCATCGTGACAGGAATTGTTGCGTTTGAACTTGCTGTTGATAGCGAGAACAACACTTGCTCACGAGTCTTACGAGAGAACTCACGCGCAGAGATACCTGTAAACATCTGAACAGCCAATGGGTAAACCACGAAGATCCAAAGCACCAGCATTGAAACCACAAGAGCAACATAACCTGCTACCGATGCAAGCGTACCCGCATCCAGTGTTGCGCCAAGTTGAATCATCAGAGCGAATACACCGTATGGCGCAAGACTCATCACAAGACCAATCAGCTTCATCATAATTTCGTTCGCCATCTTAAAAGTACGAACCGCAGGGCCACCCTTTGAATCAAGCGCTTGGATAGCAAGACCTGTCAGAATTGCCATAAAGATGATTTGTAGCATGTCGCCATTTGCAAATGCCTGTACTGGGTTGCTTGGAACGATGTTCACAACCATAGAGAAGATGTCTGGCGTTTCTGTTGACTTAAGTGCCACAGAGTCAGAAATCGTACCCGCAAGGTTTGCGCCTGCACCAGGCTGAACAATCATAGCAACAGTAAGAGCAGCAATAATCGCAACGACGGTATTCAAAATGTAAAGAGTAAAGGTTTTACCACCTAAGCGACCAAAAGAACGAATGTCTTTAAGCTCAACAATGCCACATACAATTGATACATAAACCAGAGGAACAACCAGAAGCTTAATCAGCGACACGAACATACCGCCTGCCCCTTCTGCCGCACCTAGGATATAGGTATCAAAAATCGCAATACCGCTAAATAAGTACTGAATAGCTGTACCCAGCAAAAGGCCGGCGAACAAACCAATAAAAATCTTACTAGAAAGCGATTTATCCATCATAAATCTCCGAAATGTTGTGTTTGCTATTTATGTTTTTATAGTTACATCTGCCAATTTTTATGGCAGATCTCACGAATAATACACGCCAGAGTTACGAAATAAAGACTTTCTTTACAGAAATGTAAATGAGCAACATCAAAAGCAAATCTCTAGTTCAACATTCATATACAGAATTAAATCCCAAAGAAAGGTCAGAACAGCCACTTATACACACAGCATTCCATAAGTAAGCAATATAAAGAAAGGATGTATCCTATAAGAAAAATATTTCCCAATAAGAAAAACTTTGAAGAGGATCAAATTTCAAATTCATCGCATATTCAGAGGAGTGAATATGCTTGAGAGTATGTTTGAAACAAAAACGCCCGCTATTGAATAGCGGGCGTTTTAATATAGATACATCAATAGCTTATCTTATCACTTAGCAACCATTACCATTGCTGGGCGTACAACACGGCCGTTTAGCTCGTAGCCTTTTTGCATCACAAACATCACTGTGTTTGATTCGTGATCTGGGCTCTCTTGAATAGACATCGCTTGGTGGAATTCTGGGTTGAATGCTTCACCTTCTGGGTTGATCTCTTTCAAACCAAATTTTGCGACAACATCGACAAATGTCTTGTGCGTAAGCTCAACACCTTCAAGAAGAGGCTTAACCGCTTCGCTTTCAGTATCTGCAGCTTGGATCGCACGCTCTAGGTTATCGATAACTGGAAGCAGTTCTTCAGCGAATTTGTTCAGAGCGTACTTGCGAGCTTTATCGATTTCTTGCTCCGTACGACGACGCATGTTTTCTACTTCCGCTTTAGAGCGAAGAACCGCATCTTGCTGGTCTTTCACTTTTGTTTCGCTAGACAGTAGTGCTGCTTCTAGTTGAGCAATCTTAGCGTCTTTCTCATCACCAATTTCTTCAAGTTCTGTTTCAGCTTCTTGAGCTGCCGCTTCGACTTTCTCAGCTTCTTCGATGATTTGATCAAGCTCTTCTTCTGTAACTTTGTTTTCTTCGTTGCTCATGATATCTCCAGAATTCAACTTAATGTCCTTAAAGCCACTCACGTTTTGTGGGCTTTAACCACATAAAAATTCGCATATTTAGGTAACTTGCCATTATTATGGGGATGAAGATTCCTGATTCAAGCCTCTTTAATGCGGAAATGCTATGAAAAACCCATGTAACGTGATCGCGATTATCGGAAAACCACGAGATCAGCAGGCAATTCAAACTCATAGAGAGTTATACGAATGGCTTACATCCGAAGGTTACCAAGTCTTTATCGATGATCGCCTTGCTGCCATTTTAGACGAAATCCCGCAAAGCCAATTTGCTAGCTTAGTTGAACTAGGCAAAAATGCCGATCTTGCCATTGTCGTTGGGGGTGATGGCAACATGTTGGGGGCTGCTCGTATCCTATCGCGATTTGACGTGGCTGTCATTGGTGTGAACCGAGGGAATCTTGGCTTTCTTACCGACTTGAATCCAGATGACTTCCAGTCTGCATTAAAAACCGTACTCAACGGCGAGTATATAGAGGAAGAACGCTTTTTACTTGAAGCCGAAGTCCATCGCCATGGCCAGATAAAGAGCCACAATGCAGCCCTCAATGAAGCAGTGTTACACCCTGGCCAAGTCGCGCATATGATTGAGTTTGAAGTCTACATTGATGACAGCTTTGCATTTTCACTGCGCGCAGATGGCTTGATCGTTTCAACACCTACGGGTTCAACGGCTTATTCATTATCTGGTGGCGGTCCAATTCTATCTCCAAGCTTGAACGCCATTTCGCTGGTACCCATGTTTCCGCATACCCTTTCAAGCCGACCACTAGTGGTTGACGGTAAACGGCGCATCAAATTGATCGTCTCGCCTGAAAACAGAGGCTCTCAAGAAGTCAGTTGTGATGGCCAAGTATCTTTGCCTGTCTCTCCTGGTGACGAGATTCATATTTACCAAAGCCCGAATGTCCTCAAATTGATCCACCCAAAAGACTATAGTTATTATCACGTACTACGAAACAAACTCGGCTGGTCGAGCAAACTGTTTTGATACCTCTTCTAAACCGATGCATGTGCATCGGTTTTTCTTTTTAATATCAGCAATAAAGCGATTAATGAAATCGCTCACAAATTTCACCTTATCACTTTACTGTATAAAGAAACAGTATATACTGTTTTCTTATACAGTATTGTTCGGTTATACAGGTAAATAAAAATGCTGGCTCATCTAAGTGTTAATAATTTTGCGATTGTTAAGTCTTTACAGCTCGAGCTTTCTAAGGGCATGACCACCATTACAGGTGAAACAGGCGCAGGTAAATCTATTGCTATCGATGCATTAGGCCTATGCTTAGGCGGACGAGCCGACGCAGGAATGGTTCGACAAGGTGAAGAAAAAACCGAAGTCAGCGCTGCCTTTTTACTGGACAATAATGTACACGCATCTCGGTGGTTAGAAGATAACGACCTGCTTGATGGCAGTGAGTGCATTCTACGCCGTATCATCACCAAAGAAGGCCGTTCAAGAGCCTTTATTAACGGCAGCCCAGTCCCACTTTCACAACTCAAATCTCTTGGACAGCTGTTGATCAACATCCACGGCCAACATGCACATCATCAACTGATGAAGAGCGAACATCAAATGGTCATGCTCGATCAGTATGCAGGGCACCTAAATTTATTGAAAAGCACTCGTAGTGCCTACCAACATTGGCGTCAGGCAGACAACAACCTCAAGCAGCTAAAAGAAAACAGCCAGCAAAACCAGGCCCAAAAGCAGTTGCTTGAATATCAAATCAAAGAACTAAATGAGTTATCGCTAGGTGAAGAAGAATTTTCAGAGCTCGAACAAGAGCACAAACGACTGTCCAATAGCGGTGAACTCGCCACTACCTGCCAACAAGCCATCGAACTTATTTACGAAGGTGAAGAAGTCAATGCGCTTGGTATTTTGCAATCGGCCAATCACTCCCTAATTCAACTAGCAGAATTGGATGAAAAACTCGCAGAGCTACCAAACATGCTCGCTGAAGCGATGATCCAGTTGGAAGAGACTAAAAATGAACTCCGCAGCTACCTTGATGGCATTGACGTCGATCCGGGTCGTATGGCTTATGTCGAAGAGCGTTTTTCTAAAGTCATGTCGATGGCGCGCAAACATCATGTTATACCTGACGAGCTCTACCAACATCATCAAGATCTTCTTGCTCAGATAGAAGCATTAGACTGCTCAGATGAAAGACTGGATGAGCTGGCACAAGAAGTCGAACAAAAATACCAAAGCTTCTTAAACCAAGCAGAAAAATTACATAAGTCACGCAGCCGCTACGCGAAAGAGTTAAACAAGCTGATCACACAAAGCATGCATGAACTGAGCATGGAAAAGGCTGTCTTCAGCATCGAAGTAAGTAACGAAAACACGCATCCGTCACCACTAGGAATGGACAGCGTGTGCTTTCTTGTTTCAACCAACCCTGGTCAACCGCTTCAACCAATTGCGAAAGTGGCCTCTGGCGGTGAGTTATCACGTATCTCGCTAGCGATCCAAGTGATCACAGCACAGAAAGTCGATACTCCAAGTCTGATTTTTGATGAAGTCGATGTAGGTATCAGTGGACCAACCGCTGCGGTCGTAGGGAAAATGCTGCGTAAATTAGGCGAGTCTACTCAGGTCATGTGTGTGACTCACTTACCGCAAGTCGCAGGTTGTGGCCACCAACAAATGTTTGTTGCAAAACACACCAAAGGCGGCCAAACAGAGACACAAATGCGAGCCTTAGATGAACAGCAGCGCGTAGCGGAACTGGCCCGTCTGCTTGGAGGAAGCCACATTACGGATTCCACACTAGCAAACGCAAAAGAACTCCTTATTGCCGCTTAACCCCCCTTACTTTGAGCCATTGATGCCTTTCAATGGCTCTATACCTCGGCCACGTTACCTATTCTGCACTTTCATTGTTTATTGCACATTAATGCGTCATATTCCGGCAATTACCGTTCAAAATCAGTGAATAAATGCAACTCAACTCAAAATTCGTTGTCTGACTCCCTACCATACGACGCATAGTTTTTTACATCTGCGTCGAGCTTGTTTATTATCAGCGCAGTATTTTAAAGGTTACTAAGAAATTATTATGCAATTAAAGAAGTGGTTAGTTGCCGTACCATTAGCAATGACATTGCTGACAGGATGTTCGGTATTGGAAAAACTGGTTTATCGTATTGATATCAACCAAGGCAACTATGTAGAGCAAAGTGCGGTTGATAAATTAAAGTTTGGGATGACTAAAGCACAGGTTCGCTTCGTTCTTGGCTCACCAATGCTGATTGAAAATGGCTACCCAAATACTTGGTACTACATTTACCACCACACCCCTGGCCACGGTGACCCAGTGCAAAAAGACCTTATCGTACAATTTAACGAGCAAGGGACACTGGCAGACATTACTGGTGACTACCCGAAAAGCGACGCGTTTTACGAGCAGATTCAGTAACCGACCTTTTTATACAAAAAACCTCCCAATGGGAGGTTTTTTTATTAAGTGACTCTTACAAGCCTCAATCGCTCTTACGCAGTGCATTCGGCTTGCCGCCAGTCACATGGTCCGCATTCCCGGCGGCTTTCGCCTGCTCCGCTCGCTTACGACGAATCTCTTTTGGATCGGCTAACAGTGGGCGATAAATTTCAATACGGTCTTTGTCGCGTACCGTCGCATCTAAGCGAACATTACGGCTAAAAACACCCACCTTGTTGTTGTTCAAATCAATCTCAGAGTAGAGCTCAAGCACACCAGACTGACGAATGATCTCTTCAACCGTCGTATGGTTATTCACCACCAAATTGAACACACGCTGCTCATGAGGCAGTGCATACACCACCTCAACGTGAATCATATCCGACTCAATACTCATAGCACTCGTATACCTGTTTCGCGCGTTTGGTAAAAGCATTCACCATATTATGGGTTAGCTCGTTAAAAACTTTACCGAAAGCCATTTCAATCATCTTGCTTGAAAACTCAAATTCAAGTTTCAATTCAACTTTGCATGCTTGCTCATCAAGTGCCGTAAAGAACCACCCACCACGCAGAGTCTTAAATGGCCCGTCGACCAAATTCATCATGATCGCCTGACCAGAAATAAGCTCATTCGACGTTGTAAAGGTTTTGCTGATCCCTGCTTTCGCCACATCGACAGAAGCCACCATACCACTGCTCGAAGACTCAATGATTCGAGACCCCGAACAACCAGGCAAAAACTCAGGGTACTTAGAAACATCATTGACCAGAGCGAACATCTGTTCTGCACTAAAAGACACCAAGGCAGAACGGCTGATTTGCTTCATATACACTCCTATCGATACGCGTACAATGTTAAAGGCATGAGCCAATTTTACTTTTATTCGGCAATTGCGCAAATAAAAGGATTTCCTATCCGATATCCAACCCGTATAATGAGGCTATTATGGCAAAGAAAAAATCAAAACAAAAAGCGGGTAGTAATACTATCGCGCTGAACAAAAAAGCTCGCCACGAATACTTCATTGATGATGAAATTGAAGCCGGGTTGGAGCTACAAGGCTGGGAAGTGAAAGCCCTTCGCCAAGGTAAAGCCAATATCGCAGAGAGCTATGTGTTCATGCGTGACGGAGAGGCCTTTGTCAGCGGAATGACGATCACTCCCCTTAATCAAGCATCAACTCACGTTGTCGCCAACCCGACACGAGTACGTAAGCTGTTAATGAGTCGTCGAGAACTCGACAACCTTCTAGGTCGCATCAACCGTGAAGGTATGACGTTAGCCGCTTTAGCGCTGTATTGGTCTCGCTCTTGGGTGAAGATCAAAATTGGCGTAGCAAAAGGTAAAAAGCTACACGATAAACGTACTGATATGAAAGAAAAAGATTGGGCTCGAGATAAAGCTCGTATCATGAAAAGTAACTTGCGTTAATCTTGAGCACTTAATCTTGCAAAGCTAGACAAGTAACGCTTTTCTGGTAGTATGCAAGGAACACTTCGGGGCTGATTTAGGATTCGACGGGAATTCAGAAGTCTGAGGTGCATGCCGTGGGGCGGTTGGCCACGTAAAAAGCCGCAAAAAAATAGTCGCAAACGACGAAAACTACGCACTAGCAGCTTAATAACCTGCTCAGAGCTCTCTCGCCCTAGCTTCTGCACGTAAGACGGGGAATAACGAGAGATCAAACCCAAACGCGCTAGCCCGGATTCTCCCGCCTGAGAGATGAACGGCGAATTATAATTCAGGATAGTCATTTACTAGCGTGTCGGTTCGCAGGTAGATGGTGAATTCAAAGATCGACTAAGCATGTAGTACCAATGATGAAAGGTTTTCGGACGCGGGTTCAACTCCCGCCAGCTCCACCAAACGTTTGGAAAGGCCGCTAACTCTCGAGTTAGCGGCCTTTTTGTATTTATCCAATCGCTTATTGGGCTGTTTGTACTGAAAAACGGTACTTCACATACGAGCCTACACATTAAAAAAATGTGTATTTTGCTTTTCTGCCCCCCCCCCCCCAAAAAAAAACAGATACCTAGTTTCAGCTCATTGTGAAATAAAAAGATCACTGAAAACGACCAACAAACAAGGAGCTTCCCCTTTATCTCCTGCAAAGTCTGCAAAACTAACGCGTTTGGTATGATGGACACAGCTCCCTATTATCAAGCCCTTTTCCTCAGCTTCATAACGCTCGATAACCATCATAAGTTTAGTTCTCGTACCATTACCGGAATTGCAAATGACGGCTCTGTTAACCTGTCGTCGAAAGAATTACAAGAACGCCGCTGGCTTGAGTCAAAACCAACAGCTATTCTTTCCTTTGAATACTTTATCACCACATTTATCAAGGTAGTGCTAGGTTTTTCCTTAGCTAAACTGCAAGGATTGACCCTCAAAAATAACAGGAGTATCACTCCAATTTCGCTCCATCTTTAACTGGGGAAAGCTTTTGGAACATATTAACGACCTGCTTCTCTCGATGAAACCGGTGCTAGAGCAGTACGGTTATCTCGCACTTATCGTCAGTATCTTTCTTGAGGGGATTGGCATTCCAATGCCTGGCCAATCATTAATGATTGCGGCTTCTATTCTCTCTTCAGAGCACGCCATGAACCTAAGTCTGGTGATGACAATCTCTTGGCTCAGTTGCTTTTTGGGGAATACCTGTGGTTACCTGATCGGTTATTATTTCGAAGGTTGGTTAGATAAAAAAGGCTATATCTCAGGGCCAAAAATGCAAAAGCTTCAATCCGCAATCATACATTACGGTCCCATATGCTTGGTGGTGAGCCGATTTATCGAGGGGATGAAGCAGTTTATGCCACTCGCTTGTGGTATAGCCAAAATGTCCCGTAAAGAGTTCTTACTCGGTAATGCGCTTGCTAGCACCATTTGGGTTGCCGCGTTCAGTTTACTCATTAATGTGGCATTTGAGCACTTGGGTCTGATCACACATTTTTATGCAGAGCACCGATATGTCGTTTGGGTAATTGCAGCACTTCTGTTCTTACTGATGCTTATTGCTGTATTAAAGCGTAAAAAATCTTAACCCGCTTTAACATAACAACAATAATGACAGCCCCTGACTCAAATAAAATGTTTTAGTGGGCCGTTGAACTGATTTTGCCGACCAAAAACACCTAGCCATTTAGACGTCTATACATTGACAAGTAGCTAGTGTCCGATTAGTCTGCTTGCCTTTATTATTGATTATGTTGTCGTTCCATGTCTGGTTCCAAAAATACGAATAAAGCAATTGCACCATCGGCAGTTGCACTTCTACCTTTAGTCGTCTTCCTCGCGCTATTTATCGGGGTAGGCACTTACCTGTCTTTGCAAGGGGTTGACTTCGCGTTTTATCAGTTACCGGCCCCAATAGCAGCCTTACCTGCTATCGTCCTTGCCATCCTGTTAAGCAAAGACAAACTCAATCGCTCAATCGAACATTTTATGCGTGGCGTAGGTAATCAAGACATCATCGCCATGTGTATGATCTACCTGCTTGCTGGCGCTTTTGCCGCAGTGGCAAAAGCCTCTGGCGGTGTGGATGCAACCGTAAACCTTGGCCTGTCTGCAATACCAACTAGCATGATCTTGCCGGGTATATTCCTGATTTCGGCATTCATTGCGACGGCGATGGGTACTTCAATGGGTACAATTGCGGCGGTAGCACCTGTTGCGCTAGGCATCGCACAATCTGCAGGCATGAGTCTTCCTTTAACCGCAGGCGTGGTTCTGAGTGGGGCGATGTTTGGTGATAACCTCTCCATCATCTCTGATACGACGATCGCGGCTACGCGTTCACAAGGCTGTCAAATGAAGGATAAATTTAAAGAGAACATCCGCATTGCTTTACCTGCTGCATTAGGTGCACTAGTGATCTTCGCTTTCAACAGTACAGCAACTCAAGTACCAGAAACGGGTCCTATTGAGTGGCTAAAAGTACTGCCGTACATAACGATTCTTATCCTAGCGGTATCGGGGATGAACGTATTTGTGGTTCTGACAATTGGTATCGTTCTTGCCGGCGGCGTAAGTTTGTCTTCTATTGATAACTATGGCCTAACCAACTTTGCTCAAGATATTTATTCAGGCTTTGGTAGCATGCAGGAGATCTTTTTACTATCAATGCTGATTGGTGGTTTGAGTGAGCTAATGCGTCGTCAAGGTGGTCTCGCCTTCCTAACGAACTTGGTAAGCAGCATTATCCGCTCATTTGGCTCAAGTCACTCTAAAGAAGCAAACGGCCGCGCAAGTGAACTGGGCATTGCAGGTCTCGTGTCGATGGTAAACACCTGTACGGCAAACAACACGGTCGCCATCATTGTTTCTGGCAGTGTGGCTCGCCAACTGGCAGAAGAGAACAACGTATCACCACGTCGCTCTGCAAGCTTGTTGGATATTTTCTCATGTGTCATTCAAGGTGTTTTGCCTTACGGCGCACAGGTGCTACTGCTAGGCTCAGTATTTAACCTATCTCCGCTTGAAGTCGTCGCAAACTCTTACTACTGTTTTGCGCTTGCAATTGCAGCGATTGTGGCGGTGTTTATCAAGCACCCAGCACGTCAACCAGCACCGCAAATAGAAAATTAATTGCTGAAATTTAAAAGGCTCCGATTGGAGCCTTTCTTCGTTTAGGGCGCTTCAATCGCTTCCCAAAGCGCGCTCGCATCACACAACGGAATATTGAGCATTTCACTGATCGTCCTCAGTCTCTGCACTTGAGCAGCATTGTTCTTTGCTACCTCACCATTTGCACTTAAATGATTGTTCTCAAATCCAATTCTGACATCCAAGCCAAGCAGCATCGCACTGGTTAAGCAATCCTGCTCTTTTGCGCCAAACGCACACACCGCGCAACGTATTTTCTCTTCAACAAAGCGTTCCAACTTTAACGATCGTAAATCCCAAGGCGAGGACTGCTGCGCTTTGTGATATCGACCCAATACAACGAGTCCATGTTGATGGTATTTGGGTAGTACACCTTTTTCACGCAGTAGGAAGAAACGCTCGATATCGGCCTGATCGTAAAGAATGATTTGGCTCAATATTCCTTGCTCTGCCACCCAATGAAAGAACTCAGCGCCTTGTGATTCGCTGTCTGTTTCGGGGATAAGCTCCCGCAAAGCAAAAGATGCCGCCTCTGGCTTTACAGCCTTAATGAGTGCCATTTGCTGTTGTGCCGTATACATCCCCACCGCTTCAGTAGTAAGTTGCACCAGCATCTTATCTCCTACCGACTTTTTTACTGTGTGATATATGTTGAGGTTATCTTCAATTTCAAGAGTGTGATTCCCCTTAGAATCCCTAGCATGCAAATGGATCATGGCAGCCCCTGCGGATAGGCATTCGAGTGCCTCTGTCACCATTTCTTCAATGGTCATTGGCAAGTGGGGATGGTCTTGCTTGGTTTTCCTAGCGCCATTCGGGGCGACAATTATCGCGATACGCTCTCGATCGAATTTGCTCTCCATTACCATTCTCTCGAAACCTCCTTAAGGGTGCGAGCAAGCTTTGTGACTAACTCATCAATGTGATTAGGTTGGATGATAAAAGGAGGAGCAAGCAAAACATGATGCCCGTTCACGCCATCAATCGTGCCTGCCATGGGGTAACACATTAAGCCGTTTTCCATCGCCTGCTGTTTCAGTTTTTTGTCTGCCAATGTTGATACCTTCAGCGGTGCTTTGCTCTCTTTGTCCGCCACCAGCTCAATGCCAATAAATAATCCTTTACCGCGAATGTCACCGACGAACGGCAAACCCGTTAATGCGTATTCAAGCTCTTGACGTAACCTCGCACCTTGTTGACGCACGGCCTGAAGCAACGCTTGCTGCTCAATGGTTTCGATGGTCGCAACGGCCGCGGCACAAGCAACCGGGTGAGCCATAAATGTGTGACCATGTTGAAAGAAGCCACTTCCCGATTCTATCGCTTGGTACACCTTGTCATTCGCAACGACTGCGCCTATCGGTTGATAGCCCGCCCCCAACCCTTTCGCCATGCAAACTAAATCAGGTTCCGCTTCCTCTTGTTCAAAAGCAAAAAAATGCCCGCTTCGCCCGACGCCGCACATCACTTCATCCATGATCAGTAGCACATCGTATTTGTCGCAAATTTCTCGAATACGTCGGAAATAGCCTTGAGTAGCCGGCACTGCCCCAGCTGTCGCTCCTACGATCGGCTCTACAACAAATGCCATCACATTCTCAGCGCCTAGCTCTAAGATTTTCGCTTCTAACTCATTGGCTGCGCGCAGTGAATATTCCCATTCCGATTCACTACTTTGTTGATGACGATAAGCATAACAAGGTGCAATGTGGTGGCTCGGTTGTAAGATGTTTTTGAATGGTTCACGCCGCCATTTATTGCCACCCACCGCCAAGGCACCTAGGGTATTGCCGTGGTAACTTTGCTGGCGTGCAATAAACTGGCTTTTTTCTGACAGACCTCGCTCGACAAAGTACTGACGTGCCATCTTCAACGCGGATTCCACCGCTTCTGAGCCCCCACTGACCAAATAAACATGATTGAATTGGTCTGACATTCGCCTGCATATCAGTTCGGCCAGTCGCTCACTATTCTCACAGGTAAAAAATCCCGTATGAGCAAAAGGCACACGCTCAATTTGAGCCAACATCGCTTGCTTAACCGCCTGATGACTGTGACCAAGGTTTGATACCGCGGCTCCACCGCAAGCATCCAAATAGGCTCTTCCTTGCTTATCAAACAGGTAAACGCCTTCCCCACGATCGATGATTGGCAACTGTGCGTGGCAATGACGATGAAACACATACGACATGCGCACTCCTCCCTCCTGACTATTTTGTAAGCATAGTCAGGAAGACGGTAGTTTTTCATAAGATATGATCAGCAAATCATCAAACGCATTTGGAACATGGCAACCCAAAAAGCAATAAACAAAGTAAGTCAAGACCATACAGACGCAATTGCAATTAGCCTATGGGTGACCAAAAGCGAATTTGTCTTTGATATTAAGCGCTCAGCGCCTGTTCTAAGTCGGCTAAAATATCGTCGATATGCTCGATCCCTACCGACAAGCGAATCATCTCTGGTGAGACCCCTGCTTGTTTCTGTTCGGCTTCATTTAACTGACGATGAGTCGTGGAGGCAGGATGGCAAGCCAACGACTTCGCATCTCCAATATTGACTAAGCGCTTAAAGATCTTCAGTGCATCATAAAAACGCACGCCTGCTTCATAGCCATCTTTCAAGCCAAACGAGAGAATCGCCGAGGGTTTGCCTTGCATGTATTTTTCTGCGAGAGGGTAATGCTCAGAGGTAGGTAAACCAGCATAGCTCACCCAACTTACTTTTTCATGCTGGCTCAAATACTGGGCAACTTTTAGTGCGTTTTCTGTGTGACGCTCCATACGGAGTGATAGGGTTTCTAGCCCTTGCATCAACATAAATGCATTCATTGGCGATAATGCTGAACCAGTATTGCGTAGTGGTACCGTTCTCGCGCGACCAATAAACGCCGCGTCACCAAATGCTTCGGTATAGATCACACCGTGGTATGAAGGCTCAGGTTGGTTAAATACCGGGAAGCGAGTTTTATGCTCTGACCATGGGAATTTACCCGAATCAATGATGATGCCCCCCAATGTGGTGCCATGACCACCGACATACTTAGTCAGTGAATGAACGACGATATCTGCACCAAACTCGATCGGTTTACACAACACTGGCGTCGCCACGGTATTATCAACTATCACAGGGACACCTTGCGCATGTGCAAGTTCCGCTACACGCTCTAAATCGATAATATTTCCTGCTGGATTACCGATACTTTCGCAGTATACCGCTTTGGTATTCTCATCGATAAGCTCAGCCAAGCTCTCCGGCTTATCGTCCTTCGCGAAGCGCACTTCAATGCCTTGGTTTGGCAACATATGAGCAAATAAAGTGTAGGTACCACCGTACAACTGAGGGGTAGACACAATGTTGTCGCCCACTTGAGCTAACGTTAAAATCGCATAGTTAATCGCAGCACTGCCCGCACTCACGACCAAACCCGCTATACCGCCTTCTAACGCTGCCATGCGCTTTTCCAATACATCATTGGTCGGGTTCATGATACGAGTGTAGATATTACCTGGCACTTCCAAGTTAAAAAGATCAGCACCATGCTGAGCATTATCAAACTCATAAGCAACCGTCTGATAAATTGGGGTGGCGACAGATTTCGTCGTGGGATCCGTTTCGTAACCAAAATGAATTGAGAGTGTTTCGTCTTTCATGTGTCTTCCCTGAACAAACTTAAGTGAATGGTTATCCTTTATATTGCCGATTTTTTCAGCAAAGAAAATTGCTACCGGTCACAGTCCGTTTGGGTTCAAAAAGAGAGCATAGGGGGGTAATCCGATTTTGAGTACTAAAAGCGAGATTTTCACCCAGCGTTAACTGAAACTTTTCACCAATGTAGATGATAACTTGCCAATATGAGCTAAATTAAGATTTATCAACCCCTTAATAGAGCATATCAATACGTAGAGGCCGCATTCAAAAATGACTGGCAAGTGCTCACCCATTCAAATGGCGATGCTGCGATTGGACAATTTATTGATGCCGTAGAAAAAGCGAATGAGAGACTCGGTAAAAGAGACCGGCGCCCTGTCTTAATTCAGGCCAAACTATTTGCCAAGATCAAATCGATCGTTTCGCTGAACTCGGTATCTTTCCTTCACAGTTCCCAATACACACATTCTATTGGGGAGATTGGCACGCCGATTATGTGCTTGGACACCCTCGCACAGACTTTATCTCACTAACCAAAGCGGTGCGTGAAACCGTTTATCAGCGCTAAACTCATCTCTGCCCAAAACCGTCTCAGCTGAGGCGGTTTTTATTTAGGTACGATTTGCTGCACTAACCAGCGTCTAAAACGTTCCGTAGACTCACTTTCTGTGTTGATGATCAGATAGTAACCAGCGTTAGCTTCGATAGGTTTAAAAGGCGAAACTAAACGGCCAGTTTCTAGCTCATCTTCCACCAGCGCCATTCGTGCCATGGCGATCCCAACCCCTGCCTCAGCCGCCGACATCGCCATATCGGTTCGATTAAAAAAGTGCCCTACGTCGGTTTTAATATCCAGTCCCATCACGGATGCCCAATACAGCCATTCATAATCTCGCGCCGCTTTATCCCACGGCATAGCATCATGTAAGAGCGTGATTTCCTGCCACCGTTCCACCTTCACTTTGGACGCATTTAGCCAGCCATGATCTTCAAGGTATTTGGGGCTCATAACAGGCAGAAGCTGTTCGTCGAGGATCAACTCCGCACTCTTATCTCGGTATGGATGAAGACCGTAATCTATCGCCACATCGTAGTCTTTCTGAGCACTGTTCACGAGCGCCCCTTCCGCAAAGATTTGTATCTGCAAATCGGGGTTTTCAAGGTGGAAGCTTTCTAGCCTCGGCACGAGCCATTTAAAGGCGAAGGATGGCGTCAACTTAAGACGAATTTCGTTGTTGAGCGTTTCAGTTTGCAACTCTTCCAACGTATTCTTCAGTTCAGAAAAGTGAAATTGTGCCGTTTGAAATAGCAGCCCTCCCTTTGTTGTGAGCGTAATACCACGTGAGTGGCGTTCAAACAAAGTAAAACCAAGCAACTCTTCTAACTGAATGATTTGTTGGCTTATCGCACCAGTGGTTAAGTGCAATGCCTTGGCTGCACGGGTAAAACTGCTATGTTCCGCCACTTGGCTAAACAGCCATAATCCGCTTACAACACTGCTTTTCATCTTTTAGCCTATAGTTTTTCTAAACGCTGGCTGTAATTTATATCGATTGTTAATAAAAGGTAAAGAAGATAAACTGCGCCACATCGAAAATGTGTGGAGCATATCAATGGAAGTCATCGTATTGGGTAGTGGTGTTATCGGTTTGACTTCGGCTTGGTATTTAACTCAAGTCGGCTATCAAGTCACCGTGATCGACCGCCAACCTGATAGCGCGATGGAAACCAGTTTCGCCAACGCCGGGCAAATATCTTACGGTTACTCCTCGCCTTGGGCTGCGCCGGGTATTCCACTCAAAGCGATCAAGTGGCTAACGCAAGAGCACGCGCCACTAAAAATTAAGCCATCGCTAAGTCCTGAGCTTATTCGTTGGGCAACTCAAATGGTGTCCAACTGCACCCTGTCTCGTTATCAAACCAACAAAGCGCGTATGTTATCGATCGCCAATCATAGCCGCGTTTGTTTGGAGCAACTGCGTCGCGAGCACGCTATCGAATATCAAGGTCGTCAGCTCGGGACTCTGCAAGTTTTTCGCTCTCAGCAACAACTCGACGGCATAGACAAAGACCTTAAATTACTTGAACAAAGTGGTACTCACTTTCAATTGATGAATGTCGAAGAGTGCATCCAACAAGAGCCGGGCTTAGCGTTGGTGAAAGAAAAACTGGTTGGCGGATTGTCTCTACCAAACGACGAAACGGGTGACTGCTTCCTGTTCTGCCAGCAGCTGACAGCGCTCGCAAAAGCTCACGGGGTAAGGTTTGAGTTCAATACCGAGGTAAGTAATTGGGTTACTGTAGGCAAAAAGATCATGGGTGTCCAAACGAACCGTGGTTTGTTTAAAGCTGACCAATTTGTTCTCGCTTCAGGTAGCTATTCAACCGCTCTTCTCAAGCAGCTTGATATTCATATCCCTGTCTACCCAGTAAAGGGCTATTCCTTAACGGTGCCGATTGAAAGCCCGCAATTTTCACCTCGCTCTACCGTGATGGATGAAACCTACAAAGTCGCGATGACGCGTTTTGATGATCGCATTCGCGTCGCTGGAACCGCCGAACTTGCCGGCTTTGATCCATCCTTGCCACAGAAGAGAAAGAACACCATTGAGATGGTCATTCGAGACCTATTCCCGCAAAGTGGTGATTTCACCCAAGCAGAGTTTTGGACCGGTTTTCGTCCAATGACGCCAGATGGGACACCTATCATTGGCTCAACGCCATACTGCAATTTATTCACTAACACTGGGCATGGCACCTTAGGATGGACCATGGCTTGTGGTTCGGGCCAGATACTTGCCGACATCATGATTGGGGCGAAAGCCAAGATAGCGAATCATGCAGAATTGAATTTGAGCCGCTATGCCTAAACGCTCAATGCTTAGAATAAAGTTTATTACTCCATCAGTTTCATTGTAAGCCAAACATACAACTTTCAATTGCCACTATACTCCTTCATCATGAAGCTCTGAATATTCAGTCAACAGTCGGCCATATCAATGAGAAAACTCTCAAATACGTACCAATAACCCGATTTTAATGATACTTTTCCATTCTGTGTCCACCATCACGCTACCAAGAATTCCCAGTCAAAAAAATTAACATTTGATTTACAGAAAGGGTATTGTTGCGTGCGCAAAACAACCACAAACACAACAAACAGGGAAAATACTCATGCAGTCATTAGTTGATTTTCTGAATGGAATTATCTGGAGCCCGGTACTGATCTATCTGTGTCTTGGCGCTGGTTTGTTCTACTCGATCATGACACGTTTTGTGCAAATTCGTCACTTCTTCGAAATGTGGCGCTTACTGCTTTCAGGCAAAAGCTCAGAAAAAGGGATTTCATCATTTCAGGCACTTGCTGTCTCACTATCTGGCCGTGTAGGTACAGGTAATATCGCTGGTGTTGCTGCGGCTATCGGTTTTGGTGGTCCAGGTGCAGTATTCTGGATGTGGGTCGTTGCCTTCTTTGGCGCTGCAACCGCATACGCTGAATCGACACTGGCACAAATCTATAAAGAAGAAGATGAAGGCGAGTTCCGTGGCGGCCCGGCTTACTACATCGAGAAAGCGATGGGTCAGAAGTGGTACGCGTGGATCTTCGCGATCGCAACCATCTTTGCATGTGGTGTTCTACTTCCAGGTGTTCAGTCGAACAGTATTGGTAATGCAGTAGAAGCCGCTTTCGGCTCAGGTGACATGATTGAAACCGCTATTGGTACCTTCAGTTTCGCTAAAATTTTCACTGGTACGTTTGTTTGTGTCATTCTTGCCTTCATCATCTTTGGTGGCGTAAAACGAATTGCAAACTTTACACAAGTTGTCGTTCCTTTCATGGCGCTGGCTTACATCATCACAGCGTTTATTATCATTCTTCTCAACATCAGTGAGGTGCCACGAATCTTCGCTATGATTCTGGGTGATGCGTTTACTCCAATGGCGGGTATTGGTGCTGCTATCGGTTGGGGTGTGAAACGAGGAGTTTACTCAAACGAAGCAGGCCAAGGTACTGGCCCTCATGCAGCAGCGGCTGCAAATGTTGATCACCCAGCTCAACAAGGTCTCGTGCAGTCATTCTCTATCTACATTGATACACTGCTAGTATGTTCAGCGACGGCATTCATGATTCTTATCACTGGCGCATACAACGTACAGGGCGCGGTAGAAGGTGCGTTTCTGGTACAAAACCTTCCAGCGGATATCGGTGCGAATGGTCCTGTATTTACGCAGATGGCGATTGAAAGCGCCCTACCAGGCGTTGGTAAGCCATTCATCGCGATTGCCCTATTCTTCTTCGCTTTCACTACGATTCTGGCGTACTACTACATTGCAGAAACGAACATTGCGTACATCCGTCGTACGTTCAAAGTGAACGGTCTGATGTTCTTCCTGAAGATCACTCTTATCACGGCCGTATTCTACGGTACCGTTAAGACGGCAAACCTTGCTTGGGCAATGGGTGATGTAGGTGTAGGCTTAATGGCATGGTTGAACATCATCGGCATCTTGATCATCTTCTTTATGTCGAAGCCTGCGCTAAAAGCATTGGCAGATTACGAAGAGCAACAAAAACGCGGTGTGACAGAGTACACTTTCAACCCTGTCGCACTCGGCATTAAGGGTGCCGATTACTGGGAAGAGAAGTACAAACGTAGGACAGGCAAAGCGCCAACCGCAACGAGCGATATAACAGAAACGGTAGAACAACCATCTACCTAATGCTTCAGCTTACATCCTCCCCCAATGAGTGGGCGGGTAAATAAGAAAAAACAGTGGTCCGGAAAGCGGAGTTTAAAAGGGTTAGCAAATCGCTAACCCTTTTCTTTTGTATTGAATGCTAGATTAATGACGCGGCGGCTTGCTCAGCAGCAACGATTGGCTTAATGCGTTTTTCACCAACGGGTAGAACCACGCGACCAAATTCGTTATTTAAAACTTGAGCCATTGCAAAGTAGATTGCACTTACGCCACAGAAGATACCTTCTCTCCGTATTTAACAATACAATCCACAAGGAATAACTAGACACATAGCGGATCATGAAGAAAAACACCGAGTGAAGTACATTCATTCTGCGACGCAAATTTTATAAATAAATACTATTACACATCCATTCACATCAAATATGTTATATCGACTCAAAACTTGCTTGCATGATATGTACACTTAATCCCCTATCACAGAGCACAAAAAAAACCAGCCCGAAGGCTGGTTTCGAATTGGTTGATCTATCAGGAAATTATTCCCACTCGATCGTCGCTGGCGGCTTACCTGAAATGTCGTAAACCACACGAGAAATACCGTCTACTTCGTTGATGATACGGTTAGAAACCTTACCTAGGAAGTCGTATGGCAGGTGTGCCCAATGCGCTGTCATAAAGTCGATCGTTTCTACCGCACGCAGTGATACAACCCAATCATATTTACGACCATCACCCATAACACCTACTGAGCGTACTGGTAAGAACACGGTAAATGCTTGTGATACTTTGTTGTAAAGATCCGCAGCGTGAAGCTCTTCAATAAAGATAGCGTCTGCGCGACGTAGCAAATCACAGTACTCTTTCTTCACTTCACCAAGAACGCGAACACCAAGGCCTGGACCTGGGAATGGGTGGCGGTAAAGCATGTTGTAAGGTAAACCTAGTTCTAGGCCGATCTTACGAACTTCGTCTTTAAACAACTCACGTAGTGGCTCAACTAGCCCCATTTCCATATCATCTGGCAAACCGCCAACGTTATGGTGAGATTTAATCACGTGCGCTTTACCAGTCTTAGAAGCCGCCGATTCGATTACGTCTGGGTAAATCGTACCTTGAGCTAGCCATTTCGCGTTTTTCAGTTTCTTAGACTCTTCATCGAATACGTCTACGAATACGTGACCGATTGTCTTACGCTTCTCTTCTGGATCAGACTTGCCTTCCAGTGCGTTTAGGAAACGCTCTTCCGCGTCAACTTTGATGATGTTTAGGCCGAATTTATCGCCAAACATGTCCATTACTTGCTTGCCTTCGTTTAGACGAAGCAGGCCGTTATCTACGAATACACACGTCAGTTTGTCGCCGATTGCACGGTGAACCAACATTGCTACTACCGATGAATCAACACCACCAGACAAGCCTAGGATAACTTCGTCGTCACCTACTTGCTCTTTAATGCGAGCGACTGCATCTTCGATGATAGATTCCGACGTCCAAAGACGCTCACAGCCACACACGCCAAGAACAAAGTTCTCTAGCATTTGTAGACCGCCTTTGGTGTGCGTTACTTCTGGGTGGAACTGAACGCCGTAGTATTTCTTCTCTTCGTTGGCCATTGCTGCGTAAGGACAAGTGTCTGTTTCACCCACTTTGATGAAGTCAGCGGGAATTTCTACCACTTTGTCGCCGTGGCTCATCCATACATCTTGCGTTGCTTCAAGATCTTTGAAGATTGCAGATTCACCAGAAACTTTAACTTGTGCGTAGCCGAATTCACGCTCGGTAGAACCCGCTACTCGACCACCTAGCTGTTCAGCCATAGTTTGCATGCCGTAACATACACCTAGAACTGGCACACCAGAGTCAAATACGTATTGAGGAGCGCGTGGAGAGTTCTCTTCCGTTACGCTTTCTGGGCCACCAGATAGGATGATACCGTCTGGATTGAATTCACGAATATCCGCTTCTTCAACATCCCAACTCCACAGTTCACAGTAAACACCGATTTCACGTACACGGCGCGCTACTAGCTGAGTGTACTGAGAACCGAAGTCTAAGATCAGAATACGTTGGTCATGAATATTTTTAGTCATTTTGGGCAGTCTTATAAGCTAGGTTATTAAAACGGAGGCGAGTTTACTCGCCTCTTATTAATGCTTCAAGGAAAAAGCAAACGTTTACGTCAAATGTATAAGTTTTATTTTTACGACAGTATTTCGCTTAGGGGCCATTGCCAAATGAACGGATAAAGCGCGAGGTTTATCACCGTTAATAAGCACTTTCGATGCTGCTGTTAAGCGAAATACCCAGTAAAAGATTAACCTCGACGGTAGTTTGGCGCTTCCTTAGTGATTTGAACGTCATGTACGTGCGACTCCGCCATGCCCGCTCCAGAGATACGAACGAATTCGGCTTTAGTACGCATGTCTTCAATCGTTGCTGAGCCAGTCAGACCCATGCTTGAACGTAGCCCCCCCATCTGCTGATGTACAATTTCTTTTAGGCGACCTTTGTATGCGATACGACCTTCAATACCTTCAGGTACTAGCTTGTCTGCTGCATTGTCAGACTGGAAGTAGCGGTCAGATGAACCTTGAGACATCGCGCCAAGAGAACCCATACCACGGTAAGACTTGTAAGAACGACCGTTGTAAAGAATCACTTCACCCGGAGCTTCTTCTGTACCCGCGAACATTGAACCAACCATCACACAAGATGCGCCAGCAACGATAGCTTTACAGATGTCACCAGAGAAACGGATACCACCGTCAGCAATAACGGGAATACCATATTGATTTGCCACTTCAGCAGCGTCTGCGATTGCCGTTACTTGAGGAACACCAACACCCGTAACGATACGAGTTGTACAGATAGAACCAGGGCCGATACCCACTTTTACTGCGCTTACACCAGCTTCAATCAGTGCTAGAGCACCTGCACCTGTTGCTACGTTGCCGCCGATGATATCGAGTTCTGGGTATGCAGTGCGCGTTTCGCGAATACGATTTAGCACGCCTTCCGAGTGACCGTGTGAAGAATCAATAAGCAGAACATCAACGCCCGCTTCAACCAATGCAGCAACACGCTCTTCGTTACCAGCGCCTGCACCAACAGCTGCGCCAACACGTAGGCGGCCACGACCATCTTTACAAGCGTTTGGTTTACGCTCAGCTTTGTGGAAATCTTTTGCAGTGATCATACCGGTTAGTTGGAACTCATCGTTCACTACCAGTACTTTCTCAACACGTGCTTCATGCATTTTCTCTTGCACTTCTTCACGAGTTGCCCCTTCTTTAACTGCTGCTAGGCTTTCTTTTGGCGTCATTACTGAAGAAACTTTCTTTGAAAGGTCAGTAACAAAGCGAACATCACGACCCGTGATAATCCCTACGAGCTCGTTGCTCTCTGTAACAACAGGGAAGCCAGCAAAGCCATGCTTGTCAGTCAGTGCAACCACATCTGCAATCGTTGCATCTGGATTAACCGTTACTGGATCAGTAACCACACCAGCTTCAAACTTCTTAACTTTACGAACTTCAGCAGCTTGATGCTCAATAGACATGTTTTTGTGGATAAAGCCAATGCCACCCTCTTGCGCTAGCGCAATAGCTAGACGAGCTTCAGTAACAGTGTCCATAGACGCTGAAATCATTGGGATGTTTAGGGTGATGTTCTTAGTCAACTGAGTGCGAAGATCAGCTGTGTTTGGGAGAACGGTGGAGTGAGCTGGCACGAGTAGTACGTCATCGAATGTCAGCGCTTCTTTGGCAATTCTTAGCATTTGCAATATCTCACAAGTAGAGGAGTAAAAAGAACAATCCAATCTCATCGTTTCGCATAATGAGGGTAACCCATTTTAGGTAGTTGGCTACATTTGGATTAGATATTGCGAAGGGATTATACGTCCAACGCAATCGCTTGGCCACAAATTTTTTAATTTTTTTCTTGCATTTACCCCCTTGCTATGTATTATATTGCCGCTAATTTCCATATTCACGTCTACGGAATTAGCTGTGCACTCCCAGACCAATCAAAACATCTTCACGGTTTCTCGTCTCAATGCCGAAGTGCGTCTGCTGCTCGAAAACGAAATGGGGATCGTCTGGCTTGTCGGAGAGATATCTAACTTCTCAGCTCCCGTCTCTGGTCACTGGTACCTCACTCTTAAAGATTCTCGCGCTCAAGTTAAATGTGCCATGTTCCGTGGTAACAATCGTCGCGTCACTTTCAAACCTGCTAATGGCAATCAAGTTCTAGTCAAAGCGCGCCTGTCTCTGTATGAGCCGCGGGGTGACTATCAATTGATCATCGAAAGCATGCAGCCAGAAGGTGATGGTCGCCTGCAACAAGAGTTCGAAGCGCTTAAGATGAAATTGGCGGCGGAAGGTTTGTTTGCGCAAACCAATAAACAACCATTACCAGAGCACCCAAAACGTGTCGGTGTGATCACCTCGAAAACAGGTGCCGCACTATATGATATCTTGGACGTGTTGAAACGCCGTGACCCTTCCCTACCTGTTGTCATTTACCCAACCATGGTTCAAGGTGAAGAAGCCGCAATTCAAATTGCTCAAGCAATTGGTCGTGCCAATAGCCGTGAAGAATGTGATGTGCTGATTGTTGGTCGTGGTGGCGGTTCGTTAGAAGATCTATGGTGTTTTAACAACGAGATCCTTGCTCGAACCATTGCTGCAAGCCAGATCCCGATCATCAGTGCGGTGGGACACGAAGTGGATGTGACGATCGCAGATTTTGTTGCTGATATGCGCGCGCCAACCCCATCAGCTGCTGCGGAGTTGGTAAGCCGCGACAACAGCCACAAAGATCAAGCTTTGGTGACTCGCCAGCATAAGCTCACGAGTGCGATACGTTATTACTTAGCTCAGCAAAAACAGCAATCAACGCAATTAATGCATCGTTTAGAGCGCCAGCATCCAAGCTACCAATTGCAGCGTCAGACGCAACAACTTGATGAGTTGGATATGCGATTGCAGCGTGCAATGCAGCGATTTATTGCTTCTCATCAGCAAGCGGTAGAACGTAAACAGTATCGCCTACAACTGAACTCTCCTATTAAGCGCCTTGCTGAGCAAAAATCCAAACTTGACCGAGTGGAGCAAAAGCTCATGGACGCGATGGATCGTAAACTGCTGACCATGCGCCATAAACTGGCTATTGCGGCGGAAAAACTTGATACCGTCAGCCCATTAGCAACACTAAAACGTGGTTATTCGATCACTCAAACCGAACAAGGTCAGGTGATTACTCAAGCCTCAGATGCAAAAACGGGCGACATACTGGTCACCCGTTTGGCTAATGGTGAACTTCGCTCCACCGTAAACTAGCGCTTTGCCCTAAATTTTCTGAAACTCAAATCGAACACGAGATTTCGATTTGAGTTCATTACAACTATTGCAGAAGTAGTTCGCCGCACCGCAAGCCTGCAGTTTCTCTAACTCAGCATCGCAATCTGGGCAAAACCCAACCTTCTTATAATCTGACTCACACTTGTTGCAGTGGTATTGTCCTATCCATTCCAATTCTACGTCACAATTTGGGCAGATATTTGCCTGCATGCTTTTCTCCGTCCTTCTATTCAACGACTTTTAGTATTGATGACTTTAGCTTCAATGGCCTTGATCCCGATCACACTCAATACTCAGTAAATCATCAACAAACCTAAAGATCATACTCTGATCTTCTGATATTAACCTTTTGATCAGCGATCACCCCTAAAAAGAATATTTATATGAGCACACACCGAAAGCATAAGTTACATATTCTGCATTTCAATTTTAAGCAGGCATAAACACCAAGAAATGCATGATAACAACAATAATTTGGAATTTAATAAAAGGATCGATTAATAGCGCTAACGAGTAACATTGGTGTGCATTTCAACTATTTGAGCATCGATTTCCAGTAGCTGTACCTGGATAGATCCAAACTCACTCAAATGGCTGGCATGCGTGCCACCACAAGGGATCACGGCTATTTTCCCTTCCCCTAAATCACACATCCAGTAACGTGAATCAGTTAGGTGTTCTCCATGGCAGTCCATGGTGATCACAACGTCTCGTTTCAGCCAATCACCTAGCAGAACATTCACCTGTTGCTCGATGCTTTTGAGATCTGACAGCATATCTGCGCTATTTAAGCCTCTTTTACGGAGTGTTTTACCTAAACGATAGGTATCCAGGCACTTATCCGGTGTGACAAAACTGGTTTCTTGAGCATAGCTGTTAAAATCGTAGTTCCCATGTGCGTCTTTGCGATCGGCATCTTTACGCCAATACCCTTCTGAAAGCACTTTGTTGAGCGCAAGGAATGCAAGGTGACCAGCACTATGACCGCGGCTAAGTGACAGCTGATATTCTTTGTCTACTTCTAATAAGATTGACTCTCCAACCTTAATAGCTTCGGTGGGTGACAATACATGCACAACAACAAATACCCAACCCTCTGCATCGCGTTTTACAGGGATTGCCGTTCCAACATATAGTTCTCCAGTCGAAAGTTCTATCGCACCCACTTGGCAGTCGATAACTTCAAACGTTGCTCCACTGGCTTTCAAACGCCCTTTATCGGCTGGATGATCAGGCCAAATGTGACTGACAGGGTGAAACGGTGTCATATCTGTTACCAGATACGTGGCTTCAGTGTTATGTTGAACGAGCTGTATTTGTGCTTCCAACTGCCATGTTTGATGACAGAAACGTGTTTTCGTTGCTGTGATTCTCATGTTTGCCATTACTTCTAATAAAAAGCTTCATATAAAAAAATACCCAAGCCGAAACTTGGGTATTCAAAAAGATCATGTCGATTATTTATTACGGTTTTTAACCATAGACATCATACGCTTGCGCTTACGCTCTTGAGACAAGGTCAGCTTATTTCCCTGGTTCTCGAATGGGTTCTCACTGTTCTGGAAATTAATGCGAATTGGCGTACCCATAATCTCCAGAGACTTGCGGAAGTAGTTCATCAAGTAACGTTTGTACGAATCTGGCAACTCACGAACCATGTTACCGTGAATCACCACGATAGGTGGGTTGTAACCACCCGCGTGCGCGTATTTCAGCTTGATGCGGCGGCCACGAACCATTGGTGGTTGGTGATCATCTGTCGCCATCTTCATAATACGGGTCAACACAGAAGTACCGACACGCGTCGTTGCTGACTTGTATGCTTCTTGGATAGATTCAAACAAGTGGCCAACGCCAGTACCGTGTAGCGCTGAGATAAAGTGAATACGAGCGAAGTCGACAAAACCTAAACGACGATCGAGTTCTTTTTTCACTCTCTCTTTAACATCGTTATCCAGACCATCCCATTTATTGACTGCTAAGACGATCGAGCGACCGGCATTAAGTGCAAAGCCCAGTAGGCTCAAGTCTTGATCTGAGATATTTTCTCGTGCATCAATCACCAGCAGAACCACGTTAGCGTCTTCTACTGCTTTCAATGTTTTCACCACAGAGAACTTCTCAACCGTTTCATTGATACGACCACGACGGCGTACACCAGCCGTATCAATGAGAACGTATTCACGACCATCACGTTCCATAGGAATGTAGATCGAGTCACGAGTCGTTCCAGGCATGTCGTATACCACAACACGCTCTTCACCCAGAATACGGTTAGTCAGCGTTGATTTACCAACGTTCGGACGACCAATGATCGCCAACTTAATCGGCTGATCTTGCAGACGTTGTAGTTCCGCTTCCGCTTCTTCTTCGGTGATCTCTTCAGGTTCAAAGTCAGCGTCTTCAAACTCGGTCAGATCTTCAATCTCACCATCTTGCGCTTCACTTGCTAGCAGATCATCAAAGAATGGCGCAAGCGCACGTTCTAGAAGTGCGGTAACACCACGACCGTGTGCTGCGGCGATTTGGTACATGTCATCCACACCAAGTTGCCAGAAATCAGCGCATGCAGCATCTGCATCGATACCGTCAATTTTGTTAACAACCAGCATGGCTGGTTTTTCAATTTTACGCAGGTGCGAAGCGATAGCCTCATCTGCTGGTGTTAGACCTGCACGGCCATCAACAAGGAATAGCACAACGTCAGCTTCATCAATTGCAGCCAATGACTGCTGTGCCATTTTGGTCTCTACACCTTCTTCCGTGCCATCAATACCACCGGTATCAATCACGATGAACTCATGTTCTTCGTCAAGGCGCGCTTGGCCATACTTACGGTCTCGCGTTAGGCCTGGGAAGTCCGCAACCAACGCGTCACGAGTACGAGTCAGTCGGTTAAATAGCGTAGACTTACCTACGTTAGGACGCCCTACAAGAGCAACAACAGGTACCATAATAACCTCTACAATAATCTTTCTTCTGTAGTTATAGGTAACGACTAGTCTAATGCCAAATCAAACCAGCTTTTTACCTATAACCACGTCAGGGTTAACTGTTAATAAATAAAAATTCCAAACAACAAAACGGCTCCTAACTGTTACCAGCCAGGAGCCGAATGTGAATTATATCACGATATTATTCGTTAATGGTCAGTTTCTTTACATCGCCGTTGCGAGTTGTAATCACATAACCATCGGACAACAAGGTTGGACCAACAGCAAAACCACTGTCATCCACATACTGTTGAGCAACGAACTCGCCCGTTGAACGATCCATCCAGTGTAAGTAACCTAATGTGTCACCAACAACCAGATAGTTATCTACGAGTACCGGCGCAGTCAATTGGCGATGTTCCAACTTGCTGTTTTCCCATAGCTCAGTACCACTACGTGCGTCTACCGCCACCACATGATCTTTTTCAGTGATCACGAACACACGACTGCCATCCGTCGCCATATCATTTGCTGATGAGTAGTTGCGCTTCCAAATTGGATTCGCCGAACGCAAATCAATCGCGATGAGCTGACCGTTGTAGCCTATAGTGAAAAGAGTGCCACCAAGTACGATAGGTGAAGCGTCTACGTCAACTAGACGATCAATCTCGGTTGCACCTTTTGGTGTGCCAACGGGTTGTTGCCAAATTAATTGACCGCGCTCAACGATTGCTGCCGCTAATCGACCGTTTGCCGTTCCCCAGAATACCCCACCACCAATCGCCGTTGGTGTACTATCACCACGCAAAGTTAGGTTTGGTACCTCTGTACTTAGAGCCCAGCGCTGTTCACCCGTACTCTCATCCAAAGCAACCAATGTGCCTCGACTCGTATTTACGATGATCAAGCCTGAGTCTGCTACAGGCTTCGCTAGTACCTCACCACCAACTTCAATACGCCAAATCACCTCTCCGGTTTCTTGGTCAAGTGCAATCACTTCACCATTTTCAGAGCCGATGTACAGGTGTTCGTAAGCCGCAGTGATCCCACCAGAAAGACGGGCCATCACATCTTCTTCTAAGTCGATTTGCCACTTCTGTTTACCATTTTTTGGATCCAGAGCTTTCACTAGACCATCACGGCTGGCAACAAACAGAGTGCCATTATCGAACACAGGTGACAACTTTGAAAAGTAATGACCAACGCCATCACCAATCGAAGTGCTCCATTCACTGTTTGGCGTGAACTGGCTGTCAACCTGAGGTAATGGAGCCATAACAATGGTATCTTCTTCACTAGCACAACCAGCTAGGATTCCCACTGTTAACGCCCCTAACAAGGCTTTCTTAAAGACTCTCTTCATCCAATACGGTCCTTATTTGGCCAAGTCATCCAATTTCATTTGTAGCGTTGGGCTTGCATCAGCGGCTTGTTGAGCTTCTGTGTACGCGGTGTAAGCCGCCTCTTTGTCACCTTGACGAAGCGCGATGTCACCTCGAAGCTCTGCAATACGACCCGTCCATGCTGCGTCAGTCACTTTGCCCAATTCAGCGTTTGCGGCGTCAAAGTTACCCATCTCAGCTTCAATGCGCGCGATACGGTAGCTGATAAGTGGGGATAGCGCTGCATCTTTAGTATTGCTTTGTGCCCACTTCAATTGCTCTAGTGCTGCAGAAAGTTCGTTTGCATCCACTTGCACTTTAGCCAATTGAAGGGCTGCCAGCACTGAGTACTCTTTCACTTTATTTGAGTCGATGAAAGCTTGAATGTCAGTTTGAGCATCAGTGCCCTTTGCTTGTAGCGCATTCATCGCTGTCGTGTAGCTTTGAGAAGCGGCTTCACTCGCCTGAACTACAGAATCTTGGTAGTAACGCCAACCAAATAGACCACCTAAACCAACAACTGCACCGATGATGACGGCTTTGCCGTTTTCCTTCCACCAGTCTTTAATGGCTTCAACTTGTTGCTCTTCAGTATCGTAAAGTTCCACTTCCTGTCCTCTTAAAACATGTAAATGGCAGCAAGGGCTGCCATTGTTTCTATTTCGTCGAAAGGCTCCTATCTTGGGAGCCTTATCATTGCGAATTAGATTTTAATCTTTAGCTTATTAAAAGACTTAAATCAGTGCTGCGATCTTCTCAGCAACTTCTGCTTGGTTGTAAGTTTCTTGCTCACCGCCCGCTAAGTCTTTAAGTACAACGGTATTATCCGCCACTTCGTTTTCGCCCAGTACCAATGCTACAACAGCACCAACTTTATCTGCACGTTTAAACTGTTTCTTGAAGTTACCACCACCGAAATGATTCATCACGCGAACACCTGGGATAGCTTCACGAAGCTGCTCTGCTAGCTTCATACCCGCCATCATCGTGCCTTCACCCGCGGTAACGACGTAAACATCAACGCTGCGACGTACATCTGTCAATTCTAGGGTTTCTAACATGAGTACTAGACGCTCTAGACCCATAGCAAAACCAACTGATGGTGTCGGTTTGCCGCCAAGTTGCTCAACAAGACCGTCATAACGACCGCCGCCACATACTGTGCCCTGTGAACCTAGGCTTTCAGTAATCCACTCAAATACGGTACGGTTGTAGTAATCCAGACCGCGAACCAGACGCTCGTTTACTGAGTATTCGATACCAGCAGCATCAAGAAGTTCACACAGACCTGCAAAATGTTGTTTAGATTCATCATCTAAGTAGCCAGAAAGACGAGGTGCATCACCTAAAATCGCTTGAACGTCAGGATTCTTAGTATCTAGAACACGTAGCGGGTTGGTATGCAAACGACGCTTACAATCTTCATCTAGAACATCCATATGCTGCTCTAGGAATGCGATCAGTGCCGTGCGGTAATTAGCACGCGCTTCAAGAGAGCCGATTGAGTTCAACTCTAAACGCACGTGTTTGTCGATGCCTAGCTCACGCCATAGACGCGCCGTCATCATAATCAGTTCTGCGTCAACATCGGGACCATTTAGGCCAAATACTTCCACACCACACTGGTGGAACTGACGGTAGCGACCTTTTTGTGGGCGCTCGTGACGGAACATAGGACCCATGTACCATAGACGCTGTTCTTGGTTGTACAGCAGACCGTTTTCGATACCAGCACGAACACAGCCGGCGGTACCTTCAGGACGAAGTGTTAGGCTATCGCCGTTACGATCTTCGAACGTGTACATTTCTTTCTCAACCACGTCGGTGACCTCACCGATTGCGCGGCTGAATAGATGCGTCATCTCAACGATTGGCATGCGCACTTCGTTGTAACCGTATGCGCTAACTACATTTTTCACTGTGTTTTCAAGTTTCTGCCACAGCGGAGATTGAGTTGGGAGGCAGTCGTTCATGCCTCGGATTGCTTGGATTGGTTTTGCCACAATACTTACCGTAATACTCGTTGAGATTAATCTTGAACTTTAACTTCGATGCGATTTTCTTCGTCCATTACAGACGCTTTCGCACGGATTTTAGCTTCCAGCTGATTAACAAGGTCATCATTGTCGAAGCGTTCTTTCTGGCGCTTGCCATCTTCATAGAACGCACTCTTCTTGTTACTTCCTGCTAGACCTAAATGTGAAACCTCAGCTTCACCAGGGCCATTTACCACACAGCCGATAATCGATACATCCATTGGTGTGATGATATCTTCTAAACGCTCTTCTAGTGCGTTCACCGTTCCAATAACGTCGAACTCCTGACGTGAACAGCTCGGACAAGCAATAAAGTTAATGCCACGAGAGCGTATACGCAATGATTTAAGGATATCAAAACCAACTTTGATCTCTTCTACAGGGTCTGCAGCCAAAGAGATGCGCAGAGTATCACCAATGCCCTCTGCCAACAGCATGCCAAGACCAACTGAAGATTTGACCGCCCCTGCTCGCGCACCACCAGCTTCAGTAATGCCGAGATGAAGCGGTTGATCAATTTTCTTCGCCAATAAACGGTATGAGTCTACGGCAAGGAAAACATCAGATGCCTTCACACTAACTTTGAATTGATCAAAGTTAAGGCGATCGAGATGATCGACATGACGCATCGCTGATTCTACCAAGGCTTCAGGCGTTGGCTCACCGTACTTAAGTTGCAGGTCTTTTTCTAAAGAACCACCGTTAACACCAATACGGATTGGGATATTTTTGTCACGGGCACAATCCACAACGGAGCGAATACGCTCTTCGCTGCCGATGTTGCCAGGGTTGATACGCAAACAGTCAACACCGTATTCCGCCACTTTTAGTGCGATACGGTAGTCAAAGTGAATGTCGGCAACCAATGGAACAGAGACTTGCTGCTTTATTAATTTAAAGGCTTCCGCGGCATCCATGGTAGGGACAGAAACACGGACAATGTCTGCGCCCACTTTTTCTAATGCTCGGATTTGAGCGACTGTGGCTTGTACATCAGTCGTGCGAGTGTTGGTCATTGACTGTACGGCAATCGGTGCACCATCACCAATTGGCACATCACCCACATAAATACGCGTCGATTTACGACGAACAATTGGAGATTCGTATTGCATAATTCTTTATAACGGTAGAGTGAATCGAGCTACTTTGCCTGAAGTATACCCAGAAAGGTCGACAGGTTCACTTGCAAATGTCATGGTTACGCCTTCAGGTGCGCCTAATATCACTTTAAAAGGCGCTTTTCCGGCAAGTTCTACATCTTGACCAGGCTTACGAGTACCACTGACGAGCGTTTTGCCATTCACGTCTTTTACTTGAATCCAGCAATCCGCTTTAAATTTCATCGTCAGTCGCGTCATTCCTTCTGGCACAACGAGCTTAGGCTCTTGCTCTTCATCTGCCGCTTCAATAATCGCCACTGGAGCATCAGGTATAATTTCAGAAACCTCGTCTTCATTCACTGCAAGTTCGGGGGTCGTTGTCTCTAGTGCATCGCCATCAGAAGCCGCTAGCGTTACGCCTTCAATCGCTGGCTTAATGTCTGTTGACGCTATCTCATCACGAGAGCTAGCCATTAACTTATCAGCGCTAAGTTGGTCTATCTCGGCAATCTCAGCAGGAGTGCTAGCAATTAACTCATCAGCGCTAAGTTGGTCTATATCGGCAATCTCAGCAGCACTCGGTTCTACATCTAAATTGGCCTCTGTAACGACTTGAGCCAAGCTATCCTCTTGTTGGTTTTGCCACCACCAAGCACCCGAAATGCCGATAATAACAATAGCAATCACCCAAGTAAGCAGCATGATACGGCTATTGTGTTTTTCGTGTTTCGTTTTACGCGAAAAGCTCTGCATCTCGGTTTCTTGTGGCTGAACATGGGCCTCAGATGTTTGCTCTAAAGCTGCCAAAACGGTCTTTTCATCAAGGCCAACGAGTTTCGCATACGAACGAAGATAGCCACGTGTAAAGGTCGCGACCTGCTGCGGTTCAAATCGATTGTTTTCAATATTTTGAATAACAGAAACGCGAAGCCTCAGGCGATTAGCAACATGCTTTTGCGTCATCCCCAATGATTCGCGTTTATTTTTTAGTAGTGTGCCTGCTTCTAGAGAAAGTGGCACTTCAGTGGTGTTTTCGTGTTCTGTCATAATTATGGTATTTAATCTGTTGGGTGGCTAACACATTATCTATTTTCGTTTTTGTTCTTCAGACTCACTTAAAGATAGCTAGCCTAAACGCGTTAACCAAAATAATCTTTTAGAAACTTACAGCACTTGTTGTTTGAATGCTCGCGTTGCAAGAAGCTGCAAAGCGTTTTAAGAAAATACTGCAAATTGTCAGTGTCATAGTTATATTTTACTCACCATGATAAGCGAATGTATAACAAAGACAAAAACTCTTTACTCTCAAATTAACAGATAGCTCAAGTTTTTGTCCAAAAATTGACATGGCTACCCTCAATTGATCGCAATAACAAGCCATTACTCCGGTTGCCGTTTCGAGATGCCAAACAAAATAGCCAGAGCATAAGCTCTGGCTATTTCTTTATTCTGGCAATTTATACCGCTTTCACTTCGATGGTATCTGCACCACGGGTTGCTTTGAGCATTGCGGTACGCTTCGTGCGGTCGATAACATCACCAACAAGTTGGCCACAGGCCGCATCGATGTCATCACCACGGGTCTTACGGATCGTCACCGTGTGCTCATACTGCATCAACGTTTTCTGGAAGCGATCGATACGTGAATTACTTGGTTTCTTGTATGGTGAACCTGGGTACGGGTTAAATGGGATCAGGTTAATCTTACATGGCGTACCTTTCATCAGCTCAGCCAGCTCACGAGCGTGATCCATGTCATCGTTCACATGGTCTAGCAGTACGTACTCAACGGTTACTTTACCGCGGTTCGCGTTTGAAGATGCTAGGTAACGACGAACCGATGCCAAGAATTCTTGGATATCCCAACGGTCGTTGATTGGCATGATTTCGCTGCGCAACTTATCGTTTGGTGCGTGCAGTGAGATCGCCAGTGCCACGTCGATTTTACCTGTCATCTGATCAAGACCAGATACAACACCCGATGTTGATACAGTTACGCGACGCTTAGACAAGCCAAAACCAAGATCATCCAGCATGATTTCTAGTGCTGGGATCAAATTCTTCATGTTAAGCAGCGGCTCACCCATTCCCATCATTACCACGTTGGTAATTGGGCGACGACCAGTTTCTTTCTGTAGGCCCACTTCACGAGCAGCACGCCATACTTGACCGATGATTTCAGAAACTTTCAAGTTACGGTTAAAGCCTTGCTGAGCGGTTGAGCAGAACTTACATTCCAGTGCGCAGCCAACTTGAGAAGAAACACACAAAGTCGCACGATCATCCTCTGGGATGTACACCGTTTCGACATCTTGATCGCCAACACGCATTGCCCACTTGATCGTACCATCCGATGAGTGCTGCGCTTCAGAAACGACAGGAGCTTTAATCTCACACTTGTGCTGAAGCTTTTCACGCAGTTTCTTGTTGATGTTCGTCATATTGTCGAAGTCATCAACACCGAAATGGTAGATCCACTTCATAACCTGATCGGCGCGGAACGCTTTTTCGCCTAGTTCTTCCGCGAAAAATTGACGCATGCCTTTGCGATCAAAGTCGAGTAGATTGATTTTTTCAGTGGTCATGTTGCCTCTCAATGACTGAAACAAGAATAAGGGCGCGAATTGTACAGCCTTTATGCAGCTACAACAAGGGCTGTAAGACCTTGTGTTTGTTAAGGCATTAAAATCATAGTGATTAAATTTTAAACAGCGCTACTCACCCATTCTTCCTCATCTACAGATAATAAAAAGCCCCAGAAAAATCCGAGGCCTAAAATTCAAACGAGGACAAGATTAGCGAGGACAAATCTCTGATTCTGGGAAGAAGAACTCGATTTCACGCGCCGCCGACTCTGGGCTGTCTGAACCGTGAACGGAGTTATGGCGCATGCTCAGTGCGTAATCCGCACGGATCGTACCGCATGCCGCTTCTTCTGGGTTGGTTTTACCCATCAGTTCACGGTAACGCGCGATAGCGCCTTCGCCTTCAAGTACCTGAACCATGATAGGGCCAGATGTCATGAACTCTTTCAGTGCAGGGAAAAAAGGTTTGCCTTCATGTTCTGCGTAAAAACCGCTCGCCTGCTCTTCTGTCAGGTGAACCATTTTCGCAGCAACGATACGTAGTCCTGCGTTTTCGATACGGTGGTAAATTTCACCAATCAAATTGCGTTCTACAGCGTCGGGCTTAACAATTGAAAACGTTCTTTCTAGAGCCATAAAGTTTCCTTTTTGTACTTGTAATAATAGTTTTATATAAGTGACTTGCGTCTCTCTTAGTTATACCAGCACAGACGTGATGTCTGCACTGGTAAAAGTCTTATTTTGCGGCTTGTTCGTTCAGGAAACGAGCAAGTGTACGAACGCCCATACCTGTTGCCCCTGCAGACCACTTATCCGATGCCGACTTGCGATATGTGCCCGCACAGTCAAAATGCAACCAACCTTTCTTGTAATCTTCTACAAAGTAGGACAAGAAAGCCGCTGCAGTGCTCGCACCTGGAGAGTAATCACCAGAGCTGATATTGGACAGATCCGCAAAGTTTGAAGGCAACATCTCACGGTGGAAATCAGCAAGAGGGAGTGGCCATAAACCTTCTTTCTCTTGGTTCGCCGCCGTTAGAGCGTGGTGAGAAAGCTCATCATCAAAACTCATCAGTGCATGGTAATCATTACCGAGCGCATTCTTCGCCGCGCCTGTGAGTGTTGCACAATCAATAATTAGCTCTGGGTTTTGCTCACTTGCGTAGATAAGACCATCAGCAAGCACCAAGCGCCCTTCAGCATCGGTATTCATGATCTCAACGGTTTTGCCATTTTTGTAGGTGATGATGTCGCCAAGCTTAAGTGCACGACCTGACACCATATTCTCAGCACAGCAAAGGATCAGCTTCACGCGCTTGTTCAAACCACGCTGAATCGCTAAACCAAGGCCACCGGTGATGGTGCCAGAACCGCCCATGTCCGCTTTCATTGCTGTCATAAAGTTTGATGGCTTCAAGCTGTAACCGCCAGAGTCAAAGGTAATACCTTTACCCACTAGGCACGCAAATACTGGTGCGTTTTCATCACCGGTTGGGTTGTAATCTAGCTGTAACATTGCAGATGTGCGCTCTGATCCCCGGCCTACAGCGTAGATACCTTCCCAGCCTTCTGAAAGCAGGTCTTTGTCTTTTACGATGCGAGTCGTCACGGTACCTTGAGGCGCAACTGACTTGATAAATTCTGCCGCCATCGTCGCCAATTGACGCGGTGCGACTTCTTCTGCGGTTTTATTGATGATATCGCGGGTAAAGTCAGTCGCGGTAATACGAGCATGAAGCTCTGCTTGATCCGCTTCTGGCAGTGCAACCCACTCTAGTGCGCCGTGTTTCTTAGGGTTACGGTATCCTTGGTGGAAAGCCCAAATGCTCTCTAAGTCCCAGTTGTCACCCGCAAGTAGAACAAAACGAATTCCTTGGCCATCGAGTTGACGCGCTGCACGTTGAATCGCACCAAGATCGTGACCTTCATCTAGGTGAATGGTTGCGCTATTCTCAGCGAAAGAAAGCTGTGCTTTGTCGCCCCAATGTGGTGCCGCTGGTTCTTGGCTTAGAAATACAGACATCTGTGTAGACATGGTTTCTCCTTGTCTTATAACGGCGTTACCTACGCCTCTTCTTTTTTAAACTAACGGATGTTAGCACTATGTAGGGAAAAAATGTCAATTGGATAAAAAAACGGACCGAGAGGTCCGCTTTTTTTAGTAAGAATTGTTAACTCGGCTGCGTTTTGCCGCCGATTTGAGCGTTAGTCTGCTTCATCCATCCAGCATAAGATCACCGCTTCGAGGATCTTTTCGTTACAATGGTTTGGTTCATCATCGAACTCATCTAACTCCATGATCCATTGATGGAGATCGGTAAAACGTACCGTCTTAGGATCCACACCCGGAAACTTGTCACAAAGCTCTATCGCGATGTCGCGAGAATCTGTCCATTTCATTGCTCATCTTCCTTTTCGTTTTCCCTATCACAGGGAGATCGTATTAGTGATCTTCTGACGCGTGATTCAACGTGTATTTTGGGATCTCAACAACCAAGTCTTCATCTGCCACTTTTGCTTGGCAACCAAGACGAGATTCAGGCTCTAGCCCCCACGCTTTATCTAGCATGTCGTCTTCAAGCTCTTCACTTTCTTCTAGTGAATCAAAACCTTCACGAATGATCACGTGACATGTGGTGCATGCACATGATTTTTCACAGGCATGCTCAATACCGATACCGTTTTTCAGTGCCACGTCCAGAACGGTTTCACCAGTTTTTGCTTCCAACACTGCACCTTCTGGGCATAAATCTTCGTGCGGTAATACAATAATCTTAGGCATAACAACTTATCTCTTATATATCATCTACTGATTGACCTGACAGTGCAGCTCGAATCGATTTATCCATACGGCGCGATGCAAAATCTTGGCTTGCTTTGTCGGTGTCTTTAATGCCTTGCTCAATCGCATCCGCATCTTCACCATTGCGAAGCTCAATCAGTGCTTCAATCACATTTAACAACGCTTGTTTCTCTTGCTCTGATAGTAGCTCATCACCATCCGCTTGCATCGCTGCAATCAAACCTTCAATCACACGGTCTGCTTCAACACGTTGTTCCGCAAGTGCGCGAGCTTGCATGTCTTCTTTCGCATAAGTCATTGAGTCACGTAGCATATTCGTAACTTCATTATCACTCAGACCGTAAGACGGCTTCACTTGGATCTCTGACTGAATGCCAGTACTCTTCTCCATTGCCGTCACAGACAGTAGGCCATCGGCATCCACTTGGTAAGTCACACGAATGTGCGCTGCACCTGCCGCCATTGGCGGAATACCTTTCAGCGAGAAACGTGCCAGTGAACGACAGTCATCGACCATCTCACGCTCACCTTGTACCACGTGTACGCTCATCGCCGTTTGACCATCTTTGAACGTGGTAAATTCTTGCGCACGAGCAACAGGAATGGTGGTGTTACGAGGAATGATCTTCTCTACCAAGCCGCCCATGGTTTCAATGCCAAGTGATAATGGGATAACATCAAGCAGCAGCATTTCTGAATCAGGTTTGTTACCCGCTAGAATGTCCGCTTGGATGCCAGCACCAATCGCAACCACTTCATCTGGGTTAATGCTTGTTAGTGGTGTGCGACCAAAGAACTCACCCACCATTTCACGTACCAGTAGAGTACGAGTAGAGCCACCAACCATCACGGCTTCAAGCACGTCTTCGGTATCAACGTCAGCATCTTTAAGCGCGCGACGGCAAGACATCAAGGTTTTCTTCACCAATGGGCGAATCAACTCTTCGAACTGTTCGCGAGTGACTGAGCCTTTCCAGCCAAAAACATCAACATCCACGCTGTCATGCTCAGAGAAAGCAATCTTCGTTGCAGTGGCAATGTTTAACAGTACACGGTTTTTCTCTGCAGAAAGTGGCGCTTCTAGCCCCGCTTGCTCCATCAGATAGTCAGCAAGAAGATGGTCAAAGTCATCGCCACCTAACGCTGAATCACCACCCGTCGCCAAGACTTCAAATACGCCTTTTGACAGACGTAAGATAGAGATATCAAAAGTACCGCCACCTAAATCGTAAACCGCAATCACACCTTCTTGACCAGAATCCAAACCGTAAGCGATAGCTGCTGCAGTTGGCTCGTTAAGCAGACGTAGTACATGAAGACCTGCCAATTTTGCCGCATCTTTAGTACCGGCACGTTGAGCGTCATCGAAGTAAGCTGGAACGGTAATCACGACACCAGCAAGTTCACCGCCAAGCGTCTCTTCTGCACGTTTTCCGAGTGCTTTTAGAATGTCTGCAGAAACTTCAATCGGGTTCTTATCACCTTGAGCCGTTTTCAGAATAGGAAGACCATTATCGCTCTCTTTAAACTGGTAAGGCAAAGATGGGTAACGAGATTGAATGTCTTTCAATGAGCGGCCAATCAAACGCTTTACCGAAATAATGGTATTTTCAGGCTCTAGCTCTGCTTTTGCTTTCGCGTCATAACCAACCATCGCCGATTCTTGCGCATAGTTTACAACCGACGGCAGAATACTACGTCCCTGCTCATCCGTTAAAGTCGTGGCATTGCCACTGCGTACAGAAGCAACCAAAGAGTTCGTGGTACCTAAGTCGATACCCGCTGCTAACTTATGCTGATGAGGTGCCGAGCTTTGGCCCGGTTCTGCGATTTGAAGTAGTGCCATGATGAGTCCTTGTCACGCTAACTAGCCGAGGAGCTTGTCTTCGACCAGTTCAATTTCGTTCTTTAGTTTGGCTATGAATTTAAGTTTACGAACGCGGTCTGCAGCTTCTGCCCAAAGACCATTATCAAGTTCTTGTTCTACATTCGCCAAATGCTGTTTGTACATTTTGCTGACCTTAGCATCAAAGTCAAAAAGCGCTGATTCAGGATCAGAGCTGTCAGCAATTTCTTCTAATTCTTCACGCAGCTCCATCTGTTCCATTAGGAACATTGGGTCTTGCATGGTTTGCTGTTCACCGTGGATTTCAATGCCATTTTCTGCCAAGATGTATTCTGCACGTGAGATTGGCTGTTTCAAAACTTGGTAAGCATCATTAATTTGCGCTGCTTTTTGAACAGCCATTAAACGGTCGCGCTCAGACGCTGTGGCAAAATTATCTGGATGAAAGCGTTTTTGCAGTTCTAAGAACTGAGAAGAAAGAAGGCTACCATCCAGCGTAAACTGACTTGGTAGCCCAAATAATTCAAAGTGATTCATTAAGTTCGGGTCCTAGTAAAGCCCTCTGGACTCGGTTGCCCAAAAGGCCAATCAATTAGACGTTGAAGCTTTCACCACAACCACATTCACTTTTCGCATTCGGGTTGTTGAATTCAAAGCCTTCGTTCAAGCCTTCCTTCACGTAATCCAGTTCAGTGCCGTCTAAGTACACCAAGCTTTTTTTGTCGATGATGATCTTGACACCCGAGTGGTCGAATACTTCATCTTCGTCTTCATTAAGCTCATCAACAAACTCAAGCACATAAGCCATACCGGAACAGCCTGTCGTCTTCACTCCAAGACGCAAACCGATACCTTTGCCTCGGTTATCTAGGAATGCTTTTACGCGACTCGCCGCTGTTTCTGTCATTGTGATGGCCATACTGCACCTTACGTCTGTCTAAATTACGATTGAAATGGGAGCGTTACAGGCTCCCATTATATACGGAATACTTATTCTTGGTGTTTTTTCTTGTAGTCAGCAACCGCTGCTTTAATTGCATCTTCCGCTAGGATTGAGCAGTGCACTTTCACGGGAGGAAGCTCCAACTCTTCTGCAATCTCAGAGTTTTTGATAGCAGCCGCTTCATCGATCGACTTACCTTTCACCCACTCTGTCACTAGTGAACTTGATGCGATTGCGCTACCACAACCGTAAGTTTTAAATTTCGCGTCTTCAATGATGCCTTCTGGTGTCACTTTAATTTGAAGCTTCATTACGTCACCACAAGCTGGTGCGCCAACCATGCCGCTACCTACTGATGGATCTTCTTTATCGAATGAACCTACGTTACGTGGGTTCTCATAGTGATCAATTACTTTTTCGCTGTATGCCATGATAAATTACCTCGAATCCTCTATTCAGTCCGTGAGATTAATGATGAGCCCATTCAACCGTGCTCAGATCAACCCCTTCCTTGTACATATCCCATAGAGGAGACATGTCGCGTAGCTTAGTCACTGCAACGCGGATTTGTTCAATTGCGTAATCAATTTCTTCTTCAGTCGTGAAACGGCCAAATGAGAAACGTACAGAGCTGTGAGCCAGTTCGTCGTCAAGACCTAGCGCACGAAGCACATAAGATGGCTCTAGACTCGCTGAAGTACATGCACTACCTGATGATACTGCGAGATCTTTCAGTGACATCAGGAGTGATTCGCCTTCAACAAATGCAAAGCTCACGTTTAAGTTGTGTGGTACACGCTGTTCTAAATCACCATTCACCGTTACCGCTTCAAGATCTTTCACACCATCTAGAAGACGGTTACGAAGTGCTAATGCGTGATCGTAATCTTTCTGCATGTCTTCTTTGGCGATGCGGAACGCTTCACCCATACCTACGATCTGGTGAGTCGGTAGCGTACCAGAGCGGAAACCACGTTCGTGACCACCACCATGCATTTGCGCTTCTAGGCGAATACGAGGTTTACGACGTACGTAAAGTGCGCCAATACCTTTAGGGCCATAGATTTTGTGTGCTGACAGTGAAATTAGGTCTACTTTCAACTCTTGAACATCGATTGGCAGTTTGCCCGCAGATTGTGCAGCATCTACGTGGAACACTATCTTACGTTCACGACATAACTCGCCGATTGCTGCGATGTCTTGAATAACACCAATCTCATTGTTTACGTGCATGATTGATACGAGAACAGTATCTTCACGCATTGCTGCTTGAAGTTTGTTTAGGTCAATCAGGCCGTTTGATTCTGGCTCTAAGTAAGTCACTTCAAAGCCTTCGCGCTCTAGTTGACGACATGGGTCAAGAACCGCTTTATGCTCTGTTTTACAAGTGATGATATGTTTACCCTTTTTAGAGTAAAAATGAGCGGCACCTTTGATTGCAAGGTTGTCAGATTCAGTCGCACCAGAGGTGAAGACAATTTCGCGTGGATCTGCATTTAGAAGGTCAGCAATTTGCTCACGGGCAGTATCTACAGCTTCTTCTGCCTGCCAGCCATAACGGTGCGAACGTGAAGCTGGGTTGCCAAATGTCCCATCCATTGTCATGTACTGAACCATTTTTTCAGCAACACGTGGATCAACTGGACACGTAGCGGAATAATCTAGATAAATCGGCAGTTTCATTCTCTACTCCAATGTAAAAAGCTGACCGCTAAGAGCGGACGTTTACACCGATGGGCGCGGCGGTTGTATTTTTGTTTGATAGCCCATGAGTCACCGCCAGATCAATGTCCTGACGATCAGAAATTTCTATTACTTCGTTGTCTGTCATCAGCTCACCGAGCGTGATGTTATTCAGGAAGTCGCTGATACGAGAGCTTAAGTCACGCCATAGTGTGTGAGTTAGGCAACGAGTCCCACCTTGACAACCTCCCTTGCCTTGGCATTTGGTTGCATCGACTGACTCATCAACAGCAGCAATTACGGTACCGATAGCGATACTGTGTGCATCGGCACCCAGTCGGTAACCACCACCAGGACCACGAACGCTAGTGACTAAGCCTGCTTTACGCAATTTCGAAAACAGCTGCTCTAAATAAGAGAGCGAGATCCCCTGGCGCTCGGAGATGTCTGCAAGAGGTACCGGGGTTTGTTGCGAGTGCAGTGCCACATCCAGCATGGCTGTCACCGCATATCTTCCTTTAGATGTAAGTTTCATACCACACCGTATCCACATGGTTTGTAATGATTATGATTCTTCCATACCCGACTAAAATGGTCAAGTATTTATTTGACTATTTTAGTCAGGTATTCACCCTTACATCTAAAGTGGTTATTGTTTATTCAGAGTTTCTTTTCGATCGCTGTCAAAACACCACGCAGAATATTCAATTCTTGAGCCTCTGGTCGTGCACGTGAGTACAAGCGACGAAGTTTGTTCATCACCTGACCTGGCTGTTCTTTGTTGATAAATTGGGTATCAACCATCACCTTTTCAAGGTGCTCAAAGAACATTTCTAGCTCTTTATGGCGTGGGTACTCTTCAGGCTCACTTGGCACGTATTGGCTTTGCTCTAGGTTGAGGTGTGCAACGCGAACTTCATAGCTCAGCGTTTGTACCGCCATCGCTAAGTTAAGTGAACTGTATTCAGGATTAGCTGGAATGCAAACGTGGTAATGACACTTCTGCAATTCGTCATTAGTTAGGCCAGTTCTCTCACGGCCAAAGACCAATGCAACAGGGTGCTTTTGGCCTTCAACGGCAAATTTCTCACCACATTCGCGTGGCTCAAGCATTGGCCATTCAAGTGTGCGTGAACGAGCACTAGAGCCGACGACAAGACCACAATCTTCAATGGCTTCCTCTAGCGTACTTACGACTGTTGCGTTTTGAGCAATATCACCAGCACCAGCGGCAAGAGCAAGAGTTTGGTCATCCACTTCACATTGCGGATCAACCAATACAAGTTGGCTTAAACCCATGACTTTCATTGCGCGTGCAGCCGAGCCAATGTTGCCTGAATGAGAAGTTCCGACGAGTACGATTTTTACTTGATCCAACATCTGTGTTTGCTACCTAGTTTAAAACCGCAGAATGTTACCATATTTTTTTAACACGCCCTATAGAGAAGCCGCTTTCTACTGGCATTCTCATCAATTGGTGCACTTCATCACGATACATGGACCACTACGCACTAGAACGGAGGACAAAAAATAACCACTTCCTTTTTGTTTTAACTCTGGTATACTCGCGGCCGCTTTCATTTGTTCTTTAACATCCGTTGGGAAATTCGTATGCATCCAATGCTAAACATTGCTATTCGCGCTGCGCGAAAGGCAGGCAATCACATTGCTAAATCATTAGAAAACACAGATAAAATTGAATCTACGCTAAAAGGCACTAATGACTTTGTTACTAATGTAGACAAAGAAGCAGAAGCTATCATCATCGATACTATCAAGCACTCTTACCCAGAGCACTGTATCGTTGCTGAAGAAGCTGGTCTTATCGAAGGTAAAGATAAAGACGTACAATGGATCATCGACCCACTGGATGGCACTAATAACTTTGTAAAAGGTTACCCAACTTTCGCAGTATCTATCGCAGTTCGCTTCAAAGGTAAAACTGAAGTGGCTTGTGTATACGATCCAATGCAAAACGAGCTATTCACTGCACAACGCGGTGCTGGCGCTCAACTAAACAACGCTCGTATCCGTGTTACTCCGCTTAAAGACCTACACGGTACTGTTCTTGCGACTGGTTTCCCATTCAAACAGAAGCAACACTCTGAATCTTACATCAAGATCATTGGCTCTCTATTTACTGAATGTGCCGATTTCCGTCGTTCTGGCTCTTCAGCTCTTGATCTATGTTATGTCGCTGCTGGTCGCGTAGATGGTTACTTCGAGCTAGGTCTGAAGCCATGGGATATGGCGGCTGGTGAGCTGATTGCTCGTGAAGCTGGTGCTATCCTAACTGACTTTGCTGGCGGAACTGATTACATGAAGTCTGGCAACATCGTTGCTTCAAGTGCTCGTGGCGTAAAATCTATCCTTAAGCACATTCGTGAAAACGGTAACAGCGCGATCCTTAAGTAAGATGATGGCGGCATACTAAGCCCGCCACGCTGATGACTTTCAAAAAGCCTCGCTCTCTGAGCGGGGCTTTTTTACATCTGTCAGTCTCGTTCTAAAATGTGTCTACACATTGAGGACGAATGATGTGCGAGGCTCTTCAGCGACACAACTCAGATACAAAAAAACCGCCGATTACTCAGCGGTTTTTGCTTTCGGTTTCGGTTCTCAATCTGCCTTATGGCATCTCGTCGAACTCTGCACCTTCTTTTTCTACTTGAGGTGGCATCAAGTGCTCCTTCTGGATACCCAGTTTTAGCGCTAGTGCTGATGCTACGTAGATAGAAGAGTACGTACCTACTGTGATACCTAGTAGAAGTGCGGTCGCGAAACCGTGAATCATCGCACCACCTTGAGTGAACAGTGCAATTACTACGAACAACGTCGTACCAGACGTAATCAAAGTACGGCTCAATGTTTGAGTAATTGAAGCGTCCATGATGTCTGAAGGCTCACCCTTACGCATCTTACGGAAGTTTTCACGAATCCGGTCGAATACAACAATGGTATCGTTGAGCGAGTAACCAACTACCGTTAGTAGTGCCGCTACGATGGTTAGGTCAACTTCGATTTGTAGGAACGAGAAGACACCCAGCGTGATGATGATATCGTGTGCCAGTGCCATTACCGCACCTGCTGCTAGACGCCATTCGAATCGGATCGATACGTAGATCAGGATACAGATTAGCGACACAAGAATCGCTAGGCCGCCTGCTTCCGTTAGTTCATCACCAACGTTTGGACCTACGAATTCGATACGCCGCATTTCTACGCTTTCACCCGTGCCTTCTTTAATAGCACCAATGATTTGGTTACCTAGCGTTTCACCAGACATATCGTCACGTGGACGAAGACGAACCATTACATCACGAGCGCTACCGAAGTTTTGTACCGTCGCATCGCCGAAGCCTTGTGAATCTAGAGCTGCACGAATTTCTTCAAGGTTTGCTGGTTGTTCAAAACCTACCTCGATGAGCGTACCACCAGTAAAGTCTAGACCCCAGTTCAACCACTTGGTTGATAGCGTGAAGATAGAAGCAGCGATCATAAAGATAGAGAATACGAACGCGACTTTCGACCAACGCATAAAGCCGATCGTGTTTTCTGCTTTTAGAATTTGAAACATAATAATTCCCAGCCTTAGATCGACAATTTCTTAACGCGCTTGCCACCGTACACCAAGTTCACGATACAACGTGTACCTATGATTGCGGTGAACATAGAGGTCAAGATACCGATAGATAGCGTTACCGCGAAGCCTTTCACTGCACCTGTACCAACAGCAAACAGAATGATTGCTGTGATAAGGGTGGTGATGTTCGCATCGGCAATGGTGCTAAATGCATTAGCGTAACCTTGGTGAATCGCTTGTTGTGGACTGCGGCCATCGCGAAGCTCTTCACGGATACGTTCGAATATCAGTACGTTCGCATCGACTGCCATACCCACTGTCAAAACGATACCAGCGATACCCGGAAGCGTCATGGTTGCACCTGGAATCATCGACATAATACCGATGATAAGCACTAAGTTTGCCATCAGTGCAACGTTCGCGATCAGACCAAAACCACGGTAGTAAAGCAGAGTAAAGATCATTACTGCTACCATACCCCAGATACATGCTTGAATACCCATATCGATGTTTTGCTGACCCATTGATGGACCAATGGTACGCTCTTCAACGATAGAGATAGGGGCGATAAGTGCACCAGCACGTAGTAGAAGTGCTAGGTTGTGCGCTTCTGCCGCAGAGTCGATACCTGTGATACGGAAGTTACGGCCAAGAGCCGATTGAATCGTTGCTTGGTTAATGACTTCTTCGTGTTTATCAAGGATCACTTTGCCTTCTGGCGTACGACGACCACTGTCTTTGTATTCTGCAAACACGGTTGCCATTAGCTTGCCGATGTTCTTTTTAGAGAACGCTGACATCTTGTTACCACCCTCGCTGTCTAGCGAGATGTTCACTTGCGGACGACCGTATTCATCAACACTTGAGCTTGCATCCGTGATACTTTGACCACCAAGAATAACGCGCTTCTTCAATACAACAGGGCGACCATCACGATCCATCTTGATTTCGCTACCTGCTGGCGCACGACCACTTGCCGCGGCTGATAGGTCAGCTTTATCATCGACTTCGCGGAACTCTAGCGTTGCCGTTGCACCTAGGATTTCCTTCGCACGAGCGGTATCTTGAACACCGGGAAGCTCAACGACGATGCGACTAGCACCTTGACGTTGCACCAATGGTTCAGCAACACCCAGCTCGTTTACACGGTTACGTAGAATCGTGATGTTTTGTTCTACAGCGTAGTTACGGATCTCTTGTAAACGTTGCTCAGTAAAGGTGGCAATCAAAGCGTAACGGCCATTCGAATCAGAGTCGACAAAGTTCATGTCAGGGTGATTCTTCTCTAGCGTCGCCTTCGCTTCCGCCAGTTGTTCTTCATTACGTAGCAATACTTCGACTCCCTCTTTACCAGAAGGACGAATTGCACGGTAGCGAACTTTGGCTTCACGAAGCTCACTACGGAACGCTTCTTCTTGTTGACCAACTAGCTTTTCCATTGCCGCGTCCATATCCACTTCCATCAAGAAGTGAACACCACCACGCAGGTCAAGACCCAGTTTAAGTGGTGACGCACCAATGGCTTCTAGCCAGTCTGGCGTAGATGGCGCTAGGTTGAGAGCGACAATTTTATCTTTGCCAAGCGCTTCGCTGATAATATCGCGCGCACTGATCTGAGTATCAGTGTCATTGAAACGAACAAGGATTGAACCATTTTCGAGAGCAATGGTTTTATAAGAAAGGTGCTCTTTATCAAGAGCGTTAGTGACAGCATCCAGCGTTGACATATCAACAGAGGCGCCACGCGCCCCTGTAATTTGAACAGCCGGATCTTCACCGTAGATATTTGGAAGTGCGTACAACGCAGCGGTGATGATGGCGAAGAATACCATCAAATACTTCCATAACGGATAACGGTTTAGCACAGCGAGGATCCTTTAGCTGTTTTATAGAGACTTAAGCGTACCTTTTGGTAGCACTGCCGTTACGAAGTCTTTCTTGATCACAACTTCATTGTTTGCATTTAGCTCAATTGAAATGTAGTCGTTCTCTTCACTGATCTTAGTGATTTTACCTACTAAACCACCGCTTGTTAGTACTTCGTCACCTTTGCCCATCGAAGACATCAGGCTCTTGTGTTCTTTTACACGCTTTGCTTGTGGGCGATAGATCATGAAGTAGAAGATCACTGCGAACATGCCTAGCATGATTAGCATTTCAAAACCGCCACCTGCTGGTGCGCCTTCTGCTGCTGCGTGAGCTTGAGAAATAAACATTAAAACATCCTCATTATATTTTATTAATAATCCAAAAAGTTGGGCTTTCGCAATTTAGATTCAAGTCTGAATGTGACTAATAGAGATCACTCTCTCAAAAATAATATGCTTTTGCCTACTTTATTAGCAAAAGCCTCTGGCGACATGCCAAAGGCTTTAATTTTTTATGCTTTACCTAGTGGTGGCACTTCGCGGTCACGACGAGCGTAAAACTCTTGAACAAACTCATCGAAACGATCTTCATCAATCGCCTTACGAATGCTTTCCATCAAACGTTGGTAGTAACGTAGGTTATGGATAGTATTCAGGCGCGCACCTAGGATTTCGTTACAACGCTCTAGGTGGTGAAGGTACGACTTGCTGTAGTTCTGACAAGTGTAACAGTCACAGTGCGGATCTAACGGTGTTGTATCCGTTTTGTGTTTCGCATTACGGATCTTGATCACACCACCAGTCACAAATAGGTGGCCGTTACGCGCGTTACGGGTTGGCATTACACAGTCAAACATGTCGATACCACGGCGAACACCTTCGACCAAGTCTTCTGGCTTGCCAACACCCATCAAGTAACGTGGTTTATCTTCTGGAAGTTGTGGGCACGTGTGCTCAAGAATGCGATGCATGTCTTCTTTCGGTTCACCGACGGCAAGACCACCCACCGCATAACCGTCAAAGCCAATGTCAGTTAGACCTTTTACCGATACATCTCGTAGGTCTTCGTATACACCACCTTGAACGATACCAAATAGGTTGTTCGGGTTTTCTAGTTTATCGAAGTGATCACGCGAGCGCTGCGCCCAACGTAGTGACATTTCCATCGATTTTTTCGCTTCATCGTGTGTCGCTGGGTATGGCGTACACTCGTCGAAAATCATAACGATGTCAGAGCCTAAATCTTTTTGGATTTCCATCGACTTCTCTGCGTCCATGAAAATTTTGTCACCGTTTACTGGGTTGCGGAAATGTACACCTTGCTCTGTAATAGTACGCATTTTACCCAGGCTGAATACTTGGAAACCGCCTGAATCGGTAAGAATCGGACCATGCCAGTTCATGAAGTCGTGCAGGTCACCGTGCATTTTCATCACTTCTTGGCCTGGACGCAGCCATAGGTGGAAAGTGTTACCGAGCAGGATTTCTGCGCCCGTGCCTTTTACTTCTTCTGGTGTCATGCCTTTAACGGTACCGTAAGTACCTACCGGCATGAACGCTGGCGTTTGAACAGTGCCACGTTCGAAGGTCAATTGACCACGACGCGCATTGCCGTTTTTCTTCTTAAGATCGAATGATAATTTCACGATGCCTCCGAGTGTCAGAGAAACAGTCTGACAATGTTTTTTAGGGGTAACCCCCACTTTAAGGAGTGGTCGCTTTCCGTGCGAGAGACAAAGCAGTGGTTCTGCTCTGTTTCCTAGCTTACTGCTAGCACTCGTAAATCGTTGCCCCCTCCTAGCCTCTCCCTTAGAAAGGGGGGAGAAACCCACGCCTCAGCGCTTTTATTCCCTCACCTTTTTAAGAGGAGGGTTAGGGAGGGGTTTATGCCGTTTTCTTCTTGATGAACATTGAATCACCATAAGAGAAAAAACGGTAGTTGTTCTCAACCGCATGCTGGTATGCATTCATGGTGTTCTCATAACCTGCAAACGCACTCACCAACATAATCAGTGTTGATTCTGGCAAGTGGAAGTTGGTGATCAAGCAGTCCACCAACTGGTACTCGTAACCAGGGTAGATAAAGATTTCGGTATCGCCAAAGAATGGAACCAATTCTGTGCCTTTCTTCAACGCGTCTTGCGCTGCACTTTCCAGTGAACGAACCGATGTTGTACCAACGGCAATGATTCTACCGCCACGGGCCTTGGTGGCATGAATAGCGTCAACCACGTCTTGTGGCACTTCAACGTATTCCGCGTGCATGTGGTGATCGTTAATATCATCCACTTTTACCGGTTGAAATGTACCCGCACCGACGTGCAGCGTCACATAAGCAAATTCGGCGCCTTTCGCTTTGATTTTCTCTAGCAGAACATCATCAAAATGTAAGCCTGCGGTTGGCGCGGCTACCGCACCCGGTTTTTGGCTGTAAACCGTTTGGTAACGCTCTTTATCTGCGTCTTCATCTGGGCGGTCAATATAGGGTGGAAGTGGCATATGACCGATCTGTTCCAGAATTTCTAGCACCGTCTTATCAGAATTAAATTTCAGCTCAAACAATGCATCATGACGAGCCACCATCTCTGCTGAGTATTCATCATTTTCGCCAACAATAACGGTGGAGCCTGGTTTTGGCGATTTTGAGCAGCGTACGTGAGCCAAAATGCTCTTGTCGTCGAGCATGCGCTCCACTAGTACTTCTAACTTACCGCCTGATTCTTTACGACCAAACATACGGGCAGGGATAACGCGGGTATTATTGAAAACCACGAGGTCACCGGCTTGAACATGGTCCAACACATCGGTAAATGTGCCATCCACTAGCTCGCCAGTATTACCGTCCATTTGCAGTAGTCGGCTAGCGGTACGCTCTGGCTGAGGGTAACGAGCGATGAGTTCATCTGGAAGGTCGAAATGGAAATCTGATACTTGCATGTTACTTGTCTTATATATTGGTCAAATCACGTCAAAGACGACGATAAAATTGCGACGAGTTTTTCGCAGCAGACTAGTATATGTTTACATGCTGCAATAGCAAGCAAATCCCTTTCGATTGATGGCAAAAGCGTCCACTAAGAATGTAATAAGACATGAAGAGCGTATTGTTCCACGACGTATAGATATACATCGGCATGCTTCTTTATTATCAAATCACTCAATAAGTTCACTTTTAGACTATATTGACAATGAGCAACTTGCTCTATGTTCGAACTTTTGAGGTAAGTATGAAGATGTTAATTACGCTATTCAGCGCCGCCATTATTTCTTTTTCTGCTAATACGTTAGCAAGCTCTGAACAAGAGACGTTAAAAACGTTACAAGATGCATGTAAGCTGAAGCAAGTACCGCACTTGTGCGCAGTTAATCTGCCTAATAAAAGTTACATTGGTAGCTGTGTTGATGCCAAAGCATATGGTCTGATCTGTGTCCATTATAGACAAAGTTAAGAGTAACCAAAGCTAAGGCTATACTGCCTTAGCTTTGGTCATTCATGATAGCGCTTACATGTTTCACTCCCATCTTACAATGCAGGATCACCTTCTCTTTTAGTAGACGGCTTTATGTAAATGACCAACCTATTCCCTCCTCTGATTGATCTTCATCTAATTGCATTAATTTATTAGTGAAAAACGAGTTAGCTCCCAGATAAAGGGCAAAATATTCTCTATATTTAGGAAAAGGACAACGCCTTTGGAGGTCTCTATGATCAAAGTTGAAGACATGATGACTCGCAATCCTCATACCCTTTTTAGTAGCAACACATTGCGTGAGGCTCGAGACATGATGGAAGCGCTCGATATTAGACATATTCCGGTTGTAGATGCCAATGACCATCTACAAGGTTTAGTGACACATCGAGATATTCTTGCTGCTCAAGAATCCAGTTTGCACCCTGATGAGACTGAACAATCTTTCACTTTCGATACGCCACTTCATAAAATGATGCACACTAACATCATGACGGCGGAACCAAGGGCTGGATTAAAAGAAAGTGCTATCTATATGCAGAAGCATAAAGTAGGTTGCTTGCCAGTGGTGAACCACGGTCATTTAGTCGGCATTATCACTGATTCAGATTTTGTCACGATCGCAATTAACTTACTGGAACTGCAAGAAGAGGTTGAGCCCGAGGAAATAGAGTCAGAAGACTAAACCTTTCTGGATATGTGGTCATTTTGCTCAACCAATGGCACAAACAAAAAAAGAGCGGCCCAATCGCCGCTCAAAGATGTCATGACTCTCGTCGTAATTGTGGACTCTACGTTTGTTAGAATTGATCTTCTTCGGTAGAACCAGTCAGTGCTGTCACTGATGAGTTACCACCTTGAATGGTATTGGTCATTCTATCAAAGTAGCCCGTACCAACTTCTTGTTGATGCGCCACAAAAGTGTAACCTTTTTCTGCCGCTTCAAACTCAGGACGCTGTACTTTCTCAACGTAATGGCGCATACCTTCGCCTTGTGCGTAAGCATGTGCCAGTTCGAACATATTGAACCACATGTTGTGGATACCCGCTAGCGTGATGAACTGATATTTGTAGCCCATATCAGCCAGCTCTTGTTGAAACTTAGCAATGGTTTCAGCGTCTAGGTTCTTCTCCCAGTTGAATGAAGGCGAACAGTTATATGCCAACAGTTGGTCTGGGTACTCTGCGTGAATCGCTTCTGCAAACTTACGCGCTTCTTCTAGACATGGCGTTGCCGTCTCACACCAGATCAAATCCGCGTATGGTGCGTAAGCTAGACCACGAGAGATTGCTTGGTCGATACCTGCACGAACACGGTAGAAACCTTCTGGTGTGCGCTCTCCTTGAATAAAGTCCTTGTCATATGGGTCGCAATCAGACGTTAGCAGGTCTGCTGCGTTTGCATCGGTACGTGCGATTACGAGTGTTGTAGTGCCTGCAACGTCTGCTGCTAGACGAGCTGCGACCAGTTTCTGTACTGCTTCTTGAGTTGGAACCAATACTTTACCGCCCATGTGACCACACTTCTTCACTGATGCCAGCTGGTCTTCAAAGTGAACACCCGCCGCACCTGCGTCGATCATTGATTTCATTAGCTCGTACGCATTAAGAACGCCACCAAAACCTGCTTCTGCATCCGCTACGATTGGTAGGAAGTAATCAATACCACCTTCGTCTTCTGGCGACTTACCTGCTGACCACTGGATTTGGTCTGCGCGACGGAATGAGTTATTGATGCGTTTTACTACTGACGGTACAGAGTCTACTGGGTAAAGGGATTGGTCTGGGTACATAGTCGAAGCGGTGTTGTTGTCCGCCGCTACCTGCCAGCCCGAGAGGTAAATAGCTTCAATACCCGCTTTTGCTTGCTGTACGGCTTGACCTCCCGTCAGTGCACCAAGACAGTTTACGTAGCCTTTCTTTGAGCTACCGTTAACCAGTGACCAAAGTTTGTCAGCACCACGTTGTGCGATTGTGTTCGCAGGCACCATAGAACCGCGTAGTTCTACCACTTCTTCCGCTGTGTAAGTACGCTTTACGTTTTTCCAGCGTGGGTTGGTTGCCCAATCTTTTTCCAGTGCATCAATTTGTTGGCGGCGAGTTAAGTTAGTCATTGATCTATCCCTCTAATAATGTGCACTTGTGCATGTGCGTTGAGTTTTCCGTTCTCAGGCAGTACATCCTTATCTGCCTCGAATCCTTCACGTATTGGTTAAATAAAGTTGGTTATTGAAATTATTGGGTTAATCCAAGTAGTCGTAACCTGGAATGGTTAAAAAGTTGGTCAGTTCATCGCTCGTAGTGAGCCTTGCCATCAAGTCAGCCGCTTCCTCAAATCGACCTGCTTGGTAGCGCTGTTCACCAATTTCTTGCTTCACGACTTCAATCTCTTCTTTCAGATACAACTCGAGCAGCTCCTTAGTGACTATCAAACCGTTATCGAGCGACTTACCGTGTTGAATCCACTGCCAAATAGAAGCACGGGAAATTTCTGCGGTTGCTGCGTCTTCCATCAGTCCGTAAATCGGCACACATCCATTGCCAGAGATCCAAGCTTCAATGTATTGCAACGCGACGCGGATGTTGTGGCGCATGCCTTCTTCTGAGCGTTCACCTTCGCATGGTTCAAGCAACTCTTCGGCGGTGATTAGCGCATCTTCCGAGCGGCTCACATCCAGTTGGTTGGTGCGCTGACCGAGTGTTGCGCTAAACACTTCCATTGCAGTGTCCGCCAGACCAGGGTGTGCAACCCAAGTGCCGTCGTGTCCGTTGTTCGCTTCCAGTGATTTATCCTTGTGAATCTTATCCAGCACTTTTTGGTTTTCTTGTGGGTCTTTGGCTGGAATAAAGGCTGCCATGCCGCCCATCGCAAATGCACCGCGCTTATGACAAGTACGCACCAACAATCTTGAGTAAGCGTTGAGGAATGGCTTATCCATAGTCACCACTTGGCGATCAGGTAGAACGCGATCTGGATGATTTTTCAGTGTTTTGATGTAGCTAAAGATGTAATCCCAACGACCGCAGTTGAGACCGACAATGTGCTCTTTGAGTGAGAACAGAATCTCGTCCATTTCAAATACCGCAGGCAACGTTTCAATCAGTACGGTGGCTTTAATGGTTCCGGTATCCAAACCGAAATACTCTTCAGTGAAATGGAACACTTCACTCCACCACTTCGCTTCATGATGCGATTGCAGCTTTGGAATGTAGAAGTAAGGACCGCTTCCCTTTTTCAATAGCGCTTTGTAGTTATTGTAGAAGTACAGAGCAAAGTCGAATAGCGCACCTGGAATGATCTGACCGTGCCACGTGACGTGTTTTTCCTTTAGATGCAGCCCGCGAACGCGGCAGATCAACACCGCTGGGTCTTCTGTCAGCTGATAGTGTTTGCCATTGCTAGGATGGGTGTAACTGATGGTGCCATTGACGGCATCACGCAGGTTAATTTGTCCATCCAGAACTTTACTCCACGCCGGAGACATTGAGTCTTCGAAGTCTGCCATGAACACTTTAACATTCGCATTCAGTGCGTTAATCACCATCTTGCGATCGGTTGGTCCAGTAATCTCCACTCGGCGATCTTGCAGATCTTGCGGGATTCCAAGGATCTTCCAACTTCCCTCGCGAATGTCTTGTGTCTCCGGTAGAAAATCTGGCAGCTCACCAGCATCGATGCGTGCTTGCTTCTCTTCTCGCGCTTCTAGCAACTGTTCAACACGTCCGGCAAATTTTTCACACAGTAGAGATAAAAAGGTTTGGGCTTCAACAGGGAAAATTGCTTGATGTTCAGGAGCAACGATTCCAATCACCTCAAGCATGCCTTGGGTTTGCATTAGTTGTTGTGTTTTTTGTTCTGTCTGAGCAAGCATAATCATTCATCCTTAACGTGCTTTATCCATCTTGGCAGTCAAGCCTAAAGCTACATTTGTAAGTTATGAACAACAAATTACATCCATTGATTTGGTGTTCACTTCGCTTCATTGTGTCTATATCTTGCGCAACCTGAATTGCTTTTTCAATCTAGACATAAGTCTTACAAGCCTTTAATTAAGCTAACTCAACAAAGAGTTAAGCGAAACCCCTTAAGTAAACAAAACATTAAATTCAAAGTTTTATCCGGTATCAAACAAGCGTTTGATTTTTCAACTTAATTTGTAAGTTATTACGTAATTTAATTACATTAATTTTACAGGTTATTTTTGAATTCAAACAAGCGTATGAATAGTAAGGTGAGAGAAAAATCCTTGTATTCACAAGGGCTAGAAGGAGGAAGTGAAACGCAACTTAAACGCGCTATACAAGCAGTTGTGTAAAATGAACATTGTAAAATTTCACTATTTTATGAAAGCTTCATGAAAGTTCGTCTGTGAAATTTTACAAGTCAAAGTTTGCATGCAGAATAAAATGCTAAAAAACGCACTATTTATAGTGCGCTTTTAGATGTTGAATCGGATATTGTAGGCTAATACTAATAGCTAAAGCAGTTCAGAGACGACTTCTGCCAATTGCTTGAAAGTGTTTGTTCGTGACGAGCTTGGACGCCACACCAAACCAATATCGCGATACGCTTGCTGACCTGGGGGATCAATCACCACCAAATTTTGGTTATGAAGCAAACCGTGATCGATGGCCATTTGCGGGATAAACGTTGTACCCAGACCATTTGCCACCATTTGTACCAAAGTATGAAGGCTAGTTGCCGTAAACGGATTAATTTTGTCTTTTTCAGTCAACTTACACGCAGAAACCGCGTGTTCCGTTAAGCAGTGCTCTTTCTCTAAAAGAAACACCGATTCATTGGGCAAGTCCGCATAGCTAATCGGCACAGGAACCGAATCCACATGATTCGCACTGATCACCATACGAAATGGGTCTTGACCTACCACTCGACTTTCCATGCCCTCAATTTCGACAGGAAGCGCAAGAATCAACACATCCAATTCACCATGACGTAGAGCTTTTAATAAGTTTGTCGTCGTATCTTCTCTTAATAGAAGGTTCAGTTGTGGGAAACGGTAGTTCACCTCTTGAACGAGATCGCACAATAAGAAAGGTGCGATAGTCGGAATACAGCCCACCTTAAGTTGCCCCTCCATATCGCCACCTTGACATAAAAGCCCCAGTTCAACCAAATCTTGACCTTTTGCCAATAACTCTCGACCTTGCTGAACCACCATTTCTCCAGCTTGCGTAAAAACCAGTGGGCTTTTTTTGTCTTTTTTTTCATATAGCGGGCAACCAATCAACTCTTCAAGGTTTTGAATCCCTTTACTCAACGTAGATTGACTGACAAAACAACGCTCAGCGGCATCGCTAAAATGACGTGTTTCATGCAAAGTGACCAAGTAGTGTAACTGCTTCAAGCTAGGCCATTTATTCATAATTCTATTTGTATCTAATGCTGTTTCAGTGATCGAGGTAATAGTTTTGTTATTATCGCTTTTTTCGATTAACTTAATCTATTTATTTCGCTTTTTTCAATAGTACAATCTGTACTATAGTTTGTCCCGTACAAACACGGACTAAACCTAAATAACTGAATTAGGTTTGAAGCTAACCAAAAATTTTTAGGAGCAAAAAATGGTACTAGTAGGTCGTCAAGCCCCTGACTTTACTGCTGCAGCTGTTCTAGGTAACGGCGAAATCGTTGATAACTTCAACTTTGCAGAATTCACTAAAGGTAAGAAAGCAGTAGTATTCTTCTACCCACTAGATTTCACGTTCGTTTGCCCATCTGAGCTAATCGCATTCGACAACCGTCTAGCTGATTTCCAAGCTAAAGGTGTTGAAGTAATCGGTATTTCTATCGATTCTCAGTTCTCTCACAACGCATGGCGTAACACTGCTATCGAAGATGGCGGTATCGGTCAAGTTCAATACCCTCTAGTTGCTGACGTTAAGCACGAAATCTGTAAAGCATACGATGTTGAGCACCCAGAAGCAGGCGTTGCTTTCCGTGGTTCTTTCCTAATCGACGAAGATGGTCTTGTGCGTCATCAAGTCGTAAACGACCTACCACTAGGCCGTAACATCGATGAAATGCTACGCATGGTTGATGCACTAAACTTCCACCAGAAGCACGGCGAAGTATGCCCAGCACAATGGGAAGAAGGTAAAGCTGGTATGAACGCATCTCCAGAAGGTGTTGCAGCGTTCCTATCTGAGTACGCAAGCGACCTAAGTAAGTAATAGACTACACAGCCCAAGCTCAACGGGCGTGTTGGTTGGATGTATATAAAGCAAAAGCTATCGCGGAAAAATCGCAAACGCCAATCAGTCTAAGTAAAGTCATAAAAAAGCCCAGAGTCGCTCTGGGCTTTCTTTTTATCTGCGTTTTTTAACAGCAAAAGAGGCAAGCCTCACGCAAAAATTTTACCTCTATTTCCCTCTGTCTCAGTGCAGATTCCCCCTTTACGTCCTGCTAGTATTTGCTGTAATTACAACAATTCAGGACAGCCTCGTGAACACTCAACTTGAAGTCTGTATTGATAACATTGAATCTCTTCACAATGCGATTACTGGCGGTGCAACCCGCATCGAACTCTGCTCTTCTCTCGCTTTAGGTGGCTTAACCCCAAGCTACGGCTTTATGCAGCAAGCTGCTAGACGCTCTACCATTCCGGTTTACGCGATGATTCGCCCACGCCAAGGCGACTTCTTCTACAGTGAGGAAGAAGTCGAAATGATGCGTTGGGATATTGAAGCCGTCAAACAAGCAGGCTTGAACGGTGTCGTACTCGGTGTGTTGACTCAAGACGGTGATATCCATATGCCTTATGCCACAGCGCTGTGTGAATTTGCTCAAGCGCTTGGTTTAGGCGTGACCTTCCATCGTGCCTTTGACCAGTGTCGTGACGCTGAAAAAGCTTTAGAAAAAGTGATTAGCTTAGGCTGTGAACGCATTCTGACTTCTGGTTTAGCACCTTCTGCGCCGCAGGGTGTTAAGATTATCCAAGCGCTGGTTACACAAGCACAAGGGCGCATTGCGATCATGGCCGGTGCGGGTGTCAATGCCAATAATGTTACTTCATTAATTAAGCAAACTGGCGTGGGTGAAATCCATCTTTCCGGAAAAACAACACGACCAAGCCACATGATCTTTATCGCCGAACAAAGCAAGATGGGCGCTGCTGATATGGATGACTTTACGATTCCAATTACCAGCACTGAAGCTATCGCAAAAACGGTAACCGCTCTCAATTAAAGGCGTTCAAATCCCGTTTTTAGTTATCGAATGCTAACATATTGATAACTAAGGACGGGAGGGACTATGCCAAAGCTAAAGAAAAAGGAATACGAAGAAGAACTCGAAGCGCTGCAAATTGAACTGGTGAAACTGCAAGAGTGGGTCAAACACAAAGGACTCAAAGTCGTGGTTCTATTCGAAGGGCGAGATGCTGCAGGCAAAGGTGGTGTCATTAAACGCATTACTGAGAAACTTAACCCTCGTGTTTGCCGCATTGCTGCACTGCCCGCCCCCACAGAAAAAGAAAAAACACAGTGGTACTTTCAGCGCTATGTCGCCCATTTGCCTGCGGCAGGTGAAATCGTGCTATTTGACCGCAGTTGGTACAACCGTGCTGGAGTAGAGAAAGTCATGGGTTTTTGTACTCACGATCAATACGAAGAATTTCTCCGCTCTTGTCCTGAGTTTGAGCGCATGTTGTTACGCTCTGGCATCATCCTCATAAAATATTGGTTCTCAGTATCAGATGAAGAGCAGGAAAAACGCTTCTTAGAACGCATTCATACCCCGATCAAGCGCTGGAAGTTCAGCCCAATGGACTTAGAATCTCGTAACCGCTGGGCGGAATACTCCGAAGCCAAAGACAGAATGTTTGCTTACACAGACACCAAAAACAGCCCTTGGTGGGTCGTTCCCTCTGACGATAAAAAGAAAGCTCGATTAAACTGCATCAGTCATTTACTCAGTCAAATTGATTACCAAGAAATCAAATACTCTCAGATAGAGTTACCAGAATTAAATAAAGAAGGTTACATTAGAGCACCTATCGGGGATCAGATGCTTGTTCCGGATAAATATTAGAGATTAACCATGGCAAAAGACCTGTTTATTAACCTTGACCTAAATCTACTCAAAACCTTTTTGGTATTAATGCAAGAACGAAATATGCGTAAAGCTTCGCAGCGTCTGTTCGTCTCTCAACCCGCGATCAGTCAAGCATTACAAAAACTGCGTAATCACTTCGATGACGAGCTGTTTGTGAAAGTAAAAACAGGTCTTGAGCCAACCTCTTTTGCAGAATCTCTTGCGAATACTATTACCCCTCATATTGATGGTTTAGCGGCGGCGGTTAACCGTTCTCATCAGTTTGAACCAGCAGAAGTCGATAATAAAATCCGTATCGCACTAGCCCCTATTACGATGACTTGCCTGCCCGGCTTTCTCTTCGAACAGATGCGAACCCTCGCCCCAAATGCCCAACTTGAACTGGTCGGCTGGTCAAACAGCACTGTGGATGAAATCTTAAAGGGGGAAACCCTCATGGGAGTAAACTACGAGTTACTCCTTACTAACAAAGAAATTTATGCGCCTAAAATACTCGATTTGAAAGGACGAATTTTTGTTCGTGAAGGTCACCCAATCACCAAGTCACACGTCGAACCTAAAGACTTAACTGGCTATCCCATCGCGTCGTTAATTTCTCCAGGATGGAACGACAAGTTCAGCTATGCTTCTCACCTACTCACTCAAATGGATATAGAGCATACGGTTGGTTTTCGCTCAGAGTTCGTTATGGCAATCATTGATGTAATCAAACATACCGACATGTATTTGCCCCACTCCAACTTATTTCCAATCGATCAATTTCCTGGTTTAAGAGCGTTAGACGTAATTATCGATGATCAATTACAAACGAAGTCTGTGCATTGCCACATGCACGTTCGAAACCGCAACAATCCTCTTGTAAAGTGGTTAGCAGAGCTTATTCAGCAAGGTCTACAACTACAAACTGATAAGATTTAATTATCACCAAGATAACAATTGCCACTTAGCCATAAATCAAACTTTTCAATAAGATAGCCCTACTTCAAAAGGGAGATAGAAAAGCGATTGCTTACAGTATGGATGCTGTTCCTCGTTTACTTATTGAGAGATCAGACATGACAAACAAGATTGCTAAGTTAACCGCGGCTTGCACCCTACTTGCTTCATTTGGTTCGTTTTCTGCGGTTATTCCTGACCGCCCGAATCCAGGTATCCCAACAAATCCTATTCAAGGGGTACCTGAACAACCTGTTCTTCCTGAGGTTGACAACGGTGTTCCTGGAGTGCCTGATCGTCCACGTCCAGACATGCCACCAACGCCACCAGTCGAAGCGGCCCCAGAGCAACCAACACTGCCGGAAAAAGATAACGGTATTCCGAGTATTCCGGATCGCCCAACCCCTCAGTTGCCATCAAACCCAATTGAGAACAATCCTACGGACGATCGCTTACACAATCTTGAAAATCTAGCAGTGGAGTACGATTACCGTTTGAATCAACAAGCCGAGCAAATGGATGGGATTCGTGCAAGTTTGCATGCGGTTACCAATGCTCGCCCGTATGCGACAAATGGTGAACTCGCTATTGGCGCTGGCATTGGTTTCGCAGGCAGTAAAGAAGCGGTAGCTTTAGGTGGTGCGTATGGCTTAACCGATCAAGTGAGCTTATCTGGCACGTTCCATTACGAGTCTTCTGGTAAATATTCATCGTCTGAAATGGCTGGCGGTGTCGGTGTACAATTCACATTCAAATAAGAGTCTAATAAAGAAGTCCACTGCCAAGGATGGCGTAATCTAGGTAGATATATGAAACACACTCTCTCTTTACTCACGCTTATTCTCGCGCCCATTTCCGCTCACTCTGCTGGATTATTTATATCGCCAGAAGTCAAAATTGGCTCATTTCGTGGGGCAGGTATCCAACTCGGAACCAATGATATCGCGGGTTTTGATGCCTTGTACTTTGACTACTCACAAGTCACTTATAAAAGCGGTAACTTTGATGAAACCATTGATGCATACCGCGTCGGCTTTCAACATTGGTTTGATCATCGACCTCTGATGGGGTTTCAAGCCAGTATAGGCACTGCGGTTTATGATGGAAAATACAGGGAGGAACAAAGAGATACGACAGGATTGAGTATTGGTGGCGCGTATGTGTATCAAGTCAATTCGATTCTCTCGGTAAGAGCTGGTGCAGATCTCGATATCTTTAAAGACGATAAAACCCACACCTTTACCGACACTGCCGTACAGTTCTCTGTGGGTTTTGGTCTTCGTCTGTAATACTAAAATGTCAAACGCTGTGTTTAATACTATTTTAATGCATCATCAATGCTTTGATCGCCAAGATGGCGCACATCTTTACCTTTCACAAAGTAAATAATGTACTCACAAATATTCTGGCATCGATCGCCAACACGTTCGATAGCGCGTGCAGACCACATAACTTGCAGAATGTGTGGAATATTTTTCGGGTCTTCCATCATATAAGTCATCAATTGACGAACTACCGCTTCATATTCGGCATCCAGCTTGTCATCCAATTTATGCACTTCCGCAGCCGCTTCCACATCCATACGTGCAAACGCATCGAGCACTTGGTGTAGCATCTGAATCGCTTGACGGCATAATGGTTCTAGTGATACTTGAAATTGGCGTTCTTTTGAGGCGGGGCTCTCAATCGCCACTCTGGCAATACGAGTCGCCACATCACCAATGCGTTCTAAGTCAGTAATGGTCTTAATGATTGCCATAATCAAACGTAAATCTTTCGCCGTCGGTTGTCGCTTAGCAATGATACGCGTGCAGGCATCATCAATGGACACTTCCATAGCATTCACTTTGTGATCATCACGCACCACTTTACGCGCCAGTTCGACATCTTCCCTATTCAAAGCTTGAATGGCATACGATAGTTGCTGCTCAACCAAGCCCCCCATGGTTAATACATGGGTACGAATCGACTCTAGTTCTACGTTAAATTGCCCAGAAATATGGCGTCCAAAATGCATGTTTGTCCTTTATTTTGCGCAAGGTCGAGACTTAACCATAACGACCGGTAATGTAATCTTCGGTTTGTTTCTTCATTGGTGACGTAAAGATCGAATCCGCATCGGAATATTCAATCAATTTTCCCATATGAATAAAAGCGGTATGGTCACTAACTCTTGCTGCCTGTTGCATGTTATGGGTAACGATCACGACAGTATATTGGGTCTTGAGCTCATTGATAAGCTCCTCAATGGTCAAAGTTGATATCGGATCCAAAGCCGATGTCGGCTCATCTAACAATAACACTTCTGGCTCGATCGCAATTGCTCGTGCAATCACCAAACGTTGCTGTTGACCCCCTGATAAGCCAAAGGCATTTTCATGTAGACGATCTTTTACCTCATCCCAAAGTGCCGCTGCGCGTAACGAACGTTCTACTGCATCGTCTAAGGTTCGCCTATTTTTTACGCCTTGTAAGCGTAAACCATACACGACATTTTCATAGATAGACTTAGGAAAAGGATTGGGTCTCTGGAATACCATTCCAACGCGGCGCCTTAGGGTTGCCACATCGACACTTGGATCGTAAACGTTCTGGCCATGCAAACGCACCTTCCCCGTAACTTTACACCCCTCCACTAAGTCGTTCATACGATTTATGCAGCGTAGCAATGTCGATTTACCACAACCCGACGGACCGATAAATGCAGTCACCCTGCCTTTAGGAATACGCATGGAAATATCGAACAATGCCTGTGTCTGACCATAGAAAAGATTAAGATTCTCAATCGAGATCGCCGTTTGTTCATTCGTTAGGTTGTGCACATCTAATGGCGGCTCGTAACCCAATGTATTATCAAAGTTAAACATGCTTAATCTTGTCCTAATGTTCTGTATTTCTCGCGCAGATTATTTCGAATACTGATTGCTGTTAAGTTTAGTCCGACAATGACGGTCACGAGTAAGAAAGACGTTGCGTAAACCAAGGGTCTCGCGGCCTCGATATTCGATGTCTGAAAGCCGACATCATAAATATGAAAGCCTAAATGCATAAACTTTCTGTCTAAATGCACGTAAGGAAATTGTCCGTCAACCGGCAAACTTGACGCCAATTTTACCACGCCTACCAGCATCAATGGCGCAACCTCTCCTGCAGCACGCGCTATCGCCAAAATTAAACCGGTAATGATGGCTGGGGTTGCCATCGGCAATATCACCCGCCAGAGGGTTTCAAACTGTGTCGCTCCCAACGCCAAAGAGCCATGTCGCACGGAGCTTGGAATACGAGTTAAGCCTTCCTCTGTCGTCACAATCACAACAGGTAATGTTAATACCGCAAGCGTTAATGCTGACCACAATAAACCTGGCGTACCAAATGTCGGCGCAGGTAAGCGTTCCGCATAGAAAACATTGTCGATTGACGCACCGATCGTGTAAACAAAAAAGCCCAAACCAAATACGCCATAAACAATTGACGGCACCCCCGCAAGGTTTATCACTGCAATGCGGATGATTCGAGTCAATGCGTTATTTTTCGCGTATTCGTGTAGATAAATGGCCGCAATCACACCCAACGGCATCACAATAATCGACATGATAATGACTAAGAATACCGTGCCAAATATCGCAGGGAAAACCCCACCTTCGGAGTTAGACTCACGCGGGTCTTGCGACAAAAACTTCCATACTTGTTTGCCCCAATGTCCGACCTTCTCCGGCAACGACATTTGGTTTGGATACCAGTAATCCAAAATATCTTCTAGGGGAATGGCGACTTGTGTGCCTGTCATGTCCTCAACGATCAATGCATAGTCAGAAAACCCGAGGCGTAAGCCATCAATCTGAGCGTCAAGCTGAGTCAACTCTTTTTCAATATTGGCTTTTTGGATACTGTTCTTCACAAGGAATTCGTTGGTAATGGTGTCATTGAGCTCATGTTTGCGTTTATCTAAACGCAATTGCTCTAACTGCCAACCTAACCCTTTCACTTGGTCATCCACCAGCATATCGATTTCATGACGTAGGGTCTCTGCATCTTCCAGCTTTTTATTGAGCCGTGTCCGAATGTCATTCTCGTAACGGATGTCGCCATCTTTAAACGCAATGAACTTCCCGAAAAAGTATCCACCACTGCTGCGCTCAATCACCGCCCACTCATCCGGCGTGGTTGGCTCATCAAGCTGCATCTTCAATACCGAGATAAAATCCGCGGGATAAAGCTCACGGTTAGCAATTTTGATGTTAAGGCGAGTGGCAAACTCTTCATCATGAGCCAGTTTTTTCGCAGCATCTTCTGGTAGGTAACTCCTTGGTACGAAGTTGTGCTCGTAAACCTGACCAACCAGAATCGAGTTTTCCTGCAGCACTTCGTCCTGCACCGGTGTCAGTGCAGCAACATTCCATTGATAAAGAGGCGCTGGCCAGAAGTAGGTCAACCCCTTCCAACCAATCAATAGCAACAAGCCTAAAACGGAGAGTAAGCTGATACTCACCGCCCCTCCCGTTAACCATATCCAAGGTGCGCCAGAACGAATCCAATTTAACACACGACTACTCGCTCTTTTTTTAGTCCACTACAACGCACGATATTTGTCTCTCAATCTCTGACGGACCAACTCAGCTAGCGCGTTCACGGCAAAGGTAAAGACGAACAAAATTAATGCAGAAAGAAACAGCAAGCGATAGTGCGAACTGCCCACTTCTGACTCTGGGAGCTCCACAGCAATCGTTGCCGACAAGCTACGTAACCCTTCCAAAACATTCCAATCCATTAATGGCGTATTCCCCGTCGCCATAAGAACGATCATCGTTTCTCCAACCGCTCTGCCTAACCCCATCATGACCGCAGAAAATATACCTGGGCTGGCCGTTAGAAGAACCACATAAATCAACGTTTGCCATGGGGTCGCACCAAGCGCTAACGAACCATCAGATAAATGCTTTGGCACGGAGAAAATCGCGTCTTCTGCGATAGTAAAAATTGTTGGAATCACAGCAAAGCCCATCGCCAAACCGACGACCAGTGCATTGCGCTGATCAAACCCGATCCCGTGCTCAGTAAGGAATAAACGAATGTCCCCTGCAAAAAATATTTGTTCTATGCTTGGTGATAGCCACACGCCTAGACCAATCAGCAACAGAATAACAGGCATCAGCACTAGAGCGTGCCAACCGTTAGGAAGCCGATTACGCAGGCGCTGTGGAATCAATGCCCACACCCCACCCATCACCATGGTACTCAGCGGTAGGATAAACAACAAAACCATTACGGTGATCAAATGGTCTTCAACAATAGGAGCAAACCAAAGACCAGCCAGAAAGCCGATAATAACCGTGGGCAAGGCTTCCATAAGCTCAATTGAAGGCTTCACAACTCTGCGCATACGCGGCGACATAAAATAGGCGGTGTATATCGCCCCTAACACCGCTAAAGGCACGGAAAATAGCATCGCAAACATCGCCGCTTTGATGGTACCAAACGCAATGGGCACTAAACTGAACTTTGCCTCAAAATTGTCACTCGCGGAGGTCGACTGCCAAACAAACTTCGGCTCAGGATAACCTTCATACCAAACTTTTTGCCATAAAGAGGAAAGAGACACTTCTGGATATGGGTTATCGACAGCCGTCACACTAAGCTCATCGTCCTGCCAGGTGATCAAGTAGCGCTCATTATTCGACATCGCCGCGAAGGTAGGAGCCTGTTGATAGGCACGCTCGAACAACACCAATTTCTCACTCGTGGTGTAGTGGCTTTGTAATGTACCGTTCGTGTAAAAGCTGTAAAAACCTTTACGGTGTGAATCCGGCAACAAATACTTCAGCTCAGATGCCAGCTTAAAGTCACGGATATGAGTAAGTGTACGTCGTTCTCCCTGTAGAGTGTCAAACCACTGAGAAACTCGACCGTCATTATGGGTCACCAGCAGTGAGTACGCACCAGCGAGAAGATCGAGGGTTCTAACGGAATGGTTCTTATCACCCTGAGTTAAATCGATCACTTCACGAACCGTAAATTTATCGTGCTGCTTAATCAGTACAATAAGCTCTGAACCATTGCGTAAATACAGTATTTGACCGTCTGGGGTCAGCAGCATCTGCTCTGGCGTATCGAAAGCGGATGAAAAGGTGTAATCCACTGTTACAGGCGGCGAGCCTAATAATTTGGGTTCTTGCCAACGAGCTTTAAGCAAACCACTTTGTGTTTGCCATACTAGAGTATGAGCATTTGGTGAAGTGCTAAAAGCAAATGATGCTACGGGATCAGAACTATCCGTAAGCTGCATGTCCATTTGGGGATGCAACTCAATCACTTCTGGTGGGCGTGTATTCTCTCTCAGTGTGGCATTAAATTCAGGTTTAAAGAGATGCGCTTCCCCCTTCTCATCGACCAGACCATACCAGCCTAACCCCGGGGATGATTTCGCAAAAGCGACTGGGCTATTGGCTATTTGTTGGGTGTATAAAACGGGCTTCGTAGGATCGTCTAATGAGAGAAAGCGCACTTCACCGGATTGAGTGAGTACCAAACCGATTTGAGAGTAATCATCGACAGCAATGGCGAGAGGCTTCCCACTTTGGGTCGTACGAGAGGCGTAATTGGTTTCGATCTCTGCATCAGAAAACAGAGGAATGGTCACCATCGCAAGATAAACAAAAATCAACACAAGAGCGGCAAGAACGCCAACACCACCGGATGTCACTGCAAGTCGAACTAAACGATCTTTTATCCGTCGTTTTTTATCTTTTTGCTGCAATGAAAATTCGGCCTGTGCCATTTGTCTCTCTACCTTTTTTGACTTAGTACTAGATTATGTCATTAAGATGACAATTGTATTACAGATCGCATTAAACAACTGAAAAGAATGCAACTATTGCACAGACGCAATATGAAACAAAAGTGCAACAAAAAATCAATAGTGTCTTACTCATCTTTTGTCCTTCGATGATTACGGATTACATCTTTTTAAGCTAGGTAAGGTTATGAGTGCAGAAAAGCTGTATATCGAAAAAGAGCTTAGTTGGTTATCCTTCAATGAGCGAGTGTTACAAGAAGCTGCCGATAAAACCGTCCCTTTGGTTGAACGGATTCGTTTCCTCGGCATCTTTTCCAACAATTTAGATGAATTTTACAAAGTACGATTTGCCGATGTTAAACGCCGGATCTTGATCAATCAAGAACGCGGTATCAGTGACAACTCTAAGCACCTCTTAAGCAAGATGCAAACTAAAGCATTGAGGCTTAATGATCTATTTGATGACTTATACAACGAGCTGATCCGAGAAATGGCTCGTCGTCGTATCTTTTTGGTTAATGAAAACCAACTTGATGAAGCTCAACAATGTTGGGTTACCAAGTATTTTCGTAACGAGGTCATGCCACACATCACTCCTCTGTTAATGAAAGAGGAAATCGATGTACTGCAATTCCTAAAAGATGAATATGCTTACATCGCCATTGACCTGCGTAAAAACGAGCAATCCCAATACGCACTGATTGAAATCCCTACCGACCATCTACCGCGCTTTGTCATGGTGCCAGAACAAAAAGGGAAACGTCGCAAAACCATCATCTTGCTCGATAATATTATTCGTTACTGCTTGGACGATCTGTTTAAAGGCTTCTTCGACTACGACAAACTCAACGGCTATGCCATGAAAATGACACGCGATGCGGATTACGATTTACGCTTGGAGATCGAATACAGCCTGCTCGAACAGATGTCTGAAGGGGTGAGTCAACGTCTGACAGCAATGCCGGTTCGATTTGTCTATGAGCGTGGGATGCCGACAGAAATGCTCGATTTTTTGTGCGAAAAGCTGCAAATCTCTAACTATGACAGTTTGATACCTGGCAGTCGTTATCACAACTTTAAAGATTTCATTGGTTTTCCAAACGTTGGGCGAGAGTATTTGGAGAATAAACCGTTACCACCAATGAAGTGTGCTGACTTTGAGGGGTACGCGAATAGCTTTGAAGCCATCAAAGCCAAAGATATTCTCCTATATTATCCCTACCACACCTTTGATCATATTACTGAGCTCGTTCGTCAGGCCTCTTTCGATCCCAAGGTGCTCGGCATAAAAATCAACATCTACCGAGTAGCAAAAGACTCTCGCTTAATGCACTCTTTGATTGACGCCGTGCACAACGGAAAAAACATTACCGTTGTGGTTGAACTGCAAGCGCGATTTGATGAAGAAGCCAACATTGAGTGGTCGAAGGTCCTTACTGACGCAGGGGTACATGTCGTTTTTGGTACACCAGGACTGAAGATTCACTCTAAGCTATTGTTGATCAGTCGCCGAGAAGAAGATGAGATCATCCGCTACGCTCATATCGGAACGGGCAACTTTCACGAAAATACAGCACGTATATATACCGACTATTCGTTACTCACTGCAGACCAAGAAATTACCAACGAAGTCCGCAACGTTTTTGGCTATATTGAAAATCCCTACCGCCCTGTTCGGTTTGATCATCTGATTGTTTCACCGCGTAATTCGCGCAAACAGCTATACCGGCTGATTGATGGTGAAATTACCAATGCTAAAGCAGGAAAAAAAGCGGCACTGACGATTAAAGTTAATAACTTGGTTGATAAAGGGCTTATTAACAAACTTTACGGTGCGAGCAATGCTGGCGTGAAGATCAACATGATTATTCGTGGTATGTGCTCTTTAGTTCCCGGCGTGGAAGGGGTCAGTGAGAACATACGTATCATCAGTATTGTCGATCGCTTCTTAGAGCATCCGAGAGTGGTGATTACTCATAATGATGACGATCCACAGGTTTACATCTCTTCTGCCGACTGGATGACGCGAAATATCGATCACCGCATTGAAGTGGCGGTCCCCATTCGTAATCCACGCTTGAAGCAGCGAATCATTGACATCACCAACATCCATTTTACCGATACGGTAAAAGCACGCTTGATAGATAAAGAGATGACAAACTCATACGTACCGCGTGGTAATCGTAAAAAAGTTCGCTCACAAGTTGCCATCTACGACTATCTTAAAAATATAGAGAAGCAAACTAGAAAACAAAAATCCAATGCCTCAGATACTTGAAAAAGATGTGCGCCATATTGCAGCTATTGACCTCGGTTCAAACAGTTTCCATATGGTTGTGGCAAAAGTGGTTGGAAGCGATTTGCAACTGGTGAGTCGGCACAAACAGCGAGTTCGTTTAGCCGCAGGGCTCGATGACGAACTCAACCTTAGCCATGCTGCAATGGAGCGAGGGCTAGAATGCCTCGCTATGTTTGCCGAGCGACTGCAAGGTTTCGAAACATCCAATGTAAGAATTGCCGCTACCCATACGCTACGCAGAGCCAACAACGCGCACTTATTTATCCAGCGAGCGAAAGCAGCCTTACCTTTTCCTATCGAAATCATTTCTGGAGAAGAAGAAGCTCGTTTGATTTACCTTGGTGTCGCGCACACTCAAGTTGAATCCAATTCTAAACTCGTGGTCGACATTGGTGGTGGCAGTACCGAGATAATTATCGGACACGAATTTGAGCCTAGCTTGCTAAACAGCAAACAGATGGGCTGCATCAGTTTTACTGAACAATTTTTCAGTAATAAAAAACTGTCACGAAAAAACCTCAGTAAAGCAATGCTGGCTGCCGAGCAAAAACTGGAAACCATTGCCAGTAAGTACCGAAAGAAAGGCTGGGACATCGCTCTAGGTTCTTCTGGCTCGATCAAAGCAATAAGTGAAGTATTGATCGGTTTGGGGTATGAGGATGGTTTAATTACCAGTAAACGGCTTGGAAAACTGATCGATAACCTATCTGAATATGATTCGATAGACGACATCGACCTCATAGGGCTTACCGACGATCGCAAACCCGTATTTTCCGCAGGCGTCGCCATTCTTTGCGCCATCTTCCAATCGCTAAAAATCACTCAAATGTCTTTCTCTGACGGTGCATTAAGAGAAGGCTTATTGTATGAGATGGAAGAGCGCTTTGCCCGCTCTGACATTCGCATGCGCACCACCGAGAACTTAGCGAAGAAACATCTGGTTGATATCGAGCATGCAGTTCGAGTCAAAGGTCACGCGAAAGAGTGGTTGTCAGACATACACTCAGAGCTAGGAATCAAAAAGAAAAGTGAATTGTTCGATTTGCTTGAATGGGCCGCATTGCTCCATGAAGTAGGCTTAAGCATCAGCTTAAGAGGTTTCCACCGCCATTCCTTCTACATCTTGCAACACTCTACACTACCGGGTTTTAACCGAGAACAGCAGCTCGTACTGGCAACATTGGCACGTTTTCAGCGCAAGTCTCTTAAACTCAATGAGTTACCAGAGTTCAACCTTTACAAACAGAGTGACATAATAAATCTAATTAAAATATTACGACTAGCGATAGTCATAAATGGACAGCGCAACGATGATCCATTACCAGAGCTTAAGCTATCGATTAAAGGCGATGAATGGCGCCTCACTTGCCGTAACGACGATTGGCTAGAAGAAAATAAGTTGTTGGATGCCGATTTACAAGAAGAGCAGTTGCGCTGGGAGAGCGCTGGATGGAAGCTCATCCTTTAAAGCTATATGCTCACCAAAAGTCGGTTTATAAGCCGACTTTTTTTAACTCTTGCGCCGCCAACTCCGCAGAAATTGGCACATAGCCATCCTTTGCGACCAATGTTTGCCCCTGCTCTGAAAAAATAAAGCGAATAAACTCAGATTCAATTGGACTCAATGGGTAATCTGGGTGCTTATTTATGTATACGTAAAGGTAACGTGATAGTGGGTACTTACCTGATACGATATTTTTTCGAGTTGGATTGACGTAATCGGTGCCACTTTTGGCAACGGGTACCAGTCTTACCCCCGCAACACGATAGCCAACACCAGAATAACCAACACCACTGATGGTTGAAGCCACTGATTGAACAACCGACGCGGAACCTGGCTGCTCATTGACTCGAGTTTTAAAATCCCCACCGCACAGCGCATTACTCTTAAAATAGCCATAGGTACCAGAAACCGAGTTACGCCCAAACAGCTGTAAGTTGCGCTTTGCCCACTCCGTTTTAATCCCTAACTCACGCCAATTGGTAATAAACTCACTTTCACCACAGCGTAATGTTGCTGAGAACATTGCATCGAGTTGGTTGAAATTGAGCCCTTTGATGGGATTATCTTGATGAACAAAAATACCAATAGCATCAATCGCCACCCGCAGAGCGGTAGGCTTATAACCATGCACACGTTCAAAAGCTTCTATTTCACGTAATCGCATTGGACGGCTCATCGGGCCAAACTGTGCCGTTTGCTCGGTTAATGCGGGTGGCGCAGTCGAAGATCCTGACGCTTGAACCTGAGCATTAATATTTGGGTAGATCGATTTAAACTCTTCCACCCAAAGAGTCGTCATGCCTGCAAGCGTATCGGAGCCAACTGACAGTAGGTTACCTGCTATTCCGGTTGTTTTTTGATAATTAGGTAGTGGCTTATCCTGTGCAAAGAGCACACTACTGAGCATTAGCGTTACAAGGCTTATCCCTTTCAATGCTTGTTGACCCCACCCCATCACTTCACCACCAAACGACTTGGAAGTACAAATGAGAATTTACTGCCCACGCCAACTTCACTAAGAATATCTAAATGAGAGTCGTGATGACTCAATGCATGTTTTACGATCGCCAATCCAAGCCCACTCCCACCAGTGTCGCGAGAACGCGCTTTATCGACCCGATAGAAACGTTCCGTCAACCGATGAATGTGTTGCGGCTCTATACCATCCCCACTATCTACCACTTCTAAACAAGCACCTTGAGGTGTTTGGTACCAACGCACATGAATACTTGCGCCAGGGGGAGTGTATTTCACGGCATTGTAAACCAAGTTTGAAATCGCACTGCGCAGTTGGTCATCATCGCCAAGCACACGCAACTTGTCATCAACGTCAAATTTCAACTTATGTTGTTTATCGCCACTCAAGCTCACAGCCTCTTTTTCTAGGACTTCGAGCATTCCTGGAACGTTAACAACGTCTTCTAGCTCATGCATTGGCGCCGCTTCGATCTTCGATAACGTAAGAAGTTGGCTAACCAAACTGTTCATACGATTCAATTGCTCGGTCATCACTCCATGAGCTTTGGTCCACATCGGGCCAACGATCATGTCCGGGTCTTCGGTCATCTCTAGATAACCTTGTAATACAGTCATTGGTGTCCGAAGTTCGTGAGAAACGTTAGCAAAGAAGTTACGACGCATACCTTCAAGCTGTTTTAACTGACTGACATCTCGCACCACCATTAGGTGTTCACCTTCAGTATACGGCACAATACGTAGTTCCAGCATGCGTTCAACATTCAATGGTGACCGCATTTCCAATGGTTCAGAGAAATCTTGCTTGCTAATATATTTAATAAAATCTGGGGTACGAATAAGGTTAGAGATAGGTTGCCCAGAATCTTCAGGCCAGTGAAAACCTAACAGGTGTTGTGCAAGCTTGTTACACCAAACAATATTACCTTCGGCACGAAAAACTACTACCGCATCCGGCAAAGATTCAGCGCCGTTGCGGAAACGACGGATTAAATTAGTAAGTTCTTTACGCTTGCGACGTTGGCGTTGTTGTAATCGGTACAAACCATTAAACAAAGACTCCCAATTCCCACTACCCGAAGGTGGTGTAAGTCGTTTCTCATCCCATAACCAAGCCGACAGGCGTACCTGATTATGCAAATGCCACACAAGCTGCAATGCCGTAGCGGCCAAAAGCAACCACGGCATATAACCAAACATCCAACCAATAATCACCCACGGGGTGTAAAAAAAAGCCAGCTCCCAGGCCAGCTTTTTCCAATTTAATCTTTCAACCACTCATTACTCCCGAAATGGTATTGATAAGCCGTGTATAATGTTATGCCTTAGTTGAGAAACGGTAACCAGCACCACGAACAGTTTGAATCAGTTTATCATGACCGGCGGCTTCTAAAGCTTTGCGCAGACGTCGAATATGAACATCAACCGTACGATCTTCAACATAGACATTGGTGCCCCATACGTTGTTTAGTAGCTGTTCGCGGCTGTAAACACGCTCTTGGTGAGTCATGAAGAAGTGCAGCATTTTGAATTCTGTTGGTCCCATATCTACCGGCTCATCCCCTGCGGTTACACGGTGAGAGACCGGGTCAAGCTTCAGGCCCTGTACATCAATCACATCTTCTAGGGCCGTCGGTGTCACTCGGCGGATAACCGCTTTCAGGCGAGCGACCAACTCTTTCGGCGAGAAAGGCTTGGTGATGTAATCGTCAGCGCCAACTTCGAGACCTCGAACTTTGTCTTCTTCTTCGCCGCGCGCGGTTAGCATCACAACCGGAATGTTGCGGGTTAACTCCTCACGCTTCATGTGTTTGATGAAGTTAATGCCGCTACCACCCGGTAGCATCCAATCTAACAGAACTAAATCTGGGAAGGGTTCAGCTAGTTTAGTTACCGCAGTATCGTAATCTTCTGCTTCTACTGCTTGATAACCTTTCTGTTCAAGTACAAAGCATAGCATTTCACGAATTGGAGCTTCGTCTTCAACAACCAGAATCCTTCTCGACATAATTGAATAACCTTATGTTAGTTGAGCTAATGAATTTAAGGACAAAGCGCCCCTCAGTGCATAAGCATTATTACCACCAATTATGACACTTTTGTGACCTTTGAAAACAAATTTTCATATAAGTTTCTTTTGAGATTCATTCTGATATTTTTCATTTCTATTGGGACATCAGCAGGAAAATTCCCTATTATTAGCACCTCGTCATCAAGCCTAGAGAAGATTTATGTGGTTTAAAAACTTGCTGGTATACCGTGTTAACCGCGAGGTTAACTTCAACGCCGAACAACTGGAAACTCAACTAGCGGAGTTCCGATTCACCCCTTGTGGCAGCCAAGATAAACAAAAATTTGGCTGGGTTAGCGCAATGGGCAGACATGGCGACATGATGACGCACGTTTCTGAAAACCGCATTCTGATATGTGCGAAAAAAGAAGAGAAAATGCTACCCGCATCCGTGATCAAAGATTCTCTGAACGCAAAAGTCGATGCAATGGAAGCACAAGAAGGTCGCCCTCTTAAAAAGAAAGAGAAAGACAACTTAAAAGATGACATCGTAATGGATCTACTGCCCCGTGCATTTAGCCGCAGCAGCCACACTTACGTTCTGATCATGCCAAAAGAAGGTTTTATCCTTGTCGATGCGAGCAGCTACAAAAAAGCAGAAGACGTATTGGCACTATTACGCAAGACGATGGGTAGCCTACCTGTTGTACCTGCTATTCCAGAAGTAGCCATTGAAACCACACTGACTCAGTGGGTGAAGACCGGCGACACGCCGCAAGGGATCGCTATGATGGATGAAGCAGAGCTGAAATCAGTATTGGAAGAAGGTGGTGTGATCCGTTGTAAGAAACAAGAGCTGACAACGGATGAAATCCGTAACCATATCGCAGCAGATAAAGTGGTCACTAAGCTAGCGCTAAACTGGCAAGACCGTATTGAGTTCATCATGGCGGAAGATTCTGCCATCAAACGCTTAAAGTTCTCTGACGAGCTAAAAGATCAAAACGATGATATCCCACGTGAAGATCAAGCAGCACGCTTCGATGCAGACTTCTCATTGATGTGCGGTGAATTCAGTGCTTTCCTGCCAAACCTATACGAAGCACTAGGCGGCCTGCCAAACCCAAACGCGTAACATAGCGCCATCTGTAACTATTACGCCCTCACCATCAGCGAGGGCGTTTGTTTATCTAAACTACAATTCTCCTAGTCATAGGTCACATTTTGACGTAAAATTTTCGCCCCATTTCCATAAGGTGGAATTGGCCTGACTTGTGATCAGATATAAGAGAATTGAACAATGACAACAGAGAAAACATTCGTACCTGAACTACTATCTCCTGCAGGTAGCCTTAAAAACATGCGTTACGCATTCGCCTACGGCGCAGATGCGGTATACGCAGGCCAACCTCGCTACAGCCTTCGTGTACGTAATAACGAGTTCAATCACGAAAACCTAAAAATTGGTATCGATGAAGCGCATGCCCTAGGCAAAAAGCTTTATGTGGTATGCAACATTCAACCACACAACTCAAAGCTGAAAACTTTCATCCGCGATCTAAAACCAGTGGTAGAGATGGGCCCAGACGCACTGATTATGTCTGACCCAGGTCTGATCATGATGGTTCGCGAAGCATTCCCAGAAATGCCGATTCACTTGTCTGTTCAGGCGAACGCGGTTAACTGGGCGACAGTCAAGTTCTGGGCTGCAAATGGCGTTGAGCGTGTTATCGTTTCTCGAGAGCTTTCTCTAGAAGAGATCGAAGAAATTCGTGAGCACTGTCCTGAAACTGAACTAGAAGTTTTCGTACATGGTGCTCTTTGCATGGCTTACTCAGGCCGTTGCCTACTATCTGGTTACATTAACAAACGTGATCCTAACCAAGGTACTTGCACTAATGCATGTCGTTGGGAATATAAAGTCGAACAAGGCAAAGAAAACGACTCTGGCCAAATAGTGGAAGCCTTCGATCCAAACGAAGCTCAAGCGGTAGAAGTTCAAGACGAACGCCCAGAGACAACCATTGGCCGTGGCAAACCAACTGATGAAGTTGTATTGCTCTCCGAAAGCCACCGCCCAGAAGAAAAAATGGCAGCGTTTGAAGACGAACACGGCACTTACATCATGAACTCGAAAGACCTACGTGCGATCCAACACGTTGAGCGTCTAACTAAGATGGGTGTTCACTCACTAAAAATCGAAGGCCGTACTAAGTCATTTTACTACTGCGCACGTACCGCTCAAGTTTACCGTAAAGCAATCGATGACGCAGTTGCTGGTCGTCCATTCGATGAGAGCCTTATGAGCACGCTAGAAAGCCTAGCTCACCGCGGTTACACAGAAGGCTTCCTACGTCGTCATACACACGATAACTACCAGAACTACGACTACGGCTACTCTGTATCTGATGCTCAACAATTCGTTGGTGAGTTCACAGGCAAACGTCGTGGCGATATGGCGGAAGTCGAAGTGAAGAACAAATTCGTTGTAGGTGATAGCCTTGAGCTAATGACACCAAAAGGCAACGTGGTCTTTACACTAGAAGCGATGGAAAATCGTAAGTCAGAATCAATTGAAGACGCAAAAGGTAACGGTCACTTCGTATTCATTCCCGTACCGCAAGACATGGACCTAGAATATGGCCTGTTAATGCGTAATTTAAATGCAGGTCAGGACACCCGTAACCCAACTGGTAAGTAATCATGGCACTACTTATTACTGATAAGTGCATTAACTGCGACATGTGTGATCCTGAGTGCCCAAACGGCGCAATCACCATGGGTGATAGTATCTTCGAGATTGATCCCGCGCTATGTACAGAGTGTAAGGGGCATTACGAAAAGCCAACCTGCCAGTCGGTTTGCCCTATAACAAAATGCATTATCACAGACCCAAATCATGTAGAAACAGAAGAGCAACTGCTTGAGAAGTTCGTGATTATTCAAGGGTTAGCGTAAATTCGAAAGGTTCAACTTTGCATTCAAAGTTGAACCTTTTTTTAACCCGACTTTTCAATAGGGTAGATATTACAGAATAGCTCTTTTTCGAACTGATACTCTAGCCTCTCCCGCCAGTTTTCAGCCTGTGAAACAGGCACTAGATAAAAATTTTCTCGACTCGTATCCGTCACGAAAGCCATTCCATATTGCATCAGCTCGTAATGCACATCATTAACAAACCCAGGGGCAAGGCGCTGACGTCCCGTCAGGTGATTAACATCTTCACGAGTCAATAAGACCCCTTTGGTATCACTGCTAAATCTGTGTCTTAACCACTCTGCAAATTCTTTTGCACAAATCATAGTCATGGTTTTTTCCTTGATTAACTTCTAGATAGGCACTACCGTCACACCGTCTAAATACACTTATCCATGTTATCACTCATCCTTTATCACAGACATATTGTGAGAAACCAGATCAAAGTAATGAAAAGTTCTTAAAGCAGAGCTGCCACTACTTAACAATACAACCAACCCTCTGTTTATTTGAGATTTCTATAATATACATCGGAACCAATTAGCTGTTTTTTGTACTGGTATATTCACTGTAGCTAAAAGTATGATGTTTCTCCAGTTTTATAACAGAGATAGAAAGGAGCGATAACAGAAAAAGAGGCCAACGCCACAGATTATTTAAGGGGAACAAGTGTTCGACAAGCTGAAGGAATTAACTTTTTACTTGGTTTAATAGAGGCTGTTGACTTCGCTTTGCTCTGAGGCTGAGCTTTAAGTTTCCAGCTTGATAGCTCTTGTCCGCAGCCATCACCTAATGGAATAGACTCTTGATTAATACAACTCTTACTTGAATCAGGACAAGATAATCTGACATGAAAATGGTAATGATGTCCCCACCAAGGGCGGACTTTACGTAGCCAGCCGCGACCGTTAGCTCCTTCCTGAATACACAGTTGCTCCTTAATAACTGGGTGGACAAAAATTCGTGCTACATCAGCATGCCGGGCAGCATTGCGAATTAATTCAAAGTGCCTATCTTCCCAGTTATGATCCAAAATCTTATATTTCTTAAGATCGACCACACTCATCGGCTTAGGGAGTTGTAATTCATTGTAAGAAAGCGGCGTATCAGCTAACCGCAACCAAATATCAATATCTAACCCAGTTTGATGGCTGGAATGACCTGAAGAGAAACGCCCACCTCGGGGCAGAGATAAATCACCAATTAGCAGAGTGGTATTGAGATCTTGACTGGCCATGAGTGCTAACTTTTCAATAAATCCAATCGCATTAGGGTGCCCATAGTAACGTTTCGTTCTACTACGTAGCACTTGATAGCCCTTACCTTCTAGTGGTAATGGCAAGGCTCCCTCTAAGCAGCCATTTGCATAACTTCCGATGGCAGAGGAAGGGTTATTGCTAGGCGTCAACACTTTCTCCCACGGACTCGAACTCGCAGAGGCTGAGAATATCATGCTCAAATACAAACAAAAACTCAGCCTCATCTGTTTTACCTCTTAATAATGTTCACCATTATCATAGTAAGCATTCGGAGAAAGTGCGGAAAAAATAACAGCTACGTCAACATCTTCACCAACAATTCCACGAACTTGCTGAGTGATTCCTTTTGCCACTTTATTCTGAGTATCTTGGCCGCGGTCGAACCAGAGCACTTCGATGAAAGGATAAGAAGTAGTAACTTCTCCTTCACTGAAAAAAGTCGTGTAGATATACTCAAACGTGAAGTCCTCTCTTGGGCACTTCATAAGCGGTTGCAGTTCATCTGTTAGGGTTTTTGATAGGGCTTGCACAGCTTGGGGCTCTACCGCTCGAAATCGAAAATGTGGCATAGCTTGCTTCCTAATGATTAAAATTAAGCAACGATAATAACAGGAAGTACTCGGCTAATCACGCTAAGTGGCTATCACCATATATCAGTACTGCGCGTAAATGCGATTCGAGAGGTATTGTTTAGAGACTTTCCATAGCCTCAGTAGGGAGTTCTAGAGCTATACTCTTTAGCTTCTGAAATAAAAAAGGCTCTAGTCTTTCGACTAGAGCCTTAAATATGGCAGGGGTGGAGAGATTCGAACTCCCAACACGCGGATTTGGAATCCGCTGCTCTGCCAATTGGAGCTACACCCCTGAAGTTCGTGTTTAGTGAGACGACTCTCGAAATAAATGGCGGAGCGGACGGGACTCGAACCCGCGACCCCCGGCGTGACAGGCCGGTATTCTAACCAACTGAACTACCGCTCCACACGGAGATAAAACTTTTGTTTTATCCGATACTTGTCGTTCAGAACAAGTACCTTAAATTAAAAGCCTGGCGATGTCCTACTCTCACATGGGGAAGCCCCACACTACCATCGGCGCTATTTCGTTTCACTTCTGAGTTCGGCATGGAAATCAGGTGGGTCCAAAAT